>DAOUBX010000220.1:0-5338 GCA_034432445.1 Anaerolineales bacterium
CGGCTGCACCGTGTAGGGGGAAGGAATGTAGCCGATCTGCTCCTGGACGAAGTGGCCGGTGCCGGACCAGGCAGGGCCAATGGTTCGGGTCTGCGCGCTCTGCGCCGTTGTCTGAACGCCGAACAAAAAAACGAGGGCCGCTGCTGCGACCACTGCCGGTAACCACCACGATCCACGCTTGTTCTCTTGTTTCATGGGACGCGCTCCTGATGTGTTGTGAAGAGGAAGAGACGACAGGACAGCGACACTTGTTCAGCCGCTGACGCCGAGCTCTTACCGACCATTATTTCATAGATTGGTGGCTGCAGAGTGTTGTCTATCTACCAATATGGATGCGAACACCGGTCAGCCGCAAGCGCTGGACGCTTGGATGCGCGCTTACGGTGGTGTCCTTTGAGCCGACAAGCGCAGAGCGGGGCTGGCCTGTCAACCGTTGGGAGTCTAGGCTTCAGCCGGGTTTGACGCCCGGACTCGGCGGAAGCCCCGACTTTTACCAGTTCCGCCGCAAGCCAGCGTCGGCCACCGCCATACCACCGCTCACCGTGAACAGCGCCCGCGCAGCACCTGTTGCCCGGTGACGTAGTTCGTTGTCCAGGCGTAGAGGTAGCCGCCGAAGGGGATGAGCTCACTTTGCACGTTGTGGCTGTCAGCCAGGCCGTTGGCGCCTACTTGCGTCCAATCCACCAGGCCGTCGGGCTGCACGGCACCCGCAGTGCGCCACAGCGTGAAACCATCGGCGAAGTTGGAGACGGCGACGAACAGCGCCTCTTGCCAGACTACGGCGCTATCTACCACTGCGCCCTGGTTGGCGCGGCGGCCGTTCAGGCCGGGTTGGCTGACCGGCGCCCACGTTGTCGGGTCGCTCAAGGGGCCGCGCAGGACGATGGCGCCGGCGGCGCTGCGCACGGCGATGTACAGATAGCCGTTGAGGTCGCCCAGGATGTCCGCGCGATAGCTGCCCGGGGAGCCGCGGTAGACCTCGGTCCAGCCGGCCGGCGTGGCGCTCAGGTCGGTAACGCGGAACAACACGGCCACGTCGTCGCTGCTGTCGGCCGTTGCGCCGCTGTGCTGCACGCCCACGAAGAGCGCGTTGCCGGCCACGTGCGCCGACCACACCTCGACGTTGGCAGGGTCACCGAAGCCGCTGGTGTTCTTCTGCACCCACGTGCTGCCGTCCGCCGTGCACCACACCTCGGCGCCGCTGACCGTGTTGCGCGTGCCGCCGCACAGGCGGCCGTCGAACACTTGCATGTCCTTGAAGTTGGTGTTGTGCAGGTCGCCAAAGCCGGCCGTGATGTCGTGCGGCAAGCTGAGCTCCGATCGGCCATCGCCGTCGCGGTCGACCTGGGCAATGACATCCTTCCACGTCCCGCGGTCGCCACTGGTGCTGGCAAAGACGCGCGTGCCCCAGGTGCTGTCCCCGCCGTTGGCCGTGCTGACGAAGAGCGCGCCGTCGAACGCGGCCAGGCTGTCGACGTGGTCGTTCTGGGTCACATTGGCCAGGCCGAAGGGCAGGCCGGCGGCGTCGGCGCTAACCTCCTCCCAGTCCGCTTGGCTGCTGGGGACAGCGACTCCGCGGCGCGTGCGCCACAGCCGCGCACCCAACCGGTTGTCGGCCTCCATCCCCAGGTAGAGCTGACCGTCGTAGACCAGCGCCTCGAATCCCTCCTCGCCGGCGTAGCTGCCGAAGCTGGGCAGGCCAAAGGCGTCGTCGTTGACCTGCGTCCAGCCCGCGCAGATATCAGACAGCGGCGCTTGATAGGCGTTGAGCGCCAAGGGGAGGAAGATGACGGCCCACACAAGACAAGTGCGCATGGGAGGCTCACACAGACTCTTCGACTTTTTTGCTGTCAACGGCGAGTCGTCGTTGCCGTAACCGTCTGCGCTGAGACGGCTCGTCGCTGGCGGAAAGAAAGCCGAAGAGTCTGCTGCTCACGGTAACATAACAAAAGGGCGGGCGCTTACAAGCGCCCGCCCTCGACTGACTCTCGTCGATCGCAGGAGGATAGATTACTGGCGTGTGCCGGTCAGGTCCAGCAGATCACCAAACGTGTCGCCCAGCGGTGAGCCGGCCTGGGCTTCCAGACGGGCTTCGTAGGCGATGCGCGGGGACTGATAAGGCTTGCGGCTAGATGAGGTGGAGAGCTGAGTCATGACAAGGGCTCCTTGAACTAGTTCGCCAGCCGGCGCCGGCGGGCCACGATGATGCCGACCACTCCGGCCAGCAAAGCGATCCCTGCGCCGGCCAAGATCACTGGGCTGACCACAGAGTTGTCGGAACGAAAGGTGCGGAGGGTGACAGAGTTGGGTTTTGTGCCTGTGATGGTCAAGACCGGTCGATCCGCAGGAGTCCCCCAGTCTTGGCTATAAAACGACAGGCTGCTGTTCACAGGGTGGCAGTTCAAGCTAAAACTAAAAGCCAGTGTGACAATGTTGTCACCATCTGCCTGACTCTGGACGTAGTTCTTCAGTCCTGGATCAGATCCGCCCCACACAAACACATTTCCGGCCACGGTACTAGCCGGGATCGTTTGGCTCTGGATCACAACACCAGCCGATGTGAGCGGGTAGTTGCTGCCGTTGAGAGTGTTTGGGTCAAAATCAGCAACGCCGTACATCGTCATTGTTGGGCTGTAGTCGAGTCCGACCGGAGTGCCGCCCGCTTTGACGGTGAGCTGAGCCGAGTCGACTGTGCCAATCCCGGACACGTCGAACTGAAAATAGGTGATATGGGTGTCGGTGCATGAGCCTGTTGAGTCCTGAACCGACAGGTTAGGTGCAGCGGGGTTGTTAGTGTTATTCACAATGACAAAGGTGTCGTAAAACGGTCCTGTGAAATCAGCAAACGCCACACTGGAAAACACAGCAATTGCCACAACGGCAAGCAAGATGCGAAAAGCAGCTTTCGTCATTACACAGTCTCCTTATAAGATAAGTGTTCAGGACGGATGGGTTCGTTCTGTTTGCCAATTCATGGCCATGTGGTGGGAGCACCTGTCGTTAAGCAGGCTACGTAAGGATAGCCGATTTTGGTGGTAAAGTTCGTGCCGTACCCACCAAAGTCGGTGTTCCAGGTCTCAAAAAGCTGTGAGGTGGCGTTCCACTGTGCTACCTGAACAACTCCGCTACCAATAGCTGCAGCAAGCTGGGAAGCGTTGGTGACTGAAGACTTGTCCAGCGGTAACGAGAACTGGTTGAATTTGCAGGGCGTACCATTCACAAAGGTGAAGGACACCGCCCCAGGCTGGCCAGTCGGCGGCGGGACATCCCCTACAAACGAGATGATATTGCTGGCGCCGCTATTAAGCACAAGCCAGTATGCTCCCCCAACCTCCAAGGGAAAATTCGTGCCGTAACCACCGAAATCGGTGTTCCAGGTTTCATACAACTGGGATGCAGCGTTCCAACGTGCTACCTGCGCCACACCAGCGCCGGCGATTGCTGCCAGCCCTTGGGCGTCAAACGATTGACCCAGGTTGGCGAATTGTTGGCTTGCGTTGAGCGGCACAGCAATCATGTTGAAATTCTGGGCATTCGGCGCAGTCACCTCCAGCAACGGTGCGCTCGCTGGCGCAGCCGTGGCCGGTTCCATGCCCCGCGGCAGGGCCACGACGGTGAGCAGACCTAAAGCCACCAACAGCACGACGATGGCGAGGGACGAGAGTGAGCTTTTCATGGAGTCAAATCCTCCTGAGGGGGTCATCTGGCAACGGAACAAACTGGAATCGATCATCAGGGCGGGCTGCGTTATACCACAACAGCCGGGCAATTGTCCAATCGACACAACGCCACAACACGGGTTGAACGCCAGGAGAGGAGAAGCGCTTATCGCAACGAGCCAACATGCAACAGTGTAGCACAAGTCGCTCACGCGCGCAAGTAAAAAAACTGCAACTATTCAGCCCTAGGTGCCGGGCACTTAAGGCTGCGCTGGCCAGGGCGTCTGCAGAGCCGGCTCAAGCTGGAAATCGGTCGCAAGTGCCCGGCACCTGAATAGTTGCAAAAAACTTACTGCGCCGCGCCGCCCACGCAGTTTTTTGCCTCGACGCAGTTAGTGCTATAATCGTGCCCATTCCTCTGCCGGACCCGCCGTGTGTGGCGCTCTGCTGCGCCGGTATGCTTTTGGCCTGTTGTAACCCATAGGAGACCATCGTAATGAAGTCGCGCGCACCTCTGCTCTTTGCCTTGTTCCTCTTGCTGTTCTCGCTTGTTCCCGGCCGCGTCAGCGCCGCCTCTGCCGTTCAGGCCGATCCTGACCCCCGTACCCTGACCATCACCCCCCTGAGCGACCCCGGCGTGTACATCGTCCGGCTCAAGGGGCAATCTCTGGCCGCCTACAGCGGCGGCATCCCCGGCCTGAAGGCCACCAGCCCCGAGGTCACCGGCCGGCGCAAGCTGGACGTGAACGCGCCGGAAAGCCGCGCGTATCTGGACTACTTGGCCCAGAAGCGCGCCGAGTTCCTGCAAGCAGCCGAGCAGCGCCTAGGTCGTGCGCTGACGGTGGGCTACGTCTACGACGTCGTTCTCAACGGCTTGACCCTAGAGCTCAGCGCTGAAGAGGCCGCAGCTATTGCCGATCTGCCCATGCTCGCCAGTGTGCGCCCCAATTTCACCCGCCAGTTGCTGACGGACCGTGGCCCGCGCTGGATCGGCGCCACGGCGTTGTGGGGCGCGTCCAACGCCTGCGCGCCGGGCGGCAAGTGCGGTGAGGGCATCATCGTCGGCATCATCGACACCGGCATCAACACCGACCATCCCTCCTTCGCCGACATCGGCGGCGACGGCTACGACCACACCAACCCCTTCGGCGCCGGCGTTTACAAGGGATGGTGCAACCCCGGCTTCCCCAAGCTGGTGACTTGTAACGACAAGCTGATCGGCGCGTGGAGCTATGCCAACAGCGACAACGACCCGGAGGACCCGGAGGGCCACGGCAGCCACACGGCCAGCACTGCGGCCGGCAACCGGCTGTACAACGTGCTTCTAGATGAGCCGACCATCGACTTCACCTTCGACATCTCCGGCGTAGCGCCGCACGCCAACATCATCGCCTACGACGCGTGTACAACCGACGGCTGCAACGGCGACGACCTGGTGGCCGCCATCAACCAGGCCGTGGCGGACGGCGTGGACGTGATCAATTACTCCATCGGCAGCGGCGCCACCACCAGCCCGTGGGCCGCTGACGACGCGCTGGCCTTCCTGGACGCCCGCGCGGCCGGCGTGTTCGTGGCCGCGTCGGCCGGCAACCGCGGGCCGGGCGACGCCACCATCGGTTCGCCGGCGGGCGCGCCCTGGCTCACCTCGGTGGCCGCCGGCACCCATGACCGCGCCTTGG
>DAOUBX010000221.1:0-30407 GCA_034432445.1 Anaerolineales bacterium
CCCTAGGTGCCGGGCACTTAAGGCTGCGCTGGCCAGGGCGTCTGCAGAGCCGGCTCAAGCTGGGAACCGGTCGCAAGTGCCCGGCACCTGAACAGTTACCTTGTTACAACAACTAGTCTCGGTGGTTCACGGTTTGGCTCGCGGTATGCACTCTAGCGCGCTGTTGAACATTGACAGATTGACCCGACCATGAATCTGGATATGCGAGTCGTGCGTTAGCGGCGACCACCGGGGGATGAAGTCCCCCGGCTGGACAACGGCGCCCCGTGAACGGGGCTTGTCGGTGCACCACCGCGCTTTTGCCTCCGCCGTAGCAAATCTTGCGGCCTCTTCAGCCTCCTTGACGGGTCACGATGACTACCTCAGACCTGGCATCGTTGTGATGGACGCAGGTCAAAGTGCTGAGGTCGACGACACATGCGAGGCAAGATAGGCATAGGTAGGCGTCAGCTGGCCGCGATAGACGATGACAGCGCGCTTGATCTCCGGCGGCAGGGCCAGGTCGTCGAAGGGAACGGTGTAGTCGGCGCTGGCCAGGGCGGGCACGTAGGGCAGCAAAACCTGGCTGAAGTACTCGGAGGCGTCGCGCGGCAGCTCGCTGGGCAGGATGTCCACGGCCATCACCACCACGCCCTCGCCCTCGACACCGTCGCGCACCGCGCCGGTCAGCGGGTCGAAGACGAAGTTGGGCTCGCCCGGCTCGGTCGCTTTGACGGTGCACTGGACGCCGCCCTCGATGTCACAACTGATGTCGCCGATCACCTGCAGCTTGGGCCGGCCGGTCGCGAACAAACGGCGCAGACTGTCGTTGGTCACCAGCCGCGGGTAGCGCGGGTCCCAGTACACCGCGTTGACCATCACCGTCAGCGCGGGCAGGTAGCGCTCGAACACGCCGTGATACGCTTCCGGGTGTTGGTAGTAGTGCTGGAGCTCGAACGGCTGGGCGGGGTCATTGGGCGCCACCGTGTGCTCCTCGCGAAACGTCGCAGCGTAAACTACGTTGGTCGCGGCGGGGGTCTCGACACGCCGCGCGCCTCGACCGGCGAGGTTAGCCAGCTCACCCGGCTCGACGCGCTGCACCGGCAGCAGGTCCAGGATCTCCCAGACGCCGCGCGCCACGTTGCCGTAACCGGCCACGCCGATGGTCAGCGGTGTGATCTGCACAGGCAGACCGTCGCGGCGAATGACCTCGGCCACCTGTTGCACGGCGGCCTTGGCCTCGGCGATGTCGTGGTAGTCGTAGGCCCGGTGCAGGGCGGTGAAGGGGTTGGCGATGCCCTGCCAGGCCAGCCGCTGGCCCAGGGCCCAGAGCGTCTCCAGTGCGCCGGCCACGCCGGCGTGCCAGCCGAAAAAGATCAGCCGCCGTCCCTGCTCGTCGGTGACCTTTTCGTAGTCGATCAGCGTGCAGCCCAGGTCGAGCATGCGCTGCAACATGGGCATGTTGTAGGGCTGGCCCTTGATGACGTGGGCGAAGAAAACGTAGGCCTGGCCGGGCAAAAAAGCTGACTTAGGGATTTCCTTGATGCCCAGCACCACCGGGCAGCCAGAAAGGTCCTCCTGGACCAAAGCGCCGGCCGCCTCGTACTCTGCCGCGGTGAACGCGCGCTGCGGCGAGGGTTGAACAATGACTTGGATGCCGTGCTGCCGGCGCAGTTGCGCGGCTACGCCGGGGCTGATGGGGGTACGCCGCTCCCAGTCGCTCTTGTCCTCGCGGCGCACGCCGATCAAAGGTGACATGACTGCATAACTCCTTCGAGTAACACTAGCGGGAAAATCACCGGCAAGCGTGACGGCCCGCGAGCCATGCGTAGTGCCCATGCAACGAACACAAACGCGCCAGCCGGCGACAACGGGACGCCCATAATTCTAGCGCAGACGAAGCGTCATGTAAAATCCGTGGAAATGGCTTGCTCCGCTCTGCGGCGTTGTCGTTCCGGCGCACTGTCAAGGACAACTTCTGTGATGAGAGCTACCTCACTTGGCTACTCGACCTAGGCTAGCCATCTCGGTGCAGCCGCGCCCTTTTCGTGGTGGCCAACCTTGACACAACTCTCGCTGTTGATCAAAGGTGACTTCCCAAAGTTGCCGTTCTGCGCTATACTGAGAGCCGTCCAATTCTCTCTGCCTGTGCCAGAAAAAACGAAAGCAGCCCGTCATGACCAACCAACGCTCGTCCAATCGCGAGGATACCGGTCAGGGCGCCATTGTTGTCCTCTTCCTGGCTGCTAACCCCATGAGCACTGTGCGCCTACGCCTGGATGAGGAGGTCCGCGCCATCGACCAGGTTCTGCGGCGGGCCAACTTTCGCGCACAGTTCGACCTGCGCGAGCATTGGGCCGTGCGCGCCGCAGATCTGCAAGAGCTGCTGCTGCGTCACCGGCCGCACATCGTCCATTTCAGCGGTCACGGCAGCCCGACAGGGGAACTGTTCCTGCAAGATGACCAGGGCGAAGCACAAGCGGTTCCAGTCGAGGCCCTCACGCAGCTCTTCGCCATCCTGTCCGACGCCGTGCGCTGTGTCGTGCTCAACGCTTGCTATTCGGCATCCCAGGCCGCAGCCATCGCCGATCACATCGATTGCGTCATCGGCGTGCCCGATGCCATCGGCGACGCAGCAGCGCGCGCCTTCACCGCCGCCTTCTACCAAGCACTAGCCTATGGCCGCGACGTTGCAACCGCCTTCGACCTCGGCTGCAACGAGATCAACCTCCTGGCGCCGGACGAGCCTAGCAAACCCGTGTTAATCGCGCCGCACTGCGACCCGCGCCAGATCGTTCTTGCGCCAGGGCGACCGGCAGCGGCCGTCCGTCGCAGTGTTTTCGCCGTCCCCATTCCCCTGCCGGTGCACTACATCCCGCGCACGGAGTTACTGGCCGAGTTGCGCCAGGCCCTACTCAGCGCCGCGGCCTCGCCGGCCTCCTCCATGCCGATCCACGCGCTGCACGCCATGGGCGGCGCCGGCAAGAGCGTGCTCGCCCGCGCCTTGTGCGACGACCCTGCCATCCAGGCCGCTTTTCCCGACGGCATTCTGTGGGCCACCGTGGGCCAAACGCCCGATGTGCCGGCCCGCCTGCGCGAGTGGATCGACGCGCTGAGCGGTCAGGTCAAAGACGTAGCGCCTACCGTGCGCGCAGTTGTTCTCTCGCCTGGTGGTCTGGCTGCCGGCAACCGACAAACCCGCTGCCCACGCCCAACTGCTAGCCGCACTGCGAGCTTGCCGCCCCTATGATCTCGTCCAGCTTTTGCCACATCTGGCGCCTGCGCTGCCCACGGATTGGTGGCCGCCGGTGCTCGACCTGGTCGATGGGCTGACACCCGCCTATCGGGAGGAAGCGCTACGCGGCCTGGCGTCCATCCTGCCGCCGGACCGCCTGAACGCCTTGGCCGACGAAGCGATGGCCATGATCGCTCGCGGCTCGCTGGAGCAGGCTGCCCAGCTGAGCGCCGCGATTGCAGCGGCCCTGCCCTTCGACCGGCGCCGTCAGTTGCTTCAGGCCGCCAGCTCCGCTGCGCGCCACGCTCGCCCGTCCGAGCAGGTCAGGATTTTGACCTCTCTAGCGCCCTGGTTCGACAAGGACCTTCTCACGGAGACGCTCAGTTTGGCAAACGACCTGCCGCGCGTCGAGCTGCGCGCTGAGTTGCTTGTTGCGCTGTTGCCCCATCTGTAGGCCGAGGAGAGGAACGCTGCGGCCGTCCAGCTAGCTGAGCTGGCCGGAGAAGTCGGCAGCTATGCACAGCGGGAGGAGATCATTCACAGTCTTTCCCAGCCAGGATCGGCGACGCAGACGCTCATCCCCCACCTGATCGCCGCGGCTCGCGCCATCAGCGATCCCGGCTATTACGGTCGGTCGCTGGTCGCCCTTTTGCCTTGGGTCACGCCGGAACAGCAGTCTGCGCTGGGACAGGAGATCCTGGCGCTGCCGATACCGCTCGACCGTTTGGAGCTTGTGGCGCAGCTGGCCGCGTATCGCGACCGCATACCCGCTTGGGACGAGGCCTTTGCGCGCGCCTATCAAGACCATCCCTTGGCGCTGGACAAAGCCGCAGCGCTGGCACAGGTGCTCTCTGCGCTTGCGCCTCAAGCAAAGGCCGAGTGGCTCGCCCAAGCTGCCGGCCAGCTAGGCCGGCACAACTGGCCCCGGATGTCCGACCGCGGGGCGCATGGGCGCAGCCCTGTGTGGCAAACGCTAGTAGCGGTCTGGCTTGAGCTGCCGCCAGCCACCGGCCGCGGCGTCTGGCGCGATGCCCTCCCCTTGTTGGCGACACGCTCACGCGCCGATCTATGCCTGGACTTGGCGATGATTGCGCCTGTGCTGTTGGCGCTGGCGGGGCCATCGGCTGTGTATGAAACAGCGCAAGCCGTTGTGGATGTTGGCGATTGGTGGCCTTGAGCAGACAACAAAAACGGCCAACTGATCTCACAGTTAGCCGCTTCTTGTTTGCTTTGCTTAGTGACCCACTCAGGACTCGAACCTGAAACCTACTGATTAAGAGTCAGCTGCTCTGCCAGTTGAGCTAGTGGGCCAGGAGGAGGTACGCCCGCATTATAAGCTCCCCCCTTTGGCTTGTCAAATCGCAGCGGCAAACGCTTTTTGCCAGGCCTTGACAAAACGCGCAGTCCGTGGTATTATGTAACCAGCACTACGCGAATGTACTCGCCATCGCCGCTCACATCGCAAGGAGACCTGCCATGGACCAAAACCAACCGTCGCTCTTCCCGCAGCCAGGCCGGCCAGGCAGCTATTCCGCCCCTGTCGCCTCGCTCGCTCCGCTGAGCGCCCGCTCCTCGCTCGCCACCGCCGCCAGCAGCTTTCACACGTACATGACGCTGCAAGGCTTTTCGGAAAACACAGTCAAGGCTTTCGCCGGCGACCTGCGTCTCCTGATGAAGTACATCCCGCCCAGCTCGAACATCAGCCGGATCACTACGCACGAACTGGAAAACTATTTGGCCTGGCTGCTGAACGAGCGCGGGGTGCCGTGCAACGCCAAAAGCTATGCCCGCCGCCTAACCACGCTGAAGGTCTTCTTCAAGTGGCTTTACGACACCAACGTGATCGCCAGTGATCCGGCTGCGCCGATCGCCCACCAGCCTGTGAGCACACCGTTGCCGGACATCCTTTACGACGACGAGGTCGAACGGCTGTTGCGCTACACACGTGACCTGCTCTGGGCACCCAAGCCCGACGCCCGGCCCTACGTGCTGGTGAGCCTGATCCTGCAGACCGCCATCAAAAAGAGCGAGTGCATGAACATTAAGTTGGAGCACATCGACGTGAGCAATCCCCAAGCGCCGGTGCTCTATGTCCGCTATCCCACGGCGCGCATGCGCCACAAGGAGCGCAAACTGGCCCTCTCGCCCCAGTTCATCAGCGCCATGCGCCAATACATTGCGCAGTACAAGCCGCAGGAGCACCTCTTCGAGTGCACGGCGCGCAATCTGGAGTACGTGTTGGGCGACGCCGGACAGCTAGCCGGCATCGAGCACAAGTCCGTCTCCTTTGAAGCGTTGCGCTGGACCGCTGCGGTGCGCGATTACCGCATGGGCATGCCGCCGGAGCAACTGCGCAAGAAGCTGGGGCTGACCAAGGTAAGCTGGCGCGACACGGGGATGAAGATCCGCCAACTCGCCGGCCCGGCGCTGTAGCGCTATTCTCCCCGTCCCCGTCCCATACAACCGCTGCTTGCGCAGGCAGTTGAATTGGTCAGGCCGCCCCTGTGGGGCGGCCTGACGCTTTTGCCGCACGGGCCAACCCACGACAAACCACCTGCCCGCTTGCTTCCGGCGCTACGAGCCAGTGCCTACAGGCGTACAGGCGCTTTGCAGTGACGACTTCAGTCGTTTCCGTAAGCGTCGAGCGCCTGAGGTCGCCACTACAAACCATAGGACCACTTGCGCTATCGTGTGCTAGGGACATCATCGCTTGGACAGGCGGTGATGAGCCCGTCGCCAGCCAATCCCGGCGCAGCGGCATGGCCGGTAACCGCCATATTCAACCGCTGACTGGCAAAAGTACCCATGTCGCGGTGATTGCGGTCGGTTGCGTGGACGATGATGAAATCGCCCGGCGGCGGCTGCGACTGGAGCTGCAAGGTTACCGGCTGGCAGGTGCGCAGCGGCGCTTCTTCGGTCACAAAGCGCACACCGCCGTTGGGCAACGGCTCAGCACGCCAGCCAGGCGGCGGCTCCACCGGCCCGCCGCCGACCCAAGGCGGCGTTTGATCGCTGAAGTAGATCTCCAGATCGTAGATTTCACCGTCTAGATCGATCGAGTTGACATGGACGGTCATCTGGATCGGCCCTGTGCCCATTTGCTTGAAGGTGCTGGAGATGCCGGTCAGCACCGGCCCACGTGGCGTGGCTGTGGGCGTCGGCGTCCTGGTGGGCGTGCGCGTGGGCGTAGGCGTACGCGTTGGCGTAGGCGTGGACGTGGGGCCCAACGGCGGCCGCGTGGCGGTTGACGTGACGGTTGGGGTGGCCGTCGGTCGCCGTGTTGGTGTAGCCGGTTCCTGACACGTGACCGTCACCCAGTCGTCGTCGACGTTGAAGTGCAGCCAGTGCCGGCCCTGGTTGTGCGATAGATCCTCGTTGTGCCTGCGATCCTGATCGTGGTGCTCATCCCACACCATCAGCCGGATGCGATAGGTCCCTGGCTCCGTGCAGGTGTAGTCGACGGTACGGCCTTGGGCGTCGCGGTCGTCGTCGGGGTCGTCCTGGTCATTGCGGTCGCAGTCCTCGTCGCAGTCGGGGTAACGTACACCCTCTTGATAGTTGGGGATCGGCGCGGCGTGATCTTGATCGGTGCGGAAGTCCCAATACCAATGCGGGATGCCGTTGGCGTGAGCGGGGATGTCGTTCTGCTCGGGGCCGTCGCTGTCCGAGGAGCCGTTGCCGCTCAGCACCAGCCGCGTGCCCACCGGCACGGACACGCTGCTCACACAGGCGTTGCCCTGCCGAATACAGGCATCGGCCACCGGCTTGTAGAAACGCTGGAGGAACTCGTCCCAGCGGGTGTCGTTGGGAAAGGTGAAGTTGGGATCATCAGCCATGGCGTGGTTGACGGTGCGCAGCCGCGGCAGCAAGATGGCGGCGTCGCGCTTGTAGAGATGGGTAGCGAACTTGGGATCATCGAAGGCGCGCTGCGACTCTTCGTCCACACCACCGCCGCGGCTGGGTAGCAGCAAGTCGTGGGGATAGTATATCGACAGCCCATGCGCGTTCGGATGGCCACCGCCGTGATCCTCCCAGCGGATGATGCCGCCCGTTCCCTCGGCCAGCGCATCCATGACTGGCTGTGCTACAGCAGCGGCGTCCAGAGGCAGCCGGCTGACCAGGTAGGCGAGATGGTAAAGATCCTTGAAGTTGGAGTCCTTGAAGTCCTCGGCCCGGCGCATGGCATCCCGCTTGATGCGGATTTGACGGTTGTCAGTGACCTCATCGTGCGCCTCGTACTTCTCCACGTCCCCCAACAGGCTGGCGGCAAAGGCATCCACGCGCGGGCTGAGCTTGGTAACGATCCCTTGCAGCTCGACAGAGGCGATGGTGTAGTTCGCATAAGTTGTGCCCAACTGCCTTGCAAAGTGCTGCGCTGCCTGGTCGGCAAACTGACCGGCGTTCCAGCCGGAGTTGCTCTTGAGTTGGTTGATGAAATCCTGCCAAGGAAACACCCCCCAGGTGATCTCCTCGCTGGCGACCATGGTACGCGCCTGATCTGCGATCTGATGGCCCACCTCGATCTCGCCCATCAGGCAGGAGTAGAACATCACGACATCAAAGCTCTGGCCCAGCGCGCTTAAGCCTGTACTCAGCTCCGACATCGAGAGATGGTCTTTGTTACCGTAGATGAGGGTGCCTTTCCAGCCTTGTCCATGGCCGCCGATCACCATGGCGTACCTTTCGGCCGGGAAATTGGCCTTAGCCCACGTGATGAAATCGTTCAGCGTATCAGGATCGCCGGGATTGACCGAATCCGTATTGGGCGCCCTGATCCAGGGGGAACGCAGTTCTCCTGCGTTTTGGTCAGGAGTCAGATAGTACCGATAGGTCAGTCCAGCGTTGTAGCCAATCTGCACCACGATGTTCACGCGACTGTCGGAGCCACTTTGTTCCATCTTGTTCATGTCGACCATCCAGCCGCGATATAGGTTGGCATCGCGCGGATCAAACAGCATCATGATGGTCCACGGCTTGCGGGGCTGCGGCAGCGGCGGCATCGGTGGTGGGGTGGGCGTGGCCGCCGGCAATTGCCTGACGGTCGCTTGTTCAGCCGGCGCACCGAGATCGATCCGCCAGCTCTGCAAGTTTGGGCCGCCCGGGGACGACAAAACCGCGTCCACGCCGCCGAACGGCGCCCAGTCCTCCGGCCGATCGGTGTCGACAGAGGTGGCCGAGCGGCCGATGCTGTCGCCCGGCCGCACAGGGAACGTGAAGGCGATGGCATCCACCGTGACGGCTTTGACAAACGCACCACGCGGCCACTGGCTGACAGCCTCAGCTTGCGCGTAGGCCATCTGGTTGGCAAAGCCACCGGTATGACTCCAGGCGACAAAATCGACCAGCGTGCCCGCAGCCGGCGCGCCGCGGTACAAGGCTGCGCCTCCCTCGGCGATCGCTAAGAAGGGCTCACTGACCGCAGCGTGAAAGGTGGCTGCACCGTCGGAGAAATCAGGATCGTCGTTGCCGGCTGCCAGGCGCACCAGCAGGTAACTGCCGGGCGGCATTGTCCAAGGCGGCAACGTCACGGTGGCCGTCAGCGCGGCGTTGGCCAGCACCCAGCCGGTCAAATTCTGGGCCTGGGGCGCGGCGTTGTAGAGCTCAACCCACTGGGGATCGCCCTGGTCGGGCCAGTACAGGATCTCGTTGAGCAACGGGCCGGCCGCGCCGGGCTCCCGTTTGCTGAGCAGCGGCAGGTAGAGCTGAGACGGCGTGGGGGTGTCGCCCTCGTCCCAGGGCCCTGCTGCAGAGGAGGTCGGCCTCGGCGCCCACGCAACCGCCATGAGCGTTAACAGCCCCAGCACGGCTAACATGCCCCCAAGAAACGCTGGATTGTAGTTGAGATGCCGGTCGTTCATCGCTAATCACTCCTTTGTCCATGCGGGGCAACGACTAAAGTCGTTACTACCAAGTGCGCGCACCCACCTTTCGTAGTAGCGACTTATGAACCTTAAGATAATACTCCGGTAACAGAGCGAAGCGCGTCCAGGTGCGAGCTCGCCGGGGAATGAAGTGATTCCCCGGCTACGTAACAGCGCCCGTTGAAACGGGCTAGCGCGTGCATGGCGCGTCTTTCAGCCCCGTGGACGGGGCGCCGTTTGACAGCCCGGTCGCTTCACACTTGCACCTGCGCGGCAAGTGCAGGTGTCGCCGGGCGGGCTCACATAAGGGGCGACCCGCTGCAAGCGGCTATTGCCGGAACATTCTCTTAACTTTCATCAGTCGCCTCTGATCTTCTAGTGGGCAGGATGGAGCTGCGATGCGAGGAATACTGCCGGCGCCACGGCGGGGTGCACGTCGGCAGCGGCGGAGCGACCGCGATACACGTCTACTTCTGTTAAACGAGCGTATAACTACAACACGCCACGTCGAGCTGCCATCTAGCGACCACGGCGCAGCCAACCGTAGGTGCCATGCCAGAGCCTGGCCAGCCAGCAGCGGCGCAGCGCAGCGCTCAGCCACTGCCAGGTCAGCCGGACCACGCGGGCCGGCTCCTCCGGTCGAGGGCTGTACAGAGCAGCCTCATAGCTCATGACGAATTGCTGCACCCCCTGCGCTGCACGCTGAGCACGTTCAGCGGCGCCAGCCAGCAGTTGCCCGCTGAGCCCGCGGCCAAATTCGGCGGCGCTTTCCCCCTCGCCGGGTGGCCGGCCCAAACGCCGCCCCCAGCGCCCCAAACGGTCATACAGCACGGTCAGATCGGGTTCTGGCCGCCACCGCCAGACCAGCCAGGCCGCGCCCGCCACAGCCACTGCTGCGGCAGCCCCAAGCAGCCAGTGCAGCCGTTGCCGCACGATCACATCCTCCCGCATGATCTGCAGGCTGGCAGTGACCTCGGTCGCAACAGGCGGCTGGCCGGCCGTGACGACCTCGACCGCGCGACGCTCGATCGGCGGCCGCGCGGCCGTCGGCTCAAAGGCAACCCAACCCACACCGGGAAAATACAACTCGGGCCAGGAATGCGCGCTGTCCTCCGCTACCAGGTACGACAGGCTGGCCAGGTCCAGATCGCCTGTGGCATAGCCGATAGCCAGCCGCGCCGGGATCCCCAGACTGCGCGCTAGCACGGCCATGGCCGTGGCGTAGTAGTCGCAGTAGCCGCGGCGGGCATCGAACAAGAAGAAATCGACGACATCACGGCCCGGCGGCGGCGCGCTCACGGCCAGGTCATAGGGCAACGTGCGCAAGAACCGCTCCAAGGCCAGAGCCTGATCATAGGGGTTGTCTGCGCCTTGCACCAGACGGCGCGCCAGGTCATGCACGCGCTGCGGAACCTCCGGCAAGGACAGATAGCGCTCGGTTACGCCGGGAGGATAGGCTACCCCTGCGACGCGCAACGTCGCTTCATCGGCGGCCGGTATCAAAGACAAGACCGAGTAACGCCGACCGCTGCCCGTCATGGCCACCAGGTCGTCCGCCGGCGCGTCCAAGCCGCTGCGCAACAAAGCCTGGTAGCGGCGATTCGGGGCCAGCGGCTCGCCGGCAGCGAAGAAAGCGGCGTCGCCGCCGCGCAACACCTCCACGGTCTGGCGCAATGGTCGTCGGTGTGGCCAGTCGGCTGCAGTCCAAGGCTCACCGGCGCTGAAGTTCTGCGGTTCGACCGGCCCGTTGCGCCACCCACGACCGGTGTACGTGTCGTAGGTCAAGGCACGCCAATAGGGCGGCTGAGGCGGCTCGGCGCCGGGCAACCACGTCTCCAGGTCGCTTGTTTGCACGCGCAACACCGGCTGCTGGCTGAGCTCAGGGCCGGACCCTAAGAGAAAAGAGCGCGGCAAGCCGCCGGACCCGCCGCCTGTCGCCACCAGATCACGCGTCCCACGACGGAGACCGGGAAAGAGCCGCTGCCCCGCCCTTTCCAGGGTTTGGGCGGGACGCGCGGTGATCTCGTTGAACCAGCGCGCCGTCGGCGCAAAGACCAGGCGCGGCATCGGTAGGGTCAACGCAAAGATTACTAGAGCAACAAAAAAACCCGTCAGCAGGGTATCGCTGTAGATGCTGGTCGAGAAGTCCAAGCCGGTCTGTTGCCAGGCTGCTTCGCGGTCAACATACTGCAACAGCGCCATTAGGAAGGCCATGGCTGCTACGAAGGCCGCCAGCGACCAGCGCCCTTCGAGAGTGTAAAAGAGATGGGTGGCCAACAGTGTTCCCGCCGGCAGCAGTGCCACAAACGCACGCCTGCGCACGAAAAGCCACCACACGGCCCACCCAACGACTCCCCAGGTGAGCACGCCTGCCAGCCAGCCGAAAACGGCGTTGTCCTGAGCAGCTCCCTGCCCGCGCACATCCATTGCCCACTGCACCAGCCGCGTGGCCATCTCCAGCCAGGCTTGCGCGGCCTTGACCCACGGCGCGGCATACCACGGCGTGCCGGCAGGCAACGCCGGCGCCTCTGGCCAGCCGGCCAGCAGCGTAACGACCAACAGGCCCAACAATGCCCACACAACGCCGAAAAGCCGGCCGGACAGCGTCGACGAGGATGGGCGCGGGCGTGCCTGTTGACGCCAGGGCAGGTGCGAGAGCCCAAAAGCGGCCGGAAAGCCCACCAGGACCACGACAGCCAGCAGCCAGCCCAGGCCGGGTACCCAAGGCGCTGCGCCGACCGCGGCCGGCAGGATCAGCAGGGTTCCCCAGGCCGCCAGAAAAGCCAGCCAGCCCTCTCGCGGCTGATGCCGCACCAGCCAGCGCACGAGTCGGTACTCCATCATCAGACCAGTTCCTCCACCTCGACGGCAATGACGCGGCCTGTGCCGTACAGCGTGCGCAGCTCTTTGCGGCGACGGCTGATGCGTACCAGAGGCTGAAACACAAAGGAGCGGTCGATGACATGGGTGGCGATCCCCTGATCGGCCAGCAGGCTGCACAGACCGGCCAGTGCCGCCTTGCGCGGGTCGGCAGCAGTGTCGGCCCCCTCGGCAGCGGCAAAGCTGGCGGCATCCAGCAGCAGGGCAGCCGGGGCATTGCCGGCGCGCGCCAGGTGTAACAGCTCGGCCGGCCAGGCTGCGTCGGTAGCCGGGGTGATCGTCACCAGGGTGCGTCCACGGCCGAGGGAGGCGTGCACGTCGCGCAACACCTGATGTAACGGGAGATCGGCTACCGGCGCTGCGTGCGCCAGCGCCTCCAGGATGCGCCACACCTGGAGCTGGCCGGCTTGCGGTGGCAACAGCGCCGCCTGTTGGCCGAAAGCCACCAGACCCACACGACGATTTTCGGCCAACATCTGCGTAACCAGCGAGGCTGCCAGAGTAATGCCGTATTCCAGCGTGCTGGCGGCGCCCTCCCCTGCGTGCACGGCTGCGTTCAGGTCCAACACCACCCACAAGTCGCCCGACGGTTCCAGATCAAACTCCTTGACCATCAGCGCGTTGTGGTGTGCCGTGCGTCGCCAGTGGATACGACGCAGCTCGTCGCCGGGTGTGTAGGGCCGCACCGAGGCCACGGCGGTGGTGAAATGCGGAGTGCGCCGGCTGGTGCGTGCCGGGCCGGGCGCTGCGCCGCGGGGCAGGTGCAGATCGGGCAAGCGCATGGCGCGCGGATACACTAAGATCGAACGCGTCTCGGTGTACTCGTGGACGACGGTGAACAGCCCAAAAGGGTCGCCTGTGCGCCGCTCCCACGGGCCTCACGTGAACACCCCGCGGCGTTGACAGCGGCCCGTGGTCTCGCGCTGCTGTTGCCCCCCGGCGTCCACGCTGGCCACCCATCCCGGCTGATAGTCTGGCAGATCGGAGTGATCGGTCACCTCGACCCAAAGCGCCGGCACTACGGACGCGTTCTGGACCGTGAAGCGCTCGACCAACGTGTCGCCCACCACGACCCACGTTCCGACGACCTGCCGGCTGGCGCTAAGAAAAGCCTGCAACTGGCGCGCCCAGAGGTACCCGATCGCCAGCAGCACCCCCAGCCCGAGCAACAGCGCCACCCAAACGCGCGAGGGGTTGAAAAGCTGCACAACGACAAGCAGGCCAAGCACGGCCAACGGCAGCCGGCTGTTCAGCCGCAAGGAGCTGCGGCGACCTGCCGGCAAAGTGGAGCGATGGGAACGAGGGGACGGGGCAAAGATGGACACTCAATTCACCACTGAGAACACCCCACGCGTAGCGGCCTTAGTGCTTGCGCATCGCGCGCTTCTGTGCCATAATTGGCTAGGTCAGTCCGTCGCCAGCGTCGGACGCCGGCACAATCTTGCGGCCAATCTACTCGGACACGACGTTCCAGCTTCACAGTTGATCCCATGGTACTCTTGCAAATACTCGCCATCATCCTGTTTCTCGGCCTGATTACGCTGGCCGTTCTTGCCTTCATCGAACCGGGCCCCTTGACACGACGGAGCCGCGATCGCCGCGGCCGCCGACCACCGGATGTCGAGCCGGAGTCCACGCAACCGAAGGAGCCGCGCGCGCAGTAAACGCCTCTATGGCGGCGATGGCTGCCCAAACGGCCGGCGATACGCTGCCGGAAGGTAACGCGCGTACAAGGCCGGGTTGCTATCAACCGGATAGCTCTGACGAAAGCGACGTAGCGCCCTTAGGTCGAGGGTCGCCACCACAATCTCCTCTTGGTCGACGGTGCGGCAGGCCGCCACGGTGTCATCGGTGGGCGACAGCAAGCCGAGCGGCGCATAGATGGCCGTGGCGCCGGTGGCTGTCTCGCCCAAGAGATCGCCCACCAGACACGCTTGCACACCATACACAGGGGTTTCTTGCACTCGGTTGCGCACACCGCGCGCCTGGCGCCACACATGCTCGGCAGTTGGCTCGGCCACCGGGCTGAGCAGCAGGTCTGCGCCAAGTAGGCCGGCTACGCGCGCCGTCTCCCAGTAGGTGTAGTCCATGCACACCGGCATCGCCAAGCGCCCCCATCCCACGTCAAAAACATGCAATTCAGCGCCGGCGCAGGCCCAATCGACCTCGCGGGCCGTCAGGTGCAGCTTGGCCTGCGTGCCCAGCAGTCGGCCATCGGGCCCGTACAGGAAGGCCGTGTTGAAGAAGGGGCGGACGGCGCCGGCCGGCGCAGGCTGAGGCAATGTGCCCGGCATCAGCACGATGTTGCAGCGCGCCGCCAGTGCGCTGTGCGTCGCGCGCCAGACACGGTCGGCTGCCGGCAGAGCGACGGCCAGGATGTCGGCAACCGCAAAATCCGACTCCCCAGAGGTGGACGAGCCCGGCGCACCCCTGTTTTGGCTGCGCTCGACAACGCCGGGGATTAGGCCGAGCAAGGGCAGGCCGGCATATTCGGGGAAGACAACCAGTTGCGCGCCCTGCTGCACCGCCTGAGCCACCAGCGTGGCCATCTTGACCGCATACGCTGCGGCCGTGGGCAGGGGATCGGCGTGGAGCTGCACAGCCGCCACGGTCACCTGCTCGCCTGACACCGCGCAAGCCCGCGGCAGCCGCAGCCGGTTCAACGCTCGCTCAACCGCTGCCGGCTGCGAGCGTGTCCACAGCAGGGCCCGCAGGGCGGCCACACGCAGTTGATCGCGCAGGGTTTGCATGCCCAAGATTCTAACATGGCCCCTTGCCCTTGTCAACCAGGTCAGGCTTTGTGCATGCTGCCGCAAATTTGTGGTATACTAGGAGCGCAGCAGGGCCTGGGAAACTCAACAAAAGGAGCGAAGTATGAGAAAGATCGCCGTGGCGCTTTCCAAAGGCGGCGTAGGCAAGACCACAACAGCGGTCAACCTTGCTGCCGGACTTGCCAAGGCCGGACACAGCGTGCTGCTGATCGACGTCGACACGCAAGGACAGGTGGCCAAAGCGCTTGGGGTGCAACCGCGACTCGGACTGGCCGAGCTGGTGGCAGGCGAGGCGACGGCGCCGGAGGCTATTGTGCCGGCCCGTGAGCGCATTTGGCTGTTGGCAGGCGGCCGTGGGCTGGCCGGGCTGAAGCGCGTGATCACACGCAAGGATTTCGGCGGCGAGCGCACGCTGGCCGAGGCGTTGACGCCGCTCGATGACCACTACGACTTTGCCATTTTGGACACCGCCCCCGGATGGGATGCCCTCAACATCAACGTGCTATTTTACGCCCACGAGGTGCTGGCGCCTGTTTCGTTGGAGGTGATGACGCTGCAAGGTCTGCTGGAGTTCTCGCGCAGCCTGGCCGCCATCCAGCAATATCACCCGGCCCTCCAGTTGCGCTACATCGTTCCAACCTTCTTCGATCGTCGCGTCCGCAAGTCAGAGGAAATCTTGGAACAGCTTGGCTCTTACTACGGCGCCAGGGTCTGCACACCCATCCGCTACAACGTGCGCCTGTCCGAGGCGCCCGGCTACGGTCAAACGATTTTCGAATATGCACCGCGCTCTCCCGGCGCCGAAGATTATGAAAAGCTGACAGAAAGGATTGCACAAGATGTCACGCAAGGAAACTCCTGACGTCCTGGGCGAGATCCTGGCTGGCGCCCCTCCTGTCGTCGCACCTCTCCCAGTCACCCCTGCCCCGCAACCTGCTGCGCCTGCGCCAGCCAAGCCGCGCGCGCGCAAATCCACGCCCGCTCGCACGAGTCCGGCAACGGCTCCGCAGCCAGAGCCGGCCAGCGTTGCTCCAACAACCAAGCCGGAACGCTGGGAATACCTTGTCGTCTCGCTCCAGGACCACCGCGGCTGGCGCCCGCGCTTCATCAACGGCCAAGAGGTACGCAACTGGACCCAAGCGCCATTGATCCACGATTATGTCGATCAGCTCGGCGAGGACGGCTGGGACCTGGTGGCTGCTAGCTCCGGCAAGACGATGTACGGCAGCGGCGATCAATATCAGCTCTTTTTCAAGCGCGCCAAGCGCTGAGCACGGAAGGGACGTCAGCGGTGTCGGGAGAACGCATCCTAATCGTAGAAGATGAGCGCGCCGTGGCCCGCGGCCTTGAATACGGGCTGACACGCGAGGGCTTCAGCGTGTTGTGGGCCGAGAATGGGCAGCGGGCGCTGCAACTGGCACGCAGCGAGGATCCTCACCTGATCCTGTTGGACATTCGGCTGCCCGACATCAGCGGCTTCGACGTCTGCCGCCAACTGCGCGCCGAGGGCAAGCGTCAGCCGATCCTGATGCTCACGGCGCGCGACGAGGAACTGGACAAGGTCTTGGGCCTGGAACTGGGCGCCGATGACTACGTCGTCAAACCTTACAGCTTGCGCGAGCTGATCTCACGGATCCGCGCGCTGTTGCGTCGCGCTTACGGAGAGCTTTCGCAGGCCAGCAGCGGCAGCCTGCTAACCTATGGCGATCTGGAGCTGGACCTCGACCGGCTGCAGGTTACGCGGCGCGGCAAGCCGATCGATCTGACCCCTATCGAATTTCGTCTGTTGCGCTATTTGGCCAGCAATCCCGGTCGCCCGTTCAGCCGCGAGCAGCTCATCGAGACCATTTGGGGCTATGAAAGCGACATCGGCAGCGATCGCACCGTCGATGTGCACATGCGCCACCTGCGCCAGAAGTTGGAAGAGGACCCGGCCAACCCGCGCTGGTTGGTGACGGTGCGGGGGGTGGGCTATAAGTTCGAGCCCTAGGGAAACCATGTTGCCAAACCTTAACCAAACCTGAAAGCTCGCTTGCAGCGAATTGTGTTACGATATCGATGATTGTAACTGCACGGCCGGGTGACCGGAATTGACCATCTAACAAAACGGAGCTGAAAGACTTCCGAAGTCGCCATTTTGCTATGTTCCACTCGATCCGCTGGCGCCTGGTGGCTAGCTTTGTAGCGCTCACTCTCATCACTGTGGTCATCGTTGGCGTGGTAGGCCTGATGCTGGTGAAACAGCTGACGGTGCAGCGCGAGATCGACTACCTGCGCGCCAACGCCAGCGCTGTGGCGCGCCAGGCATTGCCGTACCTGCAAAACAACTATCAGCTCGATGGGCTGCAAGAGCTGGTGCAGACAGCAGCCTTCCTGAGCGACACGCGCGTCCGTGTCCTCGATCAAACGCAGCGCGTGCTGGCTGACTCGGGGCCGCGCGGCCAAATCGAGGAACTCGTGTGGATTGCCCCGCCCGAGCAATCGTGGCTCAACATGAGCGCCGCTGACACCAACCTGGGGCCGGTCATCCTCACACTGCCCGCCAATCGTCCTTGGGTCAGCCTGTGGCCCGATGTCGAGCGCTTCCTTGCCGAACAACTGCCGCCAGGCACCGAGTACATCGTCGTCCAGCGAGTGGTCGACGCCTGGGGTAGCCGCGTCGAATTCCGCGCCGGCACCGTGCCCGAGAGTGGCTATGCCAGCCTCGATGACAGCGCCTGGCGAAATCGTGACGCCAGCAACGCCGCCCCGGCGCCCAAGCGCTCGCGCCGCGTCGTCACCTATCCCATCGGTGACGCCAGCAAGCCGCTGGGATATGTTGAGCTCAGCGGCAGCCTGGACATGAGCGAGCAATCGTTGGACACCACACGGCGAGCGTTTCTGCTGGCCGGCCTCGGCGCCACTCTGATGGCCGTGTTGCTGGGCTCGGTGGTGAGCCGCAGCCTGGCGGCGCCGGTGGCCAGCCTGACGGCAACGGCCGGCCGCATGAGCGCCGGCGACCTTTCCGTGCGCGCGCCGGTGAGCACGCGCGACGAGATCGGCCAGTTGGCGGCGCAGTTCAACCAGATGGCCGAGCGCCTGGAGGCCAGCTTTGCCGACCTGGCGGCCGAGCGCGATGCCTTGCGCCGCTTCATCGCCGACGCCTCGCACGAGCTGCGCACGCCGATCACCGCGCTGCGCAACTTCATCGAGCTGTTGCAAGGCCCGGCCATGGAGGACAGCGCCGCGCGCGCCGAGTTCTTGGCGGAAAGCGCCGTGCAGATCAACCGCCTGGAGTGGATCACCCAGAACCTGCTCAGCCTCAGCCGGCTGGACGCAGGACTCGTGCGCCTGGACATGGCAACCCACGACGCCGGCGACCTGATCGAGGCGGCGGCTGCTGCATTCAAGACAAGAGCGCGCGAGCAACAGGTCATGCTGTCCATCGAAACGCCCGCCCATGGCATGACTCTGCGCTGCGACCGGCCGCGCTTGGAACTGGCTCTCTCCAACCTTCTCGACAACGCGCTAAAGTTCACACCGGCCGGCGGCCAGATCACGGTCGGCGTGCAAAAAAGCGGCGATCGCGCGGTGCTGTGGGTCAGCGACAGCGGCTCCGGCATCGACCCGGCCGATTTGCCGCACATCTTCGAGCGTTTCTACCGCGGCCGCCACAACGATGTGCCCGGCAGCGGGCTGGGCCTGGCCATCGTGGCCAGCATCGTCCAGGCGCACGGCGGCACGGTACACGCAGAGAGCACGCCCGGCCGCGGTAGCCGCTTCACCATCGAGTTACCACAATAGCCTATGGACATCGCCATCATGATCGAGGGCCAAAACGGCCTCAACTGGCAGCGTTGGCAACGTGTTGTGCGCGCCGCCGAGACACTGGGCTTTGCCGGCCTTTACCGCTCCGACCACTTCACCAACGCCAATCCCCCGGACCTCGACTCGCTCGAGCTATGGGTGTCGTTGACATGGCTGGCCAGCCACACAGAGCGCATCGAGTTCGGTCCTTTGGTCTCACCCATGTCTTTTCGTCACCCCGCCTTTACCGCGCGCTGGGCAAGCCAGGTGGATGACCTGTCGGGCGGCCGGCTGACTCTTGGCGTGGGCGCCGGTTGGCAGGTGCGCGAGCACCGCGCCTTCGGTTTCGACCTGCTCGACCTGCCCGACCGATTTGCGCGCTTTGCGGAGGGGCTGGAGGTCATCCATCGCCTCCTGCGCAGCGAGCAACCGGTCACATTTCAGGGTCGCTACTTCCGCCTGGAGGAGGCTGTTCTCTTGCCGCGGCCGCAAAGACTACCCGGCCCGCCGCTTTTGATCGGCGGCAACGGCCCGCAGCGCACCCTCCCGCTGGTCGCCCGCTACGCCGACGAGTGGAACGCAGTCTACCTCCCGGCCACGCGCTTTGCCGAGCTGAACAGGCAACTGGACAGCCTGTTGGCGGCGCAGGGCCGCGCCCCCACGGCGGTCCGTCGCTCCTTGATGACCGGACTGGTCTTCGGGCGCGACGAAGACGAACTGGCCGCCAAGCTGCAAGGCCGTGATGCCGCGGAGCTGCGCCAACGCGGCGTGATCGTCGGCGCGCCAGCCGCAGTGCGCGCACAACTGGCCGAGCTGGCGTCCGTCGGGGTCCAGCGCGTCATGCTGCAATGGCTCGATCTGGACGATCTGACGGGCCTGGAGGCGCTGGCAGCCGCCGTGTTGGCATAGCCGCTTGGCCGTTGGCGGCCAGGCACACCCACGCTCACAAACCAGACGAAAACGGGCCGACGCCAAGGCGTCGGCCCGTGGTTTTGCCGTTGCGGCTGCTGCCGCCTTTACTTGCTCACCAGTGGCACGAACAGCTTGCGCTGGCCCGTTAGCACCACCTTAAGCGGCAGCGAGGGGTACGACAGACTGCCGTCCGCCTCTACCACCTCGATCCAATACACGTAGTAGCCTGCGCCCGCGTCCAGCGCTGTGTCGTCGAAGCGGTAGAACGTGAGGTCCTGGCCGCTGCTGCCCACGGCCGGAATGACCTGGGCGTTCACGCGGGTAGCCTGGCTCACATCCAGGTATTGGCCGCGCAGCACGTTGAAGCCGACGATGTCGATCTCGTTCGTCGTGGCCCAGTGCACTTGCACGCGGCCGTTCAGCTCGCGGGCGTAGGTGTAGGCGCTGGCCAGCTGCGCCGGCGTCGGCGTGCAGTCAAAGCCGAAGTCCACACCGGGGTAGACCTCGCCGATGCCCAGCGTCCAGCCCGCGTCGTGGGTGATGGGATGGCCGTTGCTGTCCAGCAGCGGATCGTTGCCCTCGAACGGCGGGCTAGGCGTGCACTGATATAGCGGCTGGCCCGACCCAAAGTTCGTGTCGTCGATATCCACCACGTAGTCGCCGCCCGGCAGGTCCGTGAAGAAGTACTTACCGCCGGCATCGGTCAACATGCAGTGGTCTCGCGGCGGCGGCAAGGTGCCGGCCCCACCCATCGGGGTGTCTATGCCGGGCGTGTAGGCGCCATCCCGGTTGACGTCCCGGTACAGGCACACCAACACGTTGGCAATGCCCGACTCGATGGGCTCCTGGATGCCGTTGCTGTTGGCGTCGTTCCACACGTAGTCACCCAGCGCGCCCAGCGGCACCACATGCGCATCGTCCTCATCGCTGACATTTGGCATGTTCGGCAGCGGCTCGCCGTTTGCGTCCGAAGGATTGCCACTGACTGTGGCCACGTTGACGGTATCCTGGCTAATGGCGGCCGTCGCCGTGCAGTTCAGCGTCGCGCCCGGCGCCAACACCCCCGGCAGATAGCAGATCAAGCCCAACCGGTCATCGGTCACCAGCACCTCGGTCAGGTAGGTGTCGCCAACGTTCGTCACCTGGTAGCAGTACTTCACTAGGGTGCCCGAGGGGACCTCGATCTCGTCTGCGCCGGGGCAGACACCGTCAGCCGTCACCGTCTTGATGATGCGAATGGCAGGCCGCACCACGTCCACACACGCGCCGTCGTCGTCGCTCACGTCGGGGAACTCGGTCAGGTCGTTGCCCTTGCTGTCCACGGGGTTGCCTTCCGCAGTGCCCACGTTGCAGACATCGGCGTTGATGGTCGCGCGCTTAGAGCAGGTGTAGCTCTCGCCGGGCGCCAGCGCCACCGGTACGGCGCAGATCACACCGAGCTTGTCGTCGGTGATGGTTACATCGGCCAGGTAGGTCTCACCGGTGTTGGTCACGGTGTAACAGTAGGTGACCTCCTGACCGGGAAGGATCGATACCGACTCGAAGCCAGGGCAGCGGCCATCGATGCTCACCGTCTTGACGATGCTGAGGTCGGCCATCGCGTAACCAAAATCAGCGTTGACAAAGGCCTCACCGGCACCAAGGCTCACCGGCATCGGGTCGGGACCCAGCTTGAAGCGGCTGGTCAGGTTCATGTTCTCCAGCGGCCCGCCGGGCAGGAAGTTGCTGTCGTCGATGTCCACCAGGTAGTTACCGGCGGGCAGCCCAACGAAGGTGTAGTTGCCGTTGGCATTGGTCGTCTGACAGCCGATGCGCGCCGCGATCTCAGGCGGCTCCAGCACGCCATCGCCGTCATCGGGGTAGAGGCAGACCAGCACGCCAGGGATGCCCGGCTCGCCGGCGTTCCAGAAGCCATCGACGTTGAGGTCATGCCAGACTAGGTCGCCGATGGAACCTAGATTGCCGTCCACGCTCACCGCAGCGTCGTCCTGGTCGCTCACCGGTGGCACACCGGGCAAGGGATTGCCCTGGCTGTCGGATGGTGTGCCGGTCGCCGTTGCGGTATTTACAACGCTCTGCGTGATGGTGGCCGTCTTCGTGCAAGTTTGCGACGCGCCTGGCGCCAGCGTGGCAATGGTGCAGATGCTGCCCAACACGTTGTCGGTCACCACGACGTTCGTCAGGAACGTATCGCCGGTGTTGGTCACTTGGTAACAGTAGGTCACCAGCGTACCAGGCGCCACCGTCACTGCGTCGAGGCCCGGGCACGCGCCGGTCAAGCTGACGGTCTTGTCAACGACCAGCGACGGCCGCACCACATCAACAGTGGCGTCGTCGTCGTCCACCGGACGGTCGACGCCGGGATAGGGAACACCCTGGCTGTCCGACGGCGTGCCGGTAGCCGTGCCGACATTGACCGTGTCGACGCTAATCGTTGCGCTCTTGGTGCATGTTTGCGACCCGCGCGGCGCCAGCAGCGCAATCGTGCAGATGCCGCCCAACAAGTTGTCCGTCACCGAGACGTTGGCCAGATAGGTGTCGCCGGTGTTGGTCACGGTGTAGCAGTAGGTCACCTGTGTGCCAGCCGGCACGACGACGCTGTTGCTGCCGGGACACTGACCGTCCAAGCTGACCGTCTTGTCGACGGTCAGGCCTGGCCGCACCACGTCTACAAACGCGTCGTCTTGGTCGCTGACCGGAGGCAAGCCGGGCAGGGGGTTGCCCTGGCTGTTGGCAGGCGTGCCGCTGGCCGTACCGATGTTCGTGGTGTCCTGGGTGATCGTGGCTACCAGGTTGCACGTTTGCGTGGTGCCCGGCGCCAGGAGCGGAATAGTGCAGATCAGGCCGAGCACGTTGTCGTTGACCGCGACGTTGGCCAAATAGGTGTCGCCGGTGTTGGTCACCCGGAAGCAGTACGTCACCTGGGAACCGGCCTGTACGACGACCGAGTTCTGGCCGGGGCAGGCGCCGTTAAGGCTAACGGTCTTGTCGAGCACCAAACCCGGCTGCACCACGTCCACGCTGGCGTCGTCGGTGTCGGACACAGGCGGCAGGTTGGGCAGAGGGGTGCCCTGGCTGTTCGAGGGCGTGCCGGTAGCCGTGCCGATGTTCGTCGTATCTTGGGTGATCGTGGCGACCTTGGTGCAGGTCTGCGAAGCGCCAGGCGCCAAAAGCGCAATGGTGCAGATGCTGCCCAACAGGTTGTCGTTGACTGCGATATTGGCCAGGTAGGTGTCGCCCGTGTTCGTCACGCGATAGCAGTACGTCACTTGTGTCCCGCTGGTCACTGCCACGCTGTTGCTGCCAGGACACTGGCCGTTCAGGCTGACGGTCTTGTCCACAACGATGGCCGGCTGCACGACATCGACCGCGGCATCGTCTTGATCGCTCACCGGCTGCAGGCCTGGCAAGGGATTGCCCTGGCCATCGGCCGGCGTGCCCGTGGCCGTGCCGATGTTGGTGACATCAGCCGCCACAAAGGCCGTGGTTGTGCAAGTCTGGGAGGCGCCTGGGGCCAACAAGGCAATCTGGCAGATCGGCGGCGGCGACAAGCGGTCGTCGGTAACCACGATGTTGGCCAGATAGGTGTCGCCGATGTTGGTCACCCGGAACGTGTAGACCACCTGTCCCGGCCCGTTCAGATACAGCACGGTGCCATCAGGCGCGCTGCCGGCCAGCTTGACGATCTCGAGGGCCGGATTGCGCACGTCCACGACCGCGTCGTCGCAATCGGAGGGCGGCGAAACCGGCGGCGAGCCGGGCGGGAACGGCTTGCCGTCTGGCTGCGAGGGCATGCCCATGACACAGCCGATGTTCGTTGTGTCGACGGACACGGTCACCGTCTTCGTGCAGGTTGTCGAAGCGCCTGGGGCCAAGATGCCAGGGATCACGCAGATCAAGCCCAGGCGATCGTCGGTCACCGTCACATCGACTAGGTGCACGTTGCCGGTGTTGGTGATGATGTAGGTGTAGGTCACCAGGCCGGAGCCGGGCAGGTACAGCGTGCTGCCATCAGGCGCATCGCCGGCCAGCTTGACGATGTCGATGCCCGGCTGCGGGCAGTCCAGCGGCAGGGCGAAGCTCTGCGCCACCCATTCCAGGCGCGGCGCAGTGCTGGTGACGCCGGGCGTGCTCGGCACCGACTCCAGTTGAATGATGATCCACTCGCTGTTGGCCGGAATCGTAGCCGTCGTTTGGTAGGTATCCCAGCGCCGGCCGTTGTTGGCCTGGAAAGGATTGACGAGCTGCACTGCACCGGGGATGGAGTACAGGTCGCCCACCGGCAACGCGCCGCTGCCGGTCAAGTACCACAGCTTGCTCAGCTGGCCCGGGTAGAGCCCGCCAACCAGCGAGATCAGCTGCGCAGTGCGGATGCGCGGCTCCGGGTCAAAGGAAAAGACCAGCCGCTCGCTGCCGGGCCCCGACACCGGTGCGCTGCGCCCTTGCATGAGATCCAGACCATGGGCCATCTGCACGCGCTGCGCGCCCAGCGTTGGGTCGCGATAGAGCGCCAATAGCCCTGCACCGTTGTTGTAAAGGTCTAGCTCGCCGCCGGGCGGAACACCGACGCCCGCCACAGGATAACTGCCGGGCCCGGTGTACGACACAGCGGCGCGGAAGCTCCAGGCGTAGTAGTAGCTGGCGGTCAGGTCGCCCGGCTCCCACAAGGCCGCACCGTAGCTCTGGTCGGCCGCGACGGGGCTACCGTTGAAGTTAACCTGAGGGTCGCCGTCTTCATCGCCGTTCAAGTCGCCGCCGTTCCAGAACAAGTAGGCTCCTGCGGGTGTTGCCCCGGCCGGCAGCGAGAGGGCGATGTTGCCGGCCGTGGTGGACTGGAAAAGGCCCACGCCCCCGGCCGTCACACCCAGATTAGGGTCCGTACAGCTACCTACGTCCAGGAACTGGATCAGGGGCACATCGGACGTTCCGGTCACGTCAGAAGCTGCGGCTGGCCGGATCAAAGTAGGGAACGCAGCCGTTGTTGCCACCAGCAGAGCAATGATAACTGCGCGGACGCCTACCTCTGCCCACAGGGGTCGGTGGCCAAGTCGAAGATAGGTACGCCGTGAGCGCAGTTCAGGCAAGCGTTGGTTCATAGCAAATCCTCCACGAAGCAGGGATGAGATGTTGGCTCCAAAGACCAGCGGCATCATACGCCGATGTGACACGGTCGCACGATCCAGACAACATGGCGGCCGACGGCAAGCTAGAAAACAACTGCGGTAGGCCGCAAGAGGCGCGCCATTTGTGGCGCTGCCGTCAAAGTTGTTGACGGCGGTCAAGGCGTAAAGTTACGCCGCGTGGCATAGCTCGTCCATAGACCAGCGAACCTTTGCCGCCTTCCAGCGGTCGAGCGCGCCCTCGCAACACAAGCGGCGCGCCAAGGCCAAAATCAACCCCACTGTCGGCAAGGCCAAAGCACCGAGCCGACAGTGGGGCAACCGGAGCCAGCTAGCAGGCGCAAAGCGCAGGGGCACGGGCTCCGCACAGGTCGGAACACGCAGCGCGTTGCGTGTCGTCCGGCGCTACTTGACCACGGCGGGCAAGAACACCTGGCGCTGGGTGCGCCCGGCGTAGTCGCTCACAGGGCCGAAAAGCTCGCCCAGCGGCGCGGCCTCGATCCGGTACCAATAGGCCGTCCCGGGTGTCACCGAGCGGTCAAGGTAGCTGTAGCGCGCGCCGCCTTGGCCGGCCGCACGGCTGGCGATCAAGTCGCTAATGCGCTGGAAAGGCCCGGTCGGCGACGCGCTGCGCCACACGTAGAAGCCGTCAACGCCCGACTCGAAGAGCGTCGTCCACGACACGACGGTGCCCTGAGCCGACCGCGCCGCTTTCAAGCTCTGCACGCTGACACCCGTCGTGCTGACGAAGGGGAAGTCCAGCGTGAGATCGCTTTGTCCGCTGACCAGCGGCACACTGGTGCGCTGCGCGGGGCCGGAAAGCAGATAGCCCACCGGCGAGCTGACCACTGTGGCCGTGTAGGTGCCAGGGGGCAGGTTGGTCACCAGATAGGTGCCGTTGGGGAAACCGCCAACCGGACCGGTCGTGACCACTGCAACGACTGCACCCTGGCTGTTGGTGACCTGGATGATCACGCCGTCCAAGGGGCTTTCGCCGGGATCGGGCACCTTGTTGCCGTTGGTGTCGACCCAAGCATAGTCGCCGATCGTGTTCGGCCGATACAGCCCGGCGTCCCAGCTCATGTCCATCTCGTTGGGCGCCAAGCTGAAGTTCTCTGTGCGCCCTGTGACAGGGTCGGGGTCGCTGTCCAGCAGATCTTTGACACCGGTCGGGCCGCGCAAGGTGAACTGGTAGCCGGCCGGCAGCACGAACTGGACGAAGTAGTTGCCGGGCGTTAAACCGTCGAAGAGGTAATAGCCGGGGCGGTTGTTGGCGTCGTTGGCCGTCGTCGTCGTGCGCAGCGGCGCAACACCGCCCACCTGCCACAACCGTACTTCGACGCCGTTGATGCCGGCGTTGCCGTCGTTCTGGATGCCATCGACGTTGCGATCCTCCCACACGTAGTCGCCAACGCTGGCGAGCTGGGTGTAGCCAAAATCGGCCGTCATGTTCACGCCGTCTGACGGCAGCCCCACCAAGTACGGCTGCACCTGGTTGTTGTTGTCCTGACCCGGGTTCGGCCCCGGCACGGTGCCGATGAAGTTCGCCAGAATGCCGAAGTCGTCGCTGACCTGAACGCGATACGTACCGGCCGGCAGGCTGGTGAACACGTAGTCGCCCGACGCGCCGGTGGTGGTGGTGGCGACGAAGACGAAGTTGCCGCCGCCGCTGTCGCGGTAAAGGTCAACTGTCACGCCGGCGACGCCGATATCGCCCAGATCAGGTTCGTACAGCCCGTCGCGATCGCGCTCATACCACACCTGGTTGCCGATAATGCCCAGACTGCCGCTGGTCCCATCCTTTACGTAGCCGAAGTCGGCGGTAGCGTCAGACCCACCGGCAGGGAGAGTCACCGGGTAGGGCTGGGCGCGGTTGCGGTCGTCGGTCGTGACGCCGGGCGGGAAGGTCACCGGCGACGGCGCGTAATCGTCCAACACGTTCTGCGTGTCGGTCACCACCACCAGATAGTTGCCCGGCGGCACACCCTCGAAGCTGAAGTTGCCGTTCTGATCGGTCGTGTCCGTAGCAAAGATCGGCTCGCCGGGGTCAAGCACGCCGTTGTTGTTCTGATCGACGATCAAGCTAACGCTGACGCCGGGGAAGCGCGGCTCGCCGGGATCGAGAATGCCATCCTTGTCGGCGCTGTCGTCCCACACCGTGCCGCTGATCACGCCCAAGGTTGGGCTGTCGTAGCCGAAGTCGGCGTCCAGATACTGTTGCCCCGGCGTCACGGTGACGGTCTGCGCGGTCGGTGTCGTCGGCGTGAAGCCGGACGGCGGATTGGTCGGCTGCACCACATAGGTGCCGGCCGGCACCTCGATCAGGTACACGCCGTTGGCGTCGGTGACATCGCACAGCGGGGCGCCCCCGCCGCTGGGCGTAGCGCAGACGATGACGCCTGGCACGCCCGGCTCACCCGGGTCGCGAATGCCGTCGCCATCGCCGTCGTACCACACCGTGTCGCCGATGATGGCGTTGCCGGGCGCGGTCTGGTCCACGTAGCCGAAGTCCACGTCGCGGTACACATCGCCGCTGGCGATGACAACCACCGGCGATGGATCAGGCCGGCTCTGCGGGCCGCTGGTCAACACCAGCCCGGCCGGCACCGTGGCGTTGACCACGTCCACGCAGTAGCCGCCCGGCTGCAGCCCCGTGAAGATGTAACCGCCATCGCTGTCGGTGACCTGCGAGGCCACGGCTGCGCCGTCGGCCGCTCCAGGCTCGCACACGCCGTTGCCGTTGTCGCGGTACAGCCGCAGCGTGATATTGCCCAGCCCTGGCTCACCGACATCCTGCAAACCGTCGTTGCTGGCGTCGTACCACACGTAGTCGCCCAACGCGGCCGGCCGATACAAGCCGGCATCGCGCGTCAAGTCGGCCTGACCAGAGGTGAGAGCAAATACATCGGTGCGACCCGTGACGGGATCGGCGTCGCTATCGCGGGTGTCGTTGGTGTTGCCGTTGACGTCCTTGAGCGTGAAGACATAGCCGTTGGGCCGAATGAACTCGATGAAGTACCCGCGCGGCACCAACCCTGTAAACAGATAGAAGCCGTTCGCGTTGGTGGTCTGCGTGCCGGCCGAAGTGCCATCGCTGGTGTAGAGGTTGACGACCACGCCTGGGACGCCCGGCTCGCCGCTGTCCTGCAGGCCGTTGCCGTTGCGATCCTCCCACACGAAGTCGCCGACGCTGGTCAAGCCCACAGTGACTGTCGAGGTGTCCGTTGCGGTGTCGGTGTTGCCCTCGTCGTCACGGGCCGCCACCGTGATGACGTTCGTCTCGCTTTGGCTGCCGCCGACGTTGATCACGCCGTCGAAGTAGCAGACCAACGTGCCGTTGCCCGGCAGGTTGGCGCCGATCAAGCTCTGGCAGCTGGGCGTGCGGCTGGCGCTGGTCAGCGGCGAGGGGTGCACGCTGTCGCTGATCGAGGTGACGATGGCAGCCTCAGGCGAGTTGTTGCTGATGGTCACGCGGAAGGTGACCACTGCACCATCGCTGGGCGCTTGTTCTGTGTCGCTGAAAACACCGTCGCCGTTCGCATCGTTGTCTTTGAGGACGCTGATGTCCGGCAGGCGGCCCAGAATGTTCACGGTAGCGGGATCGGTCGCCTGTACGGTGTTGCCGTCATCGTCACGGGCGGAAGCAGTAACGGTATCTGTCTCACTGCTCCCGGCGTTGCCGCCGACAAAGGCCGTGAACGAACATTGGTAGAAGCCGCCCACCGCCAGCGTGCGGGGCACCGAACATGTCCCCTGGCCGTTCAGGTTGCCGTGGATGTTGTCCACCAGCGCCGTTAACGTCAGCGGCTCGATGCTGGTGTTGTCGACGCGCACGGTGAATTGCACATTGCCCCCCGGCTCCAGCACGGTGGTCGGATTGGCGGTTTTGTTGACAAGGATCGTAGGCAAAACGTCGGTGATGGTCACCGTGGCCGGATCGCTGGCCTGGACGGTGTTGCCGTCGTCGTCGCGCGCTGTAGCCGTCACCGTATCTGTTTCGACATAGCCGGGGTTGCCGAAGACCGAGGCAGAGAAACTGCATTGGTAGAAGGCGCCCACGCCAAGCGAGCGCGGCACAGAGCAACTGCCCTGGCCGTTGAGGTTACCGTGCACGTCGTCGACGAGGGCCGTCAGTGTCACGGGTTCGGGGCTGGTGTTCTCGACCCGGACGGTGAACTGCACCGTGCCGCCCGGCTCTGGGATGGTGGTAGGATTGGCAGTCTTGATAACGTTGATCGTGGGCAACACATCGGTGATGACCACAGTAGCATCATCGCTGTCGTTGACTGTGTTGCCATCGTCATCGCGGGCCGTCCCCGTGACAACGTTGGTCTCGCTGTCGCCAGCGTTGCCGCCGACAAAGGCCGTGAACGTGCACTGGTAGAAGCCGCCTACCGGCAAGTTGCGCGGCACCGAGCAGGTGCCCTGACCGTTCAAGTTACCGAATACGCTGTCAACCAGCGTTGTCAGCGTTAGCGGCTCCAGGCTGAGGTTATCGACGCGCACCGTGAACTGCACATTGGCGCCCGGCTCAGGCACGCTGGTCGGATTTGCGGTCTTGGTCACGTTGATGTTGGGCAGCACATCGATGCAAACCTGATTGCTGGTGGCGCGCACAGGATCGAAGTCCGGCAAAACGTTGGGCTTGCTGTCGGTGGCCTCGGCAAGCAGACTGCCGATGTTGCACACATCCTGGCTCGCGGTAGCATCCTTGCGGCAGGTTTCGCTGGCGCCTGGCGCGAGCGGCCCGGGCACGGTGCAGACTGCGCCCAGCACATCATCCGTCACCTGCAGGTTGGCCAGGTAGGTGTCGCCCTGGTTGGTGATCTGGTAGCAGTAGGTCAAGGAGGCGCCGGGTGGGACTGTAGCTGTGTTAGCGCCTGGGCACACGCCGGTGGTGCTCACGGTCTTGATGATCTGCGCTGCGGCCCTGGCATAGCCAAAGTCGGCCAGCGTAAACACCTGGTCCGCGGCCAGGACTACGGTGAAGGGGTTGGGACCGAAAAACGCGCCGCTGGTCAGGCCGAACTGATATAGGGGGCCGCCCACTTGGAAGTTGCTGGCCGCAATGCGCACCTGATAGGTGCCGGCTGCCAGGCCGTCAAACGAGTAAAGACCGCCGCCGGCCGTCGTCGTCGTGGTCAAGACTGCGCCACTGCTGTTGAGCAGCTCGACAAGTACGCCATCGATGCCCGGCTCCAGGGGGTCTTGGAGACCATCCTGGTCAAGGTCGCGCCATACGAAGTCGCCAATCGAGCCTGCCAGAGGCGCTGCATGGGCCGGCAACAAGCCGACCCCAAGACCCACCAACGCCAGCGCCAGCACCCAGATCAGCAAGCGACCACTAAACACAAGGGAAAGTTTTGCCATGAAGAACACCTCCAGCCTATGCAGGCTCTAAGCCTCTGTCATCCCCGCCTCGGGCGGGCAAGTATTGATAAGCGCGGCATAAGCCGCACCTGTTGTGCGCATGCAGTCCACTCTTGGAGACGGTTAGCATCCACAAAAGACACGCGAAAAAGTGAAAGTGTTTGCAGATGGGATAACCCCACGGCCCCTGGCGCCGGCGCTGGAGTCTGCGCTTGCAACCAACGCTGGGGGGGCCAAAACAAACCGCACACGGTCCCAACGCCTGTCTACAAGCCAAAATCAGTAGTTCACGATTCTCTGTGTCTAATGCGCACTTTTGAAGATCGACAAATCCGTCCGACATTTCCGTTGAGATGAGGACGCTGTGTCAGCGGCAGCCGCCCCGGTTATGATGAACCTTAGGATAATACTCCGGTAACAGAGCGAAGCGCGTCCAGGTGCGAGCTCGCCGGGGAATGAAGTTCCCCGCCTACATAACAGCGCCCGTTGAAAC
>DAOUBX010000222.1:0-22626 GCA_034432445.1 Anaerolineales bacterium
TGACCTGGCAGCGCGCCGCCCGGCGCCTGACCGGTATCGCCGGCCGGCGCGGCCGGCGCGGCCGGTGTGACAACGCCTTCGGATGGCGGCGGCGCCGCATCGCCAGGGGCGGCGGGCGCAGCCGTTGCGCGGTAGATCACGGGCGTAGGCGTGTCTGGCGTGGCTACGATCACCGGCGCCTCCGCCGTGCGGGTGGCCTCAGCGTCGGACACATCTCCATCAGCGCCGCCGCCCAGCAACCAGACCGCTGCTGCGGCAAGCAACAGCAGCGCAACGACGGCCAGCACGGGGATGAGCCAACGCGGCCGGCCGCCCGGAGTCACAGCGTACGCCTGGTCCTCCGGCAGGTCGTCCCAGGCCGGCGCGGCAGCCGCTAGGCCCATGAAGCGCAGCCGCGTGTCACCCACGCGCACCTCGTCGCCCGGCTGCAGGGGCCGCGCCGTCCGTCCAGTCAGCCGTTGGCCGTTAACAAACGTGCCATTGGTGCTGCCCAGGTCGACGATCGACACGCCTGTGGCTGTAACTTCCAGCCGCGCATGTTGCCGAGAGATCTTAGGGTCGCCCAACGCCACCAAGTTGCCGCTGCCGCGGCCGATGGTCGCCACGGTGACATTGCCGGAGAAGACGCGGCCGGCATCCGGACCGGAGAGGACATTGAACTCCATGGCACACCTGCTTGGTTTGGTGAACGGTGATCGGTTAACGGTTAACGGTGATCAGTAACCGGTGACCAGGCGTGGACGGATCACGTCAGCTGGCGGAAGATGTACTCCACCTCGCCGAAGCGTACGATGTCGCCATCGGCCAGCGCTACGGGCGCCTCAACTCGCTGGTCGTTGACGAAGGTGCCGTTGGCGCTGCCCAGGTCGAACAGCAAGAACTGGGCCTTCTCCAGGCGCACGCGCGCATGCTGCCGCGAAACCGTCGGGTCGGAAATGACCAGTGTGTTGTCCTGAGAACGCCCGATCGTCGTATCGGCTAATAGGTCATGGCGCCGGCTGGCATCCTTGCGGGACACCAACAGCGCGCTGTGCTCAGGCGTGCGCTGCAAGACACGCGTGCCGCCAGCCGGCGGGACCACCGGCGCCGCCACAGGTGGAGGCGCGGGCGCAAAACCAGGCGCAGGCTGGAAAGGCGAGGGCGCCGGTCCGGTCGACTGCGCAGTGGTGGGCGCGATGCCTCCCGTCGTGGACGGACCACCCGTCGAGGCCATATCCACCTGTGTGGCTGGCGCGGCGAAGCCGCCCGCTGCCCATTCGTCCGGCACCAACGGCGCCTCGCCATAGGCTGCACTGCCGCTCTTGCGCCGCCACCAGACGATCAGCAGGATGATCAGCACGACCAGCAGCAGCAACGCCAGGCCGATCAGGGCTGCAGGCAGGGGATTATCGGCAATAAAGTCACCGACCTCGTCGATCAAGGTCTCTTCCTCTGCTGCAACCGCCGGCTCCGCCGTCGCGGTTGGAATGGGCTCCAACGTGACGGCGACCGGCAGTTGGGTGGTGATAGCGCCGATCACGCCGCTGGGCGGGGCCGGCGTGGGCGGGACATCGCTGAACTTGAATTTCTTCTCGTCGAAGCCGCTCGCCTGCGGCGAGCGCACGCGCACCAGCACGCTGTGAATGCCGTTGTCCTCCTTGAGCCGCGACTGGTAGCTCAGCTTATACTGCAATTTGAGCTGATCCAACACCTGCTGAAAGAGACCTGTGAACTCTTCCGGCTGCGGCGCCTTGCGGTATTGCCCGCCGGTGCGCACGGCCAAGCGCTGCAAAAAGTCCTCGTCCACCCGGTTGGTGCTCAAGCTGATAGGGAAGATCGGAATGTTGTGGCGGTTGGCCTCGATGATGGGGTCGTCGGCCTTAAGCTGGCTGACTTGGTCGATGCCATCGGTGATGACAATGATCGCCCGCCGGCCGCTCTGACCTGAGGTTAGCTTCACGACGCGAAACAGGGCGTCGTACAGCGGCGTCGGCCGGCTGCCCTCGATGGCCAGAAAGTTGATGACGTTCAGCGCCTGGTTCTTGTCGTTGCTAAAGGGGATCTCCACGGCGCTGTCGTAGGCCAGATCATCGGGCGCCACCTGCCGGTTGATACCGAAGAACGCCACGCGGTCGGGATCGTTGGGCAGGTTCAGCAGGGCGTCGAGCAGATTGGCGGAGGCGGCCTGGGCCTCTTGCAGTGGCTTGCCGCGCATACTGCCGCTGAGGTCGATCACCAGCGCAATGGAGACCACCGCATCGGGATTGACCTGCGTGGTCACCTCGTCGGGCGGAAAGGAGGTCTGGCCATCCTCCACGATCTCGAAGGCATTGCGGCCCAGGTCCGGGATGGGCACGCCGTTGACATCCCGCACCGACGCCAGCACCGTCATGTTGGGATGCTGGCTGGGATCGACCTGGTCGATGGTGATCGTGCCGCCCTGCGCCAAGACGGGCGGCAGCCACACAAGAGCGCTGAACAGCAGGGCGACCGCCAAGGTGAGGCGTAGCAGACGCTCAGCCAACCGCCGGATAGGCCATGAAACGGTATTCATTGATCCAACTCCTTGGGACACGAGCAACGGTCACTCAATGACGCGTGGGTTGGCCCGGTCGAGCGACCGGCCCAAGCGCAGACTCGTTGCTTGATAGGCACTAAACGCGCTTGAAGACCAATGTGGTCTCACCCAGCAGCAGGTAGTCGCCGTCTTGCAACACGTGGCGATAGACTCGGCTGGACGGATCGCGATAGGTCTCCTTGCTGCCGACATAGGTGCCGTTGCGGCTGGCCAGATCGATCAACACGAAGCGTTCCCCGCCCTCTTCCTGCGACTCGATCCTGATCTTGAGGTGCTGACCGGAGCAGGTGTCGTCCGGCACGACAATATCGTTGCCGGGCGCGCGGCCCACCGCCGTGGTGTCGGGCTTCAGGGGGTGGATGCGCCCCTTGTCCGGCCCGTCCATCACCACCAGCCAGGCGAACACCGACGTGGGCCGCTGCGAGAGGAGCATCGTGGGGGCGTCGCCGCGCGGCGCGGCCGGCTGCGGCGCACCCCACGCTGGCGATGGCGGTGCGACCGGCGGCTGCCAGGCTGGTTGCTGCCCCGGTCGCGGGGTCGGCTGATCAGCCCCAGGCAGAGGGGAACGCACGAAGGGCGCCGGCCCGGCTTGCCCGCCGCCTGCGAACACGGTCGGCTGCTCGTCTTGCCCGCCGGCCTCGCTGCCCATCTTGACCGTCTTCTTATCTTCCATGGCTGAGACCTCCTGAGGGTTAGCGCAACTGCAACACACTTTCACCAACGACGATCAAATCACCCGTTCGTAGCGCCACGGCGTCGCTGACACGATCCTGATTGACCCATGTGCCGTTCACCGACAGGTCTTGCAGCCAGAACGCGCCATCCCGCCACTCGATCTGGGCATGACGCCGCGACACGCGCAGATCGTCCGGGTTCAGGTCGCCGCGGCCGATGACCAGCGGCGCGGCGCTAAGCGTCCACTGCCGGCCGACGCCTGGGCCCTGCACCACCACCAACTGCGCCGAGGCGGGCGTCAGCTTGGGCGGCGTGCTGCGCAATCGGCTGGGCTGATAGCCCAGCGCCTGGCCCATTGCTGCGCCGTCGCGGTAGCGTTTCTGCCAGCTCTTCTCCAGCGACTTCAACACAACCTGCTCCAGCTCGCTGGAAACTGTCGGCACACGCCGCCGCGGGGGCACGGGCGATGCGTGCAGGTGTTGGTCGACCACGGTCATGGCGGCGCGCCAATCTGTGCCATCGCCCGGCATGGGGAAAGGCACCTCGCCGGTCAGCATCTCGTACAACACAACGCCCAACGAGTAGACATCGCTTGCGGCGCACACCGGCTCGCCCTTGGCCTGCTCCGGCGACATGTACTCCGGCGTGCCGACCAGCTTGCTCTGCGTCACCGTCATGGCCGAGGTCAAGCGAGCAATGCCGAAATCGACCACCTTGACCTGGCCGTCGGCCTGGATGAGAATGTTTTCCGGTTTGACGTCGCGGTGGACGACGTGGAAGGCGTGGGCGTAACCGAGGGCGTCGCAGGCCTGCCCAATGATCGCCACAATCTCGTCCTCCGTCAGTGCGCCCTGGCCGAGCCTTTGGCGCAGTGAGTAACCGTCGACAAAGTCCATCACCAGGTAGAGCTGGCCCTGCGCACTGCGACGAAAGCCATGCACCTTGACAATGTGGGGATGGTTCTGCAGCAGAGGGCCGATCTGGCGGCCCTCGGCCTCGAACTTCTGCACCAGATAGGGGTCGGTGGATTGGAGGATCTTAAGCGCCACCACCTGGCCATCAGCTGTGCGCGCCTTGTAGACGCGCGACATGCCCCCCTGGCCGACCAACTGCTCCAGCCAAAAGCCATCGAAAAACGAGGCACCAGCGGGAGGTGCAGGCGTGACGCCTGCCTGCGGTTGGGCAGCAAGCAACCACCGCTCGGGCGCGGCCTGCGCCTGTCCGGCCAGGCTGGCGTCGGCGAACAGCCATTCGACGTTGCCCGTGCGGATGCGATTGCCCGGCGTGAGGGCGCACGCCACGATCCGTTGGCCGTCCACCCAGGTGCCGTTGGCGCTCTCCAGGTCGCGCAGCACAAAACCAGCTTCCTGCGCAATGATCTCGGCATGGTGCCGCGATACCAGCAATTCGTCGTCCAGCGCCACATCGTTGTCGGCGCTGCGGCCCAGCGTGAGCCCGTTGGGACCGACAGGAAAACTGCGCCCGTACCAGGCGCCGGTCAGGCCGATCAGGTAGTGAGAAGGCGCTGAGGGTGTGGCAGGGGTTGCAGGCGGCGTAGAGCGGGGCTGTGTTGGTGAGGGACGAGCAGGGGACGGCGTCGGCGGCTGGGGTCGGCGTGACGAGCGCGCCACCAGCATGGCTACCAGCGTCACAGCCCCTGCCAGTAGCACGATTGCACCGATCAACACGAGAAACAGCCAGGTGTCCATGCGCCGCATCTAGGCCACATGGGCAGGCGTCTGGTTCGCCGGCGCAAACCCAAGTCCGGGGGACGGTCGGAAGACACCTGTCCTGTATCCCACCCCACCGTGGGAGAAGCAGTGCTCCGAAGAGCCTCATCAAGGAGCCAACCCGGTGATGACTGCTTTTGAGTCAATTATAGCAAAGGTTGGGGGGATGTGCAACTGCACGCGCAGTTGCCTATGCCGCCGACTCATGCGCCAGTGATCATTCCAACAGGCTTGTCTTCCGCGATCAATGCTAACGCCAACCGGCACCATCCCCAAAAGCGGTGATAAACAACGGCGGCATCTCGGCAGCACGGCTGTAGTTGCTTCCGCCTTGTCGGTCGGCGCACGAAGCCACATCGCTCTTGGCGAACACGAAGCCGCGCTCGAAGTCCTGCAGCAGCAGACAGACGCCTTTTTCCTCGTCGGTTGCCCAGCCGAGACCGTTGAACACATCGTCGCGCGTTCCCCAAATCCAGGCAAAACCGCGCACGGGGGCTTGGCGTCCAGGCGGCGCTGCGCCGCGGCTGGGCGCCAACGTGACCTGATCCCACTGGTCGGGCAGGGTGACCCAGCCGGCTCCCTGGTAGAACACCGTCACCTGGTTGAGGTCGCTGCGCCAGAGCATGGCCCCGCGCTCGAAAGGCTCCCAGGCCGCCCAGACGATGCGGGAGTCAGTAACGGGACAGCCGAGCGTGTCGCGAGTATAGGCCGTGCGTAGCCTGCTGTCTACCTCGATGCTGCACGGCGCCGGGGTCGGAGCAGAGACAACCGGCAGGGCTGCGATAGCCGCGTTGTCCACGGTGAAGTAAGGCGCTGAGACCCAGCCGGTAGCGCCGTCTGCGGTCTGCACCTGCAGCCAATCACCTTGCGCCGTGCGACCCAGGACGGAGACAACCTCCCCTTGCGGCAGCAAGCGGATGCGGTCAAAGTCCTGGCCGGGACCGGTGCGCAGGTTGACAGCCTGCTGCGCAGTGGCCTGCGGTGGCGAACCTGCGCTCGATAGCACCGACACGCCCAGCCAGTTGATTGCCGGGTCTAGGTCGCCCAACATCTCTAGGCTCAGATCGCGCACCTCGACAGTGGTGAGCCGGCTGTTCTGCATCTCGGCTGGGATCGGGATGCGCAGCAAGTCGATGACCGCTACGCCGTTGTCATGCCGGTTACCGCCGCGCCACACCTCCAGCAGCAACGGCGATGACGCAGTAGTAACCACATCGTCGCCGTTGAGCTTCCACTCGCGCAGGTTCTCGCCCGCCACCAGGGGCGCCAGGTGCTCTGCGCCGTTGGCGAAAGCCAGTCGCACCAGCCCAACACGCTGCCCCTGAAAACGACGAAACAAATTGCCGCCCGTCACCAGCAGGGCCACTTCCTGCGGCGCGGCCACGTCTACTCGCAACGTCGCGCTCTTCAGGTTATCAGGCAACGAACCGGCTTGCGTAGTCACGCTGCCGCCGAGGCCCAAGTCGAACGGCACCCCACCCAAGGTTACCCGGCCCAACGGAAGGTCTATGTAGCCCTCGGCCATAGCGGCGTTGGCCAGGCCTTGCAAGGAAAAGGTGACGTAGCGCTGGGCCGTCTCGACAGCGACCGAGGGCATGGTCGACGCTAACGTAGGCACAGATGTAGCCGTCGCCGCGGGCGTGGCTGTTGGCGCTGCGATCACCGCAGGCAACGGTGTGGCGGTGGGCGCAGCAGGGGAGAAGGCTGTCGGGACAACGGCCGCCACCCATGGAGTTGCACTCGCCGGACTCGTCGCTGGTGCTGCTGCGGTGCTCGCCGCAGCAGGCGTCGAAGAACCAGGCACAGCTTGGCGGCCCAACAAACTGACGCTGACGACCAGAAGCAGAATGGCAACGACTAACAGCCCTACCAGGCCCCAGAGCGGCCGGGTTGGCCGCAAGGGAAGAGCTAGGGAACGGCCGCTTCCCGGCTGTTTGGCGGGCGGCGGGCTGACCAGCGCTGGCGTCGCGCGCTTCCCCGAGGGCACAGCCGTCGCAACGCCGCCGGCAGCTCTCAGCGCATTGACCAGCGCCGCGGCCGAGGCAAAGCGGACATGGCGTTGCTTGGCCATCGCCTGTTGCACCACCGCGTCTAGCGCAGGCGGCAAGTGTGGTGCAAAGTCGCGCAGGCGGGGGACCGGCTCCAGCACGTGCTTCATGGCCAGGCTGACCGGCGTCGTCGCCTGGTAGGGCTGGCGGCCGGTCAGCATCTCGAACAGGATGACGCCCAGGGCATAGATGTCGCTGCGTCCGTCCAAATCCTGGCCCTGGGCCTGCTCCGGGCTCATGTAGGCCGGCGTGCCGATAATGCCCGACGACGTCAGCGAGACCGTGGCTTCGGCGATCTTGGCGATGCCGAAATCGGCGATGTAGGGGCTGCCCTGGGTATCGAAGAGGATATTCGCCGGTTTCAGGTCCCGGTGGATCACTCCTCGCTGATGCGCTAAATCTAAGGCGGGCGCCAACTGCTCCAGGATGCGCACGGCCTCGGCCACGGGCAGCGGCCCCCGGGCCAGCCGGTCGGAAAGCGAGCCGCCGGCCATGTAGCGCATCACCAGGAAGGGCTGGCCGGCATGCTCGCCGAAATCGTAGACCGGGACGATGGCGGGGTGCTCCAGGGCCGCAATCACCCGCGCCTCACGCTCGAAACGGGCGCGCAGGCTGGCGTCGCCCGCAAGCTGCTGCGGCAGCACCTTAATGGCCACCTCGCGGCTGAAGCTGGGATCGACGGCGCGGTAGACAACGCCCATGCCGCCGTGGCCCAGCTCACTGACGACTTTGTAGCGGCCGATGGTGGTCATGAGATCACTCGCTTTCGCAGGTAGGCGTCGGGCATTTCATGTTGGGGGTCCGGGCTTCAGCCGAACCTTGGCGTTAAATCCGGCAGAAGTCTGGCCTCCGGTCACCCATGAGGGCGCTATGTCAAGCGGCTCAGCGCCCAGGCCAGCCAGGCCTCGCTGGGCGGGCCGTAGGGGCGGAACTTCTCCAGGCGGCCTTCTTCCTCGCTGAAGAGCAGGGCGCGGTGCAGGCCGAGCTTGGCGGCCAGGGGCGTGTCGACAAGGTTGGCCGAGTCTTCGGCGCTCATCTGGAAGACGACGCGCAGATCGAACTCACTCAGTAGAAACTAGTCAAGCGTGCGACGGCTGTCATCCCAATTTGCGGCGACAGCGAAAGACCCACATGGCTACACCCAGCGGCAGCAAGGCGCTGCTGCCGCACAGTTGCTCCAGCAGGTTGTTCACCTGCTTCTCCAGCTCGCGCTGGATCCATTCTACCACAAGCGCCTCCAGATCCTGCAGGCGCTGCTCGAGTTCTTGTTCAGCGGCGTTGCGCCACTGCTCGATCTGCTCTTCGATAGTTGCGCGCAGGCGATCCTCCAGGCCCCGGAGCTGTTCGGGCAGGGTGATCACCACGGCGCGGGCCGGTGTACCAAAGGGCAGGCCGTTTCTGGTCACTCGGAAACGCAAGGAGGCAAAGCGCTGCTCCGGCGCTGGCAGGGCGATTTCCCAGCGGCCGGTCTCGCCTGGGGCAACGGATTGCAACAGGGCGTAGGTTTCTCCGGTCGGCTCGCCCCCCCGGCTGAGCTGGCTGAGAGTGAAGCCCTGGTCGGGATCCCAAGCCAGGGCGCCGGTGTTGCGCAGCTCGATGGTCAAGCGGGCCGTCTCGTTGGGCTGGATGATGTCGAAGAACAGAGGCGCCGCGGGCAGCGCAGCTAGGCCGGCAAGCTCTGATCCCTCGGTCAGCCGGAGCGCCGTCTCACGCGCCAGGGCCACTGCTGTATCGATGTATGCCGGATGGCCGATGGCATGATCAGCGTCCCGCTCACCCTGATCGGCGAGGTTGCGCAGGCCGCTGATGGCTGCACGCCAGTCGTCGCCGACGAACCAGTTCAAGGGGTTCAACAGGTCCAGCAAGCCCTTGTTGACGGTAGCTCCCACGCCGTCAGCGTAGCTGCGATAGGCCTGGGCAGCCGCAAGTGCTTCGAGCATGTAGGCAGCGCGGAAAGCCTCGGCCAGATGGCCATCGTATACGTCGTTCCCCGACCGCGTGGCCTTCAGCTGTAGCTGCGCACGACCGGTGCGAAAACGAATGCGCAACTCATCAGCGCGTTCGGCCACGCGGAAGTTGCTGACCAGGTCATCCAGGCCGTAGAGCAGGTTGCCCAGTGACAGCCCCAACAGGACGGACGAGGCCACGCCGGCTACGAGGTGGCCGGTCGTGCGCTTGCCGAATATTTCCCACGATTTCTGCACCCACAGGCGGGCCAGTTGCTCCGTCCCGAGATGGTAGGCTACGTCCACCAGTTGCTCGCGCGCAAACTGCAAGATGACATCGGCCCTTTGTACCCACGCCTCCTCCGACTCGGCGTAGACTTTCGTGGCTGCAGCCACTTGATCGGCGTCCAATACGGCTTCGCCGGAGTAAGAACCAGCTTGATAGAGCTGTAACCACTCGGCGCGCTCGCGGTTGAGCTGTGCGGACCACAGCAAGCGGGCACCAAGCGCGATCACATCCAGAGCGTTGAAGAACTCAATCCGGCTGCCACCGATGTCTACGTAGGACGTGCCCTGCTCCGTGATCGGTCGCCAATCCCGGAACACCTGGCGGATGTCTTTCTGGAGGTTGCGGACGGTGCGGTTGTTGGAGAAGCGCATCGCCTCGATAGTCTCGTCCAGGGCTTCCACAGCCGTATTACCGCGTCCCATGAGCTGTCCAATACCATCTGCCAGTTGGCCCACCTCCTCTGCTTCAAGCTGTGGACTGAGCATAGCCCGCAGCGCCTCCAACACCTGATCCTCGCGCGAGGCAAATAGCCCTGTGATCCATTGCTCGATGAACCAGGGGTTGCGTGTGACCCGCTGCAGGTCCTCCCGAAAGCCTGGCGGGATGGAGGAAGACGGGTCGTGTGGCACGTTTCGGTAGAGGGTGTCCGCGGCTGTGTAGAGCAGGAAAACTTGGTACAGCTCCTCCTCATTGGTTATCGGCGCGCCATCCCGTCGCACCAACAGATCGGCGATGCCGCGCTGCTCGAAAAACTCTGGCGTGGCCTGAAAGAAGAAGCTGGTGCTATCGGAGCGATAGTCGCCGATCGGACGGTATTCGACGGTGTAGCGATGGCCCTGATACAACAACGGCGGCTGGATCACCACGACTTCAGGCTCCGTTTGAAGACGCGGATTGGCTGCGGCCGGAGCGGGTGGCAACAGCATCGCCAGAAGGAAGATCGAGAGCAGAGAATAGGTCAGGAGCGCTTTGGAGCCGCGCATGATTTCACCTCACCAAAATCGTGGATTACTGGCAGCGGACGCTTTGATTGCACGGTTGCCAACTTCTGAAGAGTTGGCAACCGTGAGCGGCTGAGCCGCAAATGGCCAGAAAAGTCTGCGGTCAAGATCGACTACGGCAATCTATTGCCGCGGCGCACGGCCGCCAGCACGGCGGCCAGGCCGTGCCGCTCATAGGCCCGGAGCGCAGATCGGAAGCCGCGGCCGTAGACGGGGTCGTCGTTGCCCTCCATCAGCTTGAGACGAAAGGCGGCCTCTGGGGTCTTCTGTTGTGTCAGCCACAAAAACTCCGCCAGCTCGCACAAGCCCTCTTCGACGATCGGCTCCAGATCAGGAAACGCATTCATGAACAGGTAGCTGTGACAGAGCTCGTGGGCAGCGATGGCGGCGAAGTGCTCTTGCGGCAGGCCGTGCAGGATCAGGATCGCCTCGACCGTGCGCTCGACGACCTGGCCGTTGCGGGTCGTCGTGCTGTGGCTGGCCATACCGGCCGGCTGCTTGCTGTAGGGCTTGGTCGAGCGGCGGTTCAGCTCGGCCTGATCCACCAACCGCAGCGGCGTCTCGACACGTCCCAAATCCAGGCCCAGCTTGCCCAGCGTCCGGCGCACCTGCAGCAGGACGGGCTGCCCCTGAGCCGCCGTGTCGATGGCCGTGCGCCGGCAGCGATTGCACACCGTGCGGCCGTCGCTGTAACGCTGCCCGCCGCCGGTCAACCGCTCGCAGATCACCCGGTGGCAACTGTAGCACTCCGGCAGGCCGTGGGCGTGGGCGTGGCAGTACGTTTCGCCCCAGGCGTTGACCACGTACTCGCCCTTGAGGATCTCGCCGCCGATCGCGCAGCGTTTGCCGAAGCGCTCCCAGTAGTGCTCCTCGCAGTAGGCTTTGCCGTCCTTCTCGAAGTAGCGCCGCTGGCCGATCAGCTCGCCGCCAGCCGCGCAGCGCAGGCCGAACAGCTCATCATAATCCTCTTTGCAGTAGGCCTTGCCGTCGCGTTCATAGAAGCTGCGGCCGCTGAAAGGCCGCCGACAGCGGGCGCAGCGCGGGCTGAAGCGCTCGTGGTAGCAGGCTGCGTGGTAGGGCCGGCCCTCGTGCGTGTAAAAGCTCTCCTTGCCGATGGGCCGGCCACAGCCGGCGCAGCGAAAGCAGTCGGGGTGCCAGGTGTGGTCGAGGGCTGTGATGTAAGCGCCGGTGATAGGACGGTGGCAGCCGTGGCAGATGGGCTTGGTCATCGGTCGAACCTCGGTCGGTCGCTCTTGATGATCGGGCAACTTCTGATAACGCCTAACGCAGCGCAGAATCTAGGGCTGCTGAACAGGAAGTTCGATGAGAGGATGATCCGTAGAGACGTATCGCGCAGCCACCCAGCCGTTTTGTGTTCCAACGGACACAAAGAGCCAGTCCGACTGCGGGGTTCGTCCTAGCAGCAGGAGTTCCTGGCCCTGTCGCGCTTTGCCGATGATGGTAAAGCCGGTGCCTGGGCCTGCACGAACGTTCAGTACATCAGCAGTCACCCGTCCCTTGATCTCCTGAAGTGGCAGGGGCGTTGGCGGCTCTGGAGTAGGATGGAGCTCGCTAGCCGGTGTTGCTGTCGGAGGCAGCGTCGCCACTGCAGTGGGTTTAGCTAGGTACTCAGGGGAGACTGCGGCGACAGACACCGCTGACGCCGCATGTACAGGGTGTACGAACAACCCAGCTATGCGACTGCTCGGGTGTGTCTCCAGCAACGCCCCTTGGTCGACAACTACGATCCAGGCGGCCAAGGCTGTTAGCAGGCCAAATGACAACAGGAACCTCAACCAACGCGTAGGTTGACGATACGCTCGGCGCTTCTCGAATGCCCGACGAACTGCGGCTACGTCGATGCTGGTCAAGAACACCTCGATCAGGTCGGTCAGCTTCTCCGCCACAAAGTAAATGGCCACACCCAGCGGCAAGAAGGCTAGCATAGCAGCATCACGCAGAGGCCGTGAATAGACATTGCACCCAGCGTCGTCGCTCTGCGCCAGCCCGTCAGCCAAAACAACGAAGGGTTCTAGGCGTTCTGCTTCGCGTGGGTTGACTTGCTCGAGCACCTCGTGAAGTTCTTGAATGTTTTCTAAGTTCAAGGTGACCACCAAAATGCCGGCGATTGCTGCCAGCAAGGGCACGAGCAGCAGGTTCGGCTGATCTAGCCGTAGCGCCAGGAACGTTCCTCCGGGAGGAACTGCGGCGAGCAACCGCAGGTTGTCCGACCAGAAAGGATAGATGTGCGCTTGCAGCCAGGCTTGGCCGCTGGTAGATGTGTCGTAGAAGCCGTTCAGTGTTTCCCAGATGGCGGCGGCCAGAAACACACCGGCTACGATAAACATGATGATGGATGCGGCAAAGAGGCCCCACGAGTAACGCTGGAAGGGCTTGTTAATTACATCCCGGACCAAGTCGGTCACTTTCCCCAGGCAAAGGGCGAAAAAGATAAGCAGCAGGCCATAGTTCCAGCGCAGCAGCCAACGCAACGCTAAGAGGGAATTCAGCACCGGCTTTAGCCAGACCTCTTCATAGAGGGGGCGCACTGGTTTGATCACCTTCAGCAAAAAGCCAAACAGCCAATCGGTGGGCGACTGGTCAGTCTGTCCCAGCACGAACCCCCATGCTTTACGCAGCCAACTGCCATGCGTATCTGCAATTGACTGGCGCGCCATGCCGCGATAAATAGCCAGCAAACTGGTGGCGTTGTCGATCGGTTGGATGGCGACTTCAATGTACTCGAAGCGCCATTTCGATACCTGCGTCAACCGATAGAGTCGATGCACAGCCTGAGGCGCCACGATCTCGTCGACATAGACTACCGCGCTTTCGGCAACCTGACGATCATACCAACGACCGATGGTTGTTGCATCGCCGGAAACCACATAATAGCTCCCTGAAGCCTGGCCCAGCTGGGTACCAAAAGCAGGGCCGCTCAAGCCCAGACTGACTGCCTGAGCTTCGTTGATGCGGTCTTGAACATCCGGATAGACCGGCGCTGCGGCCTGCGAAGAACATCCCCCTAACAGCAAGGCTGCCAAGCTGAACAAAAGGAGCGCGTGTCCTAGTTTGTCACGTTGCATCGCTTCACCTTGAAATAGGAGCAACTTCACGTTCGCCGCTCAGCCGATGCAGAGAGGACACTTAGAACCGCCTTTTGCGGAATAGGACACAAACACAGATGACAGCCGGGAGCCGGGCATCTGTGCTCCAATCAACCCAGCTATGCCGTACATGGACACCCGGCTATCAGCGCTTGTCTCGCAAACCTACTGCGCTGGGTTCTCTTGAGCAGGCCCCTCCTGTCCACGCTGAAAGGTTACGATGTACTTCTTCTGGGCCGAGAAGAGCAGAAGCGGCAGTAAGATTAGTCCCACGAGCGTCAAAGCCAGCACGATGATCAAGCAGGAACTCACACCGTGTTCCTTCGTTTCTTGAACACTCAGCACCTTCCAGCCCTCGGCCTCCATTTGCTGGATACCGGCCTTCATGGCCTGCACCGAGTTGAAGGTAATAACCTTTGTCTCAACCATGGCACGAAAAACTCCTGAGCAAGTTCATCGGACAAGATGGTAGCCAGAGAGGAACTCTCAGCAAAGTGGCGCCGAGCAATGTTACAGAATCATCTCATGCACTCTCCTCTTCTTCGCGCGACTTGAGCAGGATCTGTACCTCAATGCATCTCTTACGCCCCTGTAATCATACCTCCTGTTTGGAACAAATATGAGGGCGACTGCGCCGCATAGGGGCATTACTCCGCTAGCGTTTCAGCAACCTTCTCAACACCCACAAAAGCCACGACACAATAGGCAACAACGCAAGCACCAGGGCCAAGTCAGGTGCATTGGCGCCAAAAATGGCGTTTGCCAACTGCGTCCATGGGCCCTGCCAAAAGAAACGCGTCAAATCCATCGCAACATAGATCAAAACAGCACTGATCCCCGCCCCTATCAGCCTAACCAAGACGTTGGCCAACGATCCCCAGATGGCTCTAAGAAGCAGAAAAGCTACCACGGCGATGATCAGCTTGATGAGCGGGGACTGACGCTGCAGCCACTCCAGCAGCTGCTGAACCGGTCCGGATGCGCTCGTGGGTAAAGATGGAGAAGAAGGAGGGGGAAGCTGCGGAGACCCCTGCTCTGGCAACGCGCAGTCGGCATCAGTTTGATCCTGGGTTACCCATCCTGTTCCGCCGCTGGGGTCGCCAGCAGCCCGGCGACTTGTGTCCCACCAAATGCGACCGTCTGCTTGGCGCGGCCCATCGATCACCATCACGGCCCAATTGTCTTCAGGCACGCGCGTGTGGGCGCGATAGCCAAACCCCGGTCCTTCGCGAATACACGTCCCGGCGCGCAGGCCAACGATGTTGCCGCGAGCCCAATCTGCGTCCTGGGCCGACACCGATGAAACCAGGGCTTGAGCGAGAGACAAGGCCATTGTCACCCAGAGCAATTTGAAGAAAGCGTCTCTGTCCACCTTCATGACCGCCTTCCTCGCTGCGATGAATCGACTCCATAGTCCCACGCATCCCTAGCTCATGCTTCGTTTTAGCATTAAGCCTGACACTATCGGCACCGCCAAAATCACCGGAATCAGGCACAACAGGCAAAGCAAGGGCAGGAGACTGGCGCCCAGCGCGCTCTCATAGTTCATTGGATCGGCGAGCATGAACAGCACGGGAGACATGGACAGGGCCGTGGCGACGATCGCGATCAAGGCGATGAATGCCCAAAACCCGAAGAGCCGTAACAGCCCGGCCGCAGTGCGACCGGCGTAGAGGTAACCCATTCCCAACAAGCCGAAGTAACCGGCGACGATTTCGATTACCATGGCCGTGTTGGGATCCTTGGCTGTGGCAGATTGGCCCATGGTCGACACCCTCCGCATACTGTGGTGGTATTGGAAGCGAGTCCTAAACACCCTTTCCTACGAAATCACTCTATCCAGCGCAACGACTTAGGCGCCGGGCGCTTTCAGCAGGCTTTGCGCCCGTTTTATCCCGACCAGGCGCCGCTTGACACCCAGTCTGAACGCCCGGCACCCATAGGTGGAGCCGACTACGCCACTCCCCCAGCCTTGGCCGCCGCCGGCCCCTGGTACTGCGCGTCGCCAAAGCCCAGGATCAGGAAGCCCAGGCCGTTGAGCAAGAACAACAGCACCAGGCCGAAGACCGCCCCTTTGCCGAACGAGGCCGCGATGTCCAGGCAGACGACCGCCCAGACGATGACGTTGACTAGGGGGATCAACAACAAGATCAGCCACCATCCCGGCCGGCCGGCGATCTTGAGCATCAGGTAAACGTTGTAAATCGGGATCAGTGCGCCCCAACCGGGCTGCCCCGCCTTGACAAAGGTGCGCCAGAAGCCAAGGATAGCGATGATTGCCAAGATCAGGGAGCAGACCAAGCCTGCACCGCTGGTTAAGAAGGCAAACACGTCGCCTTCACCGCCACCCTGGAAGATCGGGCCCAATTGCACGGAGAGAGGAAGCATGGAAGACCATCCTTTCTAAAGGTAGAATTCTCGCAAGCTCGTCAACTGTCACCAATTTCGCGGGATCGATGAGCGTTCAAGCCACCTTCATTTCTCACCTCCCTTCGCCCAAACTATGCTCCTGGATAACTGCGGCCGCAAGGACTAGCGAGGCAACCAGTAAGCCCTGGCGGCATGATCCTACCACAGGTTACCTAGCTCTGATCTATCCTCTTCCTATCGACATACTATCAAGCCACCGTCGGAGGCGCGTGACTGGCGTCCGCCTGTTCGTGCCCGTATTCGTGGACAGCCGCCGCGCCACCAACGTGTTGCAGTAGGGGCACGAATGCGCGCATGACCCGTGGCACGGCCCGACTGTTTGTTTCTAGCCGTGCAGCGATGTCCCACGGTCGCTGCCCTCACCGCACGACCACAATCGGCGACGCAGCCAGGACCTGCCGGCCCGCCACGGTGACGAAGACGCGCACGTGGTAAAGCCCCGGCTTTTCCTCGTGATCGAAGAGCAGGCTGGTGCGGAATGTGTCGCCATTGATTTGGACGGCGGGGGCGGCAAAGGGCTGGGCAGCCGACGTGTAAACGCTGGTTTGCGCCAGCGCTTCCGCGGTCAACGGCTGGAGGAAGGGCTCGTAGGCCAGGTTGACCAGGGGATCGGCGGCGCCGGCCAGCAGCCGGCCCTCCAGCGGCCATTGGGCAGCGAGCGGCAGCTCCGGCGGCAGCGGCGCCAGCTCCACATAGCGGCTGACAAACTCCTGTACCATCCGCAGCTCGCCGATGTCAGGCCGATAGGCGATGCCGATGCCCACGTGGGTGTGGGCCGGGTCGAGGATCGTAGCGCGGTGGCCAGGGCTCTGCATCCAACCGGCCTGCGCCTCGCGCACGCGCTGCGGCCAGTCCTCGATGGGCGCCGGCCGGCCGTCGTCGAAGCGCACCGCCAAGGCGTGGATGTTCTCGAACACGGCGTCGGCGCTGCCGGCCAGCAGCGCGGCGCGGTGATCGGGGCCGTAACCGTCGCGGTTCCAATGGCTGAAGAACTGGCCGGCCAGCATGTCCTCGGCGTGGGACTGGGCCAGCCGCGCCGCGGTGGCGTCCCACTCGACCGGCGGCAGGCCGGTCGCGGCGCGGTCCTGGTTGACCAGCTCCAGGGCTAGGGCTTGCAAAGCCGGCAGGTCGGGCGGCGGCGCAAGCAGGATCGCAGTCGGCGGAGAGGCAACAGTCGGCGTGGCCGCAGGAGTGGGCGGGGCCGTAGCTGCCTCGACGACTGGGACAGGCGTCGCGCTAGGCGCCGTCGCTTGCTGTCCCTCGTCGTCGCGGCCGAAGAGCAGCCATCCTAGGCCCACGCCTAGGGTCAGGCACAACAATGCGCCGGCGCCCAACAACACTACCAAGGCCAGAGGACGTCGCGAACGACGGGCTGAGGGGTAGCGGTAGCCATTCATACGTGAGAACTCACCGTGGGGCTTGCGGCGGGGCTATCCTCAACAGGCCCTGCCGCCACGCTGACGCCGCGCCACTCGCGCCATAGCAATACCACGAAGTGCGGCACAAAGGTCAGGAGGGCCAACATCAGCATGCAGGACATGACCATCAGCGCCGGCTCCAGCGGGTTGAAGGGCGGGACGGCCGCGCTGCTGCCTTGTCCGGTGAGCCAGGCCAGCACGCCGCCGGCAGCCCGCACCTGGCCCAGCAACAACACAGGGCCGGCAGCGAAGGCGATCACCAGGTAGGCGACGCTGACATCGCGGCGAATGGCCAAGACGACCAGGGCAAACCAGCCGGCCAGCATAGCGTAGATGGCCAGCAGCATGGCAGCGGTGGCCCCCAAGTCGCTGCCCCAGTTGCCCAGCACGGTGGCTACGACGCGCGCCAACGCATAGATTGCCCAAAAGGCAAGGATCGCCCGCCATTGACCCACCCACCGCGCGTAGCGCATCAGCAGCGCAAATTCGCAGACAAGCAGAAACAGGAGCGCCGCCAGGGCCAGCAGCCCGACCTGCAGCGCAGTAAACAGGAAGAGCGCTGCGTTGCAGAGCAGAAAGACGCTCCACAGCAGGATGGTCAGGACGAAGAGGGTGCGTTGCCGTCCTTGGCTGTTCATGTCAGTAGGTCGCAATCAGCCAGTCGTGCAGGCGCGCCTGGCAGTGGGGGCAAGTTTGGCCCAGGGCGAAGGGGCCGGTCACGAGCTCGCCGCAGCCGCAGCGTCCTGCCCAGCGCCGATCGGCCGCCCAAAAGCCCAAGCCGCCGAGAACTACTGCCGTCACGCTCAGGGCCATGCCCACCAAGGCAATGGGCGACCAGCCAGGGTAGACCCAGGGGAAGAAAAGGCGATTGCCGAGCGGGATGACGGCCAGCAGGAGCACGCCGAGAATGGCCGCCGTGATGGCCCACCACGCCCGGCGCACGCGGCCTCCCAGGCGATACCAGGTCAGAGCGCGGCGCTTGAGGGCTGCGTCGAGCCACAGGCTGGCCAGCAGGGTCGGCGGCATGAACAGCGCAAAGTAGGCCATGGGCGTGAAGATGTGCCAGCGGATGAACTCCGGCCAGGTCACCTCCGCTCCCATCAGTTGGGGCAGGTTGTCGCCGCCTGCGCCGATCAGGCCGTAGATCCACAGGTCGAGGACCCGGCCCCAACCGGCCGGATCGGTGGCTTGCACTAGCAGCGCGGCCGCCAGGTCGAGCAAGTAGGGTGCCAGCTTGATGGCCGTGAAAAGCAGCACCATGCCCACAACGTGGCGTCCCAGCTGTGGGTCGCGGCGCCGGCCCAGGCAGTGCTGCGGCAGCAGCCACAGGCTGAAGACCACAAATGCCGTGGCAAAGGCCAGGTGCGCGCCGGGCTCGTAGATGTAGCCGGCGGTCAACGCGCCGCGCAGGATCAGCTCCAGCAACACCACCGCCAAGCCGGCTGAGACGGCAATCGACTGCCAGGAGCCGAACACCTGCTGCGGCTCAGCCAGACACTGTTGACGCGTGGCCGGTTGGGGGTGCAGCGCAAATTGAGGGTGCACAGCCAGACGCTGCGACAAGGCGCGCAGCCAGCGGCGCAGCCGCGGCGCAGCGCTGGGCGGCTCAGATCCCAACTTGGTCAGCGCCTCGTTCAAGGCCAGCGCGCTGGGCACGGCAGCGGCGTCGCCCACCAGCGACGCTGCTCGCGCGTCGGCGTAGAGCTCTCGCACCCGCAGCAGCCGGCGCCAGTAGAGGCCGAAGAGCACCAGGCCGCTCACGATGAAGGGTAGGTGGACGGAGACCAGGAACAGGAAAAACGGCGCCCAGGCGGACGGCTTGGTGCTGGCATCGGCCAGGCGGGCCACCACGGTGGGGTTCTGGGCCTGCAACGCCGGGATGACCCAGCTCAGGTCGGGCGCAGGCAAGCCGGGCAGCATTCCACCCAGGAAGTGCCCGATCTGCTCCCAGAAGGCCGGTTGCAACACCTCGGGGCTGACCTCAATGATGAACACGGAGAGAGCCACGCCCACCCACAGGTTGACCAACATCACCAGGATCATCATCTTCAACAGGCTGTAGGACAACCCTACCATCCAGATGTCCTGGTTGAGGAAGTGCGCCAGCTCGTGGGCCAGGATGGCGCGAGCCGGGCGGCGCTTGTCTTCCGCCGGCAGTTGCAGGTTCTTCGCCAGCCGCTCCGCAGCGTATTGGCGCATGCCGACGTAGCGTTGGCGCGCGGTGCCGAAGGCGTGGATCCCCAGCCGCTGCGGGCTGACCGTGACCAGCGGCGCAGGGCGCTCCCCGGCTAGGTTCACTAACTCCGCCTGGATGCGCCCGACGGCCCGGTGCAGCGCCTGCGTCTGCTCTGGCCGACCCTCGGCGGTCGCCGTGTCCCCGCCAACTAGCTGTTTGCGGCGCAGCCAAAGCGCCGGCTGACGCAGGTAGTCGCGCAGCGTCAGCAGCGTCAGCCCTAACACCACCGGCGGCCACCAGAGCTGCGACTCTGGCAACAGGCTGGCGAAGACCGCTCCCAGCACCACCAACGCAATCAAGCCGAACAGAATCGCCGTGTAGCTGGGCAGGGCAAGGACATTGAGCTTGGGCGCAAGGTGCGGAGGTGACGGTTCCGCGGCCGTCTCGTTCATGCCGCGCCCCCTCCTTGGGAGCCGCTCGCCAGGATCGCCGCCAGACTTGCTACGACGATGGCCGCTAACTGCTCGACCTGCGCCTCGCTCAGCCCGGCCGACCGCGCCTGGGCTGCCAAGGCCCGGCGTACTTCTTCCGGCAGTGGCCCACTGGCAGGAGCAGCAGCCGATGGTGGTCGGGCAGCCAGCCTTTCCCGCAGTGTGTGCATGCTCCAGGCGCTGAAGGCCGCCAGCAGGTTGGCCACGAAGCCGGTCAACACCGGCAGGATGACCAGCAGCCACAGCTCAGCGTCGCCGATGCCCAGGCTGAGCTCGCGCGCCGGCGCGGCGTAGAGCAATTGGTCGGCCTCCTGCACCTGGTCCAAGTACTCGTCGGTGATCAGGTCGGCCAGGTCCACCTCGGACGGCGCCCACACTCTGGCGGCGTCAGCTGCCAGGCGGGCGATGGCGCTGCGCGTCTCTTCGTCCTGCAAGAAGGCGAATTGGGCCATAGGTGACCTTCCTTGGGGCGAACTGGTCCGGGCGGAAGCGAGGGGGGAGAAGGAAATCAGGGAAAGATGGGAGCTGATCCGCGGCCTCGGCTGACCGACGGTTCAGTTCCTTGCGAGTTTCCTATCTCACCGCCGCTATAACAACGAACTCCTTGCCCGTCATGCTGAGGCTCGGCGAAGCATCCCGGCGGAGTTCATGGACAGTGACCGATACCGCTGGGCGACATGCGCCTTGGCAAGAAACTCCCAACGATCGTCATGCCGAGCGGGTCTGTCACGAGATTCGTCCGACTCGAGACGCTAGCGAGGCATCCCGAAGTGGCAGTTGCCGAGCTCTTGACTGACTGCCAGAGCCACTACGCTTGCGCACGCGGCAGGGCGCCCAGTGGAACCGCCGACGGGTCCAGGGAGACCAGGCGAGCGTATTCCTCGGCGAAGCGAGCCGCCTGGCGGGGGGTGAAGTCCAGGTTCGACGCGGCCTGGGCGGCGACCTTCCGCGCCAGCTCCGGCCAGGCACCCGTCTGCTGCAGCTCGGCCACCTGCTGCGCCGTGCGTCCCTCGCCTAGCTGGCTGGTTGCTGCCCAGGTAGCTGCCAGCAGGCGCACCTCGTCGGACAGCTCGCCGCCGGCTAGAGCGTAGCCGCCGCTCGGCGTCGGCGTCGCCCACAGCGAGCTACCCAGGGCCTCGAACTCGTCGAACAGGACTTCGGCCAGGTCGGCCAGGGAGGGCTGCAGCGCAGGCTGGATGGCCGCGGCAATGGCCTCCGCCAGGCGCAAGACGGCGCGGCGCAAGCGGCGGCGGTAGGCGCCCGGCAAGAAGGAGAGATCGGGCGGCGGCGCGGCCACCGACGGCGGCTCCTCGGCCAGGTCGGCCAGCAGCGCAACGTGCAGCTCGGCGCACGGCTGGCAGTGGAGCAGGTGACGGTGCAGGGCCGGGTAGCGCTGAGCCAGCGGTCGGCCGAGCAGCTCGTCGGCTACGTAGGCCGGCAACTCCTGCTCAGCCTGCTCGTGGCTGTAGGCCTCGTCAGGCACCATCGCCTCCGCCAGACGACGCCAGGGGTCATCGGCCGGGCGGCGGCTGCCGGCTAGTCGTTGAGCCAGGCGGCGGCGTTGCTCATCGGTCTCGTGGGTCATGGCTAGTAGCATTGCAAGAAAGCAAGATCTGGGACAGGAACGACAGGCATTGTAGCATAGACCGGCTCTGACAACAACGCCCAGGCCATTGCGGCCCGCTGCCGGCAGTGGGGGCAGGCCAACAGGTGCAGTGTCAAGTCTCTGTCAGCGCTCGCATTTCCCGCATAAGTCGCGATTGTCCAGGCATCGACTTGCCCTGGTGATGGACAAGAAGCAGTGGCTGTTGATAGCTGTGTCATAGGTCCTCCTCCCGATAAGTGACGCGCTGCGACGGCGCCAGGTGCTCCATGAGTCGATCAATTACCTCGGCACAGCGCTTCCACAGTTCCTGCTTGGCGCGGTTGAGCTCCAGGGAGACACGGCCCGGTGGAATGTTGAGATCTGTCGCAACCTCGGACACGCTCTGTTGGAGCAAAACCCGGCGGATCAACACCTCGGCCCAAAAGCGCCCCCCGCGCGTGGAAGTCAAGCAGGTGCGCAGCAACGCCGCCAACTCGGCCTCAGCGGCAGCCAACTCCACCGCCAGGAGCGGATCGTCCGCAGTCATGTCTTCCTGGTCGTCCTGGTCCTTGCCGCCATCGTCGGGCTTGTGCGGCGGCCCGTGTTCGACCTGTTGGCGCTGCTCACGACGACGGAAGTACTCAGCCAGCTCGCGGAAAGTGATCACGTTGACAAAGCCCAGAAACCCGCGCGGTTCCCGCACCTTGTCCAGCTTCTGGTAGACCTTGAGCACCACCTGCTGCGTGACATCCTTGGCGTCCTCAGCCTCGCCGATGCGCCAATAGACGCGGCGATAGACCCACGTCCACAGCTCCGCGAAGGCGCGCTCCTGGCGGTCGCTGTCGTGATCGCAGCAGGCCGCGTAAAGCACGGGGCAATACGCTGCCACCACGGCGCGGTCTAGCCGCTCCGCCTCACTCAGCCGGCGGTTGCCCGCCTCGGCCAAGATGCGCTGCACAGCGGCAACGAAGTCGGCCCAGGCGGTGGGGTCGTCGTCAGGGTGCACCAGGCGCCAGTCGCGACGGGTGAGGTGGAGGAGGATGAGGTGATGCAAGGTTTTGTGCGTCACAGATCAGTTACTTACGGTAGTTTCGCTCATTTCAAGCGGAGTTTGACGCAATAGCGGTTGTTGGTGTATAGCCTTCAGTGAACCAAACGCTGGAGGTAGCCATG
>DAOUBX010000223.1:0-2792 GCA_034432445.1 Anaerolineales bacterium
CATTTGTAGGCGATTTGCGACCTAGGTTGGCTTCGCAGACACGTTTGCAAACTAGAATCCAAATGCCCGGCACCTATGGCTGAGTAGTTACATCGCTTTGACGCCTATTTGACCATTGTCTCAAGGACAGAGTATGCCCGTTTCTGCTGCTGTCGCCACACATACCGCCACCGAAGCTGAGGCGGAGATTCTCTTCTTCGATGATTTCACGTCGCCCGAGCTGGATCGCGCCAAGTGGAATGTCAGAACAACAGGCGCCATCTACAACGACGAACAACAAGCCTACATCGACTCTGCCGACACACTTTATGTCGCTGCCGAAGGTGAGGTAACCGGCGCGCACAACGGCGCGCTGATTATTCACCCTCGCTATCGGCCGGGCTTTGTGACCCCGGAAGGCCATCGCTTCGATTTCGTCTCCGGCCGGATCGATACCAGAGACAAATTCGATTTTTGCTTTGGCACGGCTGCCGCACGGATGAGGCTGCCGTTTGGCGCCGGGCTGTGGCCGGCCTTCTGGCTGTTTGGCAATGGCCCCTGGCCTGCGACAGGTGAGATCGATGTCATGGAATACGTTGGCGAAACCGACTGGGTGAGCGCTGCCGTGCACGGGCCGGGCTATGCGGGCGAAGCCGGGCTGGTGAATAAGCTGTTCTTTCCGACGCCTGACGGCGCCACAGACTGGCATGTCTATTCGGTTGATTGGTATCCTGATCGATTGGTTTTCAAGGTTGATGGCGCCATCATGTACCGCGTCACCCGACCCATGACTGAATTCTTCGGACGCTGGGCGTTCGACACTCCCAAGTTTCTCATCCTGAATCTTGCCCTCGGCGGCACCTACCCGTTCAAGACCAACGGCGTGCGCGCTCCCTACTACGGCTTGCCAGAATCCACGGTGCAATTGATCAAACGCAACCAAGTCAAGGTAGCAGTTGATTGGATCAAGGTAGTGCGCCACACTCCGAATTCTCACATGCAATCCTCCGAAGGAGTCTAGCTGACCATGACCACAAGACTTTTCGTTTCGCTCGTCCTGCTGCTGGCCCTGGGGTTGACCCCTTTGGTGGGCGTCAACGTCGGCAACGCAGCCGCCGGCAACGAGACGGCGGCTCGCGCCGCCCAGGCGCTCCCCATCATCGACGATTTCGAGAGCGGCCTGCCGGCCGGCTGGTTCCAGTACGGCGACTATGGCAGCGGCACGGCCATCGCCACCACCGTCGTCCCGGCCCCGACAGCGCCAGGCCAGCCGGCCGGCAACCAGGCCTTGGAGATCAACTACACCTCCGCCGGCTGGGGCGCGGGCACGGGCCGCGATCTGGGCGGCGAAGATTGGTCGTCCTACGACGGCTTCGCCTTCTGGTTCCAGGGCCTGAACAGCGGCGCAACTTTCCGCGTCATCCTCAGCGACAACCTCAACCCGGCCGTGCCGGGCGACAGCGCCGAGCGCTTCGCCTTCGAGTTTGTCGACAACAGCGCAGGCTGGCGGCACGTGAACATCCCCTGGGGCGCGTTCTTCCGCGACTACGCCTATCAGCCGCCAGGCGCGCCCGACGACGGCCTGACTTTGACCGAGATGCAGGCCTACGCCATCGCGTTGCCGGTGGGCACGGCGGGCGCGGTCTATTTGGACGACGTGCGTTTGGTCAAGTACGACGTCGTAGACGACTTCGAGAGCGGCCTGCCGGCCGGCTGGTTCCAGTATGGCGACTACGGCAGCGGCACAGCCATCAACACCAACGTGATCCCTGACGCCACCGTGCCCGGACTGCCGGCTGACAACGATGTGCTGGAGGTCGCCTACACGAGCGCGGGCTGGGGCGGCGGCACGGGACGCGACCTGGGCGGCGCAGACTGGAGCGCAGCCAGCGGCTTCAGCTTCTGGTTCTTCGGTGGCAACAGCGGCGCCACCTACCGTGTGATCCTCAGCGACAACCTCAACCCGGCGGTGCCCGGCGACAGCGCCGAGCGCTTCGCCTACGAGTTCGCCGACGACTTCAGCGGCTGGCGTTTGATCAGCATCCCCTGGGCCGACTTCTTCCGCGACTACGCCTACCAGCCGCCGGGCGCGCCCGACGACGGCCTGACCTTGACCGAGATGCAGGCCTACGCCTTTGCGCTGCCGGCGGGCACGCGCGCGACCCGTATCGACCAAGTGGCGCTCTTCGGCGACGGTGTGGTTGAGCTGAAGGTGGCTTTCGAGAGCAGCGCCTACAGCGCGCCCGAGGGCAGTGCGGCCACGATCACCCTGACCCTCAACGCCGCAGCCGCCGCGCCGGTGACAGTGAATTACGCCACGGCGGACGGCACGGCCGTGGCCGGGGTGGATTACGTGGCGACCACCGGCCAGGTCGTCTTTGCGCCGGGCGACACAGTGGCCACCTTCGCCGTGCAGACTATCGACAACACGGCCGACGACGGCGACCGCACCGTGCTGCTCAGCCTGTCCGACCCGGTCAACGCGGTGCTGGGACCGCGTAGCAACGCCACGTTGACCATCGTCGACGACGAGCTGACCACCTCGGCCGGCAAATCGGTCATCATCGACGACTTCGAGGACGGCCAGTTGCCGACCGGCACCGATCCCAACGGCCTAGGCGTGGGTTTCGTCACCTGGAACGCCACCGGCGCTGCCGTGGCGATCAGCACCACCGACGCGCCGCCTGCCCCGGTGCCCGGCCTGGGCGAGCCCAACATCGTGCTGCAAGAGGACCTGACCATCGGCCCCGGCCAGTGGGCCGGCTTCACCCACGCCTTCAGCAACGAGACCGTCGACGAGTGGGTGCCGCAGG
>DAOUBX010000224.1:0-18406 GCA_034432445.1 Anaerolineales bacterium
CGCTGAAGCGCGCCCGGCGCAGCGGCCTCCACAGCGGCCCGGCGGTCCCTCCCCCGCTGGCCGGCCGCGGCCTGGTGATGGCGCACGACCCGCGCCGCGCCCCCCGCGCGTCGAAACCCAGCCCGCCTTGCCTACCGAGATCGAGCTGCCGGCTTCCATTACCGTGCGCGATATGGCCGAGTTGATGCAGCGCAGTCCTATCGACGTCATCAAGGTGTTGATGAACTACGGCATCATGGCGCCGATCACACAGAGCATCGACTTCGATACGGCCGCCATCATCGCTGAGGAGCTGGGTGTCAAGGTCAAGCGCAAGGAGGAACCCAAGCCGGTCACGACGGCTGAGCAGCCTGCAGCGACAAGCCCGAAGACCCTGCGCCAACGCTTGCTCGAGCTCACGCCTGAAGAGCGCCTGGCGCTGCGGCCGCCGGTCGTGACCGTGCTGGGGCACGTCGATCACGGCAAGACGACCCTCTTGGACGCCATTCGCAAGACCGATGTGGTCTCCGGCGAGGCTGGCGGCATCACGCAGCACATTGGCGCTTATCAGGTCGAGTACAACGGCCGCAAGATCACCTTCCTCGACACGCCCGGCCACCAGGCGTTCACCGCCATGCGCGCCCGTGGCGCTCAGGCCACCGACATCGCCGTGTTGGTGGTGGCTGCTGACGATGGCGTCATGCCGCAGACGAAGGAGGCCATCGCCCACGCGCGCGCGGCCGGCGTGCCGATCGTCGTGGCGCTCAACAAGATCGACAAGCCCAACGCCAACCCGGACCGGGTGAAGCAAGAGCTGGCCGATCAAGGTCTTGTGGTCGAGGAATGGGGCGGCGATGTGATCTGCGTGCCTGTGGCTGCCAAGCTTGGCCGCGGCATCGACGACCTGTTGGAGAACCTGCTACTTCTGGCCGACGTGGAAGGCTTCAAGGCTGATCCGGAGGGCAATGCCATCGGCACGGTGATCGAGGCGCGCATGGACAAGAGCCGTGGTCCCACAGCAACCTTGTTGGTGCAGAAAGGCACCCTGCACGTGGGCGACAACATCGTCATCGGCAGCGCCAGCGGTCGTGTCCGCGCCATGTTCGACGACAAAGGCAATCCTGTCACTGCCGCAGCTCCCTCTACGCCGGTCGTCGTGATCGGCTTGAGCGATGTGCCCACAGCCGGTGACGTGTTCCAGGTGGTTGACGACGAGCGCACGGCGCGCGATCTGGCTGCGCAGAAGGCGGCCCGCGAGCGCGAGAGCGCCGACGCTGCCACGGTACGCAAAGCCATCAGCCTGGAGGATGTGTTCGCCCAGATGCAGACAGGCAAGGTCAAGGAACTGCGCCTGGTCATCAAGGTGGACGTGGACGGTTCGCTGGAGCCGATCATCAACTCGCTGAACCAGCTCAGCAGCGATGACTTGCGGTTGAAGATCTTGCATAGCGGCACCGGTGATATCACCGAGAGCGACCTGATGCTGGCCGCGGCGTCAGATGCCATCGTGGTCGGCTTCCAGGTTCAGGTCAGCCCGTCGGCGCAGAAGTCGGACCTGGCGCAGCAGGTGGACATCCGCCAGTACAACGTGATCTACGAGCTGATCGACGATGTCGACAAAGCGCTCAAGGGCATGTTGGAGCCGGTCTACCAGGAGAAGAACACCGGCCGCGCTGAAGTGCGGGCGGTCTTCAAAATCCCGCGGCGCGGCAACATCGCCGGGTGTTACGTGCAGGAAGGCGAGATCATCCGCAACGGCCTGGCGCGTGTGCGCCGTAACGGCGGTGTGGTGGGCGAGGGCCGCGTCAACTCGCTCAAACGCTTTACCGAGGACGTGAGCGAAGTCAAATCCGGCTTCGAGTGCGGCATCGGCCTGGACAACTTCAACGATTTTCGCGTCGGCGACGTGATCGAGGTCTATCAGAAGGTGCGGGTGTGATGTTCGCTTGCCGGTTTCCCGGAAACTCAGGAGTTTCCGGGAAACCGGCGAACCTGGTGAACCGCCACGGAGACCAACCATGACCTCTCGAAGACAAGAACGGGTGGCCGAGCTGTTGCAGCGCGAGCTGGCCGAGATGATCATGTTCGAGCTCAAGGATCCGCGCCTGGGGATGACCAGCGTCACGCGCGTCGAGATGACGCCTGACCTTCGCTTGGCGCGGGTGTACGTGAGCAACCTGGACGAAGATGATCCGGCGGGCGTTACCGCCTTGGCGGCGCTAGAGCACGCCAGCGGCTATTTGCGCCGCCAGCTTGGGCAACGGGTGGAGCTACGCTTCTTGCCGGAGCTCAAGTTCTTCCACGACCCAGGCGTGGCCGCCAGCATGCGGATCGAGGCGTTGATCCAGCAGGCCAGCCGGCCGGCGGCTGCAGACGATGCTGTAACCAACGGCGAGCCTTCAAGCTGCTGATCGCAGAGACGTCCGCTCCGGGCCGAGGCCGGGCGGATGTCTTTGCACTTGGCATATGCACTAACAACGCCGCAGCCATGTTCGATGCCGTAAAACCCTATCTGGCGCGCCCCCAGCGCGCCATCGTGATCAGCCACTTGGCCCCCGATGGCGATGCCATCGGGGCACAGTTGGGGCTGACATGGTTGCTGCGCGACCAGGGGTGGCCAGTCGTACCTGCCAACCAGGATGCCGTGCCAGAGTTTCTGCGCTTCTTGCCGGGGTGGGAGGACATCACCGCCGCAGTTGACCCCGCTTGGAGCGATTACGACCTGGTCATTGCGTTGGATTGCAGCGACTGGTTGCGCTTGGGGAGCGTCGCCGCCCCCACAACCTACGCCGGCAAGCCGCCTCTTCTCAACATAGACCATCACGTGACGAACACGCAGTTTGGCGTGGTCAATCTGGTCGACAGCGCAGCCACCAGCACGTGTGAGCTGGTCTACCGGCTGGCCACGGCCATGGGGTGGCCACTTGGCCCGGCCGCTGCGCAGTGCCTACTGACCGGCGTGGTCAGCGATACGCTGGGCTTTCGCACCGCCAACGTGACCGCGCCGCTGCTAGGCGTGGCGCAGCGCTTGATGGAAGCGGGCGCGTCGCTGTCGGTGATCAACGAAAACGTCTTCCAGCGCAGCACGCTGGCGTCGATTTGCCTGTGGGGGCGTGCCCTGAGCAGCGCCCAAGTTGATGACCGCGTGATCTGGACGGCTATTCCCTTGACGGACCGCGCGCACTGCTATGGCGTGGAACAGAGCGATACTGGCCTGGCCAGCTTTTTGGTTGCCGCCGAAGAAGCGGACGTCTCGGTGGTGCTGACGGAGCGCAAGGATGGCAAGGTGGACGTGGGCATGCGCGCCAAGGTGGGCTTCGACGTCGCGCAGGTGGCGCAGAGCCTTGGGGGCGGGGGCCATCCGCAGGCTGCCGGTTGCACGTTGCCGCTGAGCCTCGAGGAGGCGCGCCAGGCTGTCTTGGGCGCAGTGCACACGGCATTGGCGGCGCAGCGCCGCGCACGGCCGGCAGTGGAGTCTTCTGCCCCATGAGCCAGACGCGCGCGGCAGCGCCGGCGGGTGTGCTAAACATCGACAAGTCGGCCGGGTGGACCTCGCATGACGTGGTGGCGAAGGTGCGGCGTTTGACCGGCGTGCGCCAGGTGGGGCATGCCGGGACCTTGGACCCGCTGGCAACAGGCGTGCTGGTAGTGTGCCTGGGACAGGCGACGCGGCTCGTTGAGTATGTCACCGGCTTGCGCAAGGTGTACCTGGCTGACATCACCTTAGGCGTGGCCACCGACACCTACGACGCCATGGGCCAACCCACGGCGACTTTGCCGGTGCCGGCGCTGACTGTGGCGGAGCTCGACCGGCAGATGCAGCAGTTCCGCGGCGCGATCTGGCAGACGCCGCCGATCTACTCGGCGTTGAAACAGGACGGCGAGGCGCTTTACAAGCGGGCCAGGCGCGGCGAGGCCGTGGCGGTGAAACCTCGGCAAGTCACTGTTTACGAGTTCGCGCTCCTTTCGTTCGACGGCAGCGTGTTGCGGGCGCAGATCACGTGCAGCGCGGGCACCTACGTGCGCTCCATTGCGCATGATTTGGGCCAGGCATTGGGCTGCGGCGCGCACCTGAGCGCGCTGCGCCGCTTGGCTGTGGGTGGTTTTGCCGTTCACGATGCCGTTACCGTAGACCAACTCAGCGCAGCCGCGGCCGCAAACCGTTGGCATGACTATCTGCTGCCGCCGGAACATGCCGTGTCTCACCTACCGCAGGTCGTGTTGAGCGATACGGAGGCGCAACGCTTGTTGCATGGCCAAGCAGTCGTGGGCGTTGGCCCGGCTGAGGATGGCCCAGCGCGCGCCTACGACAACGCCGGCCGTCTGCTGGCCATCGTGCAGTTTGACCGCGCGGCTGGCGTCTGGCGTCCCCAAAAAGTGTTGGTTCACTCTGAGTGAGCAGTATGCACATCTATCACGCTCTTCCTGAACTGCCGCTGCGTCGCCGAACGGCGCTGACCATCGGCAACTTCGACGGCGTCCACCGCGGCCACCGCGCCCTGATCCACGCTGTGATTGAGCACGCTCAGTCGCGCGGCTGGCAGGCCGGCGTGTTGACCTTTAACCCTCATCCGGCGGCGGTGTTGCGGCCGGACGTCAAGCAGCAGTACCTGACCACGATCGACGAGCGCCTGGAACTACTGGCCGGCCTGGGCGTCGATTTCACCGTGGTCTACCCCTTTACGTTGGAGACCGCCAGCCAGCCCGCTGCTGTGTTCATGGCCAGGCTGAAGGCTGCGCTTAGCCTAGCGGCCCTGTGGGTGGGCCCTGACTTTGCCTTGGGCCGTGGACGCGAGGGCAACGTCGATGCGCTGCGCACGATGGGCCAGGAGATGGGGTTCGAGGTGCACGTTATCGCACCGCAGGTGTTGGGCGATGACGAGGTGCGCAGCGGCCGCATTCGCCAGCAGTTGTTGGCAGGTGATGTCGCGTTGGCAGCGGCTAACCTGGGCTGGCGCTATCGTGTGACAGGGGTGGTGGTGCGCGGCGCGCGTCGCGGCCATAGCCTTGGCTTTCCCACGGCCAACTTGGCCACACCGCCGGAGCGTTTGTTGCCGGCCAACGGGGTTTACGCTACCTGGGCGTGGGTTGAAAACGGCCCGCCGCATGGTCTGCAGTGCTATGCCAGCGTCACGAACATCGGTGTGCGCCCGAGCTTCGACAACGGCGAGCGCACGGTCGAGACCCACTTGCTGGATTACAGCGCCGACCTCTATGGCCGGCGCCTAGCGCTGGAGTTCGTCGAGCGTTTGCGGCCGGAGTTGAAGTTTCCCAGCGTGGATGCGCTGCGGGCGCAGATTGCGCAGGACTGCGCGCGCGCCAGGGAGATGCTGCGGAGCGAGTGCTAACCGATGCCCCCTTACTACCAGGAGCTCCACCACACCGCCGATTGGGCCATTCGCGTCTGGGGAGCAGACGTAGAGACGCTGTTTGTGCACGCCGCCGAGGCCATGTTCGAGCTACAAGGCGCTGATATCCACGCGGTGCCCACGGTGTATGGCGAGGCATCGTGTCATGCTCTGGACCTGGAAGCGCTGCTGGTTGCCTGGCTGAACGAGCTGCTCTTTGCTTCAGAGATCAACGACGCGCTCTACACGCGCTTTGCCGTGCAGATTGAGCCGCCGGCCGGGCCCGACGGCGATTACACGTTGCAAGCCACTATTGCCGGCCTCCCAGGGCGCGGCCCGCTTGCGCACATCAAGGCCGTGACCTACTATGGTCTCACGGTGCAGCAGCGGCCTCACGGCTGGGAAGCGACAGTGACGTTCGACACGTAATGGGGGAAAAGCGGTCTACGGCTAGCCTGGTAGTGGTGACTTCAGGGCTCGGCGGCGCGCCCAACGACTGAGTTCGTCACTGCGCAGGTCTGTCGGCACCTTCACTCTGCCGTCAGCACAAAGCGCTCGAAAGCTTCGGCCGTCCAGGGGAGCGCCGGCTTGAAGAAGTGGTCATAGATCGCCTGGGCGTAGACGCGGATCTCGTATTGGGCATCGGGGGCCATGCGCAGCTTGAGGAAGTGCATGAGATTGTGCGCGTCGACTTTGGCCACCCAGGTGTAATAGACGCCAAAGCCGGCTAGAAAGAGGCGCGCTTGCTCGCGCGCCACGCCGGCCGCCAGCGCAGCTTCGTAAAGGCGGTATCCCTCCTCGTAGTGCTTGGCCAGCGCCTCGGTCAACCAGCCGGCGTCCTCGACCAGTCCCTCGCTGGCCTGCTTGTTGCTGGGGCTCTGCCGGCGCCAGGCATCCGGTTGCACGATGTAAAAGTCGTTCTCTGCGAAGGGGGTGTAACGCCCTGATTGGGCGTTGAAGGAGAAGGTGCGGTGGCGCACCCACTGCCACCAGGTGACCACCGGCGCGCGCACGCGAAACTTGAACTCTACCATCTCGAATGGCGTCGTGTGGCGGTGGCGCAGTAGGTAGAAGAGCAACTTTTTGTCCTTCTCTGGCCCTTTGCTTTCGCCGAGGAACGAAGTGCGCGCCGCTGCGACGATGGCGTTGTCGTCGCCCATCAGGTCCTGCAGCTCGATCCAACCTTTGTCCAATACCGCAACACGTTTGCCGATCAAATCGCTGGCCGCCATGCTCTCTCCTTGTCTGCCCGAGCCGTGGCTCTGTTCACGGCGCTCACGGTTCCGAGGGGTGGTTTTGTATTGCTAGAATGTGCACGTCCTCCACCGGGAGCTCCTCGACTATCTCCTCGATGTCATCACGGGTCAAGTTGGCTACCTTGAGCGTGATCAACACGCCGTCTTTCAGGGACATGCTGCCCAGGCTGACAATATTGCCGCCCTCGCGCGCCAGTGCCGTAGTGACATCGGCCAAGATGCCGGGAAAAGCGGGCGCGCGCATCGTCACGCGCAGCCCTGGCTCCTTGCCGATCATCAACAACAGCGAAACGCGAGCCATGTCGGTTTCGGTGATGATGCCGACAGCCTGTTCATGTTCAACGACCACCAGCGAACCCACCCGGCGCGTGGCCATCAACACACCGGCCGTTTCCATCGGCATGTTCGGCGGCACGGTGATCACATCGCGGGTCATGATGTCACGCACCAACAGCGAGGGAGCCGGCTTGTCGTGAGGCTGAAGCTGGCCGCGGCGCACCGGGACAGACAGCGCCTCAAGTAAGCGTCGATCTGATACCAGGCCGACGGGCCGGCCGGCCTCATCGACCACCGGCGCGCGACGCAACCCCTGTTCGCGCAGCAGTTGCAAGGCCGGCCCGGCCTTGTCGTCCTCGCGCAAAGTCACCAGGTCACGGGTCATGAAATCTCTGACGAACATAGCTGCTTGCCTCCAACGTCTGTGCTTGCGCCGGTTGATCGCGGCGCGGGGATATCAATCGGACTGCGGTGGCGGAGCCGGCCACCGCAGTGCAGCCAGCGCCGCAGGATCCGTCACGATGATGCCGTCGACCCCGGTCTTGACCAGGGTTTGAACGGCTGCGCTGTCGGCTCGATCTAATCTGGCAATCAGGTGAATGCCGCGGGTGCGGGCGGCGTCGACGAGGCGCTGATTGATCTGACGGCCGGCCAACAGCATGGCCGGGGCCGCCGGCCGGTAGAAGGGCGTGAGGCCGAGGCGTTGAGTAGTGAGAAAGGCTTTGGTCTCGGCTGAGGTGGTGGCTGTGGCGAGATCGGGCGCTTGCTGACGCAAGGTGTCGGCTAGGAGGGGATGGTCCACTGCGGCTAGCACACGCGCGCGAGCGTTGTTGGCGTCGACAGCCTGTAGCAGGGCAGCCAAGGCTTGCAAGGTGGGTTGGCGCAAGTCCACGACGGCGCGTAGGTCAGGATAGGCCGCCAGCGCCTCCTGCAACGTCATCGCGCCTGCGGCTGCTAGCTCGGCCAGCGTTTGTTCGCTCACGTCGGCGCCTGTCACCACCAGTACACCATCGCGGGTCAGCGCTACGGGCAGATACAGGCTGTTGGCGCCGGCCTCACGTGCGGCATCGAAGGCGGCCCGTGAAAAGGGCGGCGCCATGAGGCTGCTGTCGAGCGTTGCGAGGCCGGGTTGGGAGCGAAAGAAGGCAACATTTGCCAGCGGTCGGATGGTGAGTAGCCGGTAGATGCCGAAAATGACCAGGACGACCAGGAATAAACCGAACAAGCGTAGCAGAAACTGGCGCACCGAAGGTCCGTCCTTCCCAGCAGGTTTGAGCGATGGCGCCATTTTACCACAGGACTGGCAAAGCGCACAACGCCAGGCCAGGCGGCAGACGCGACTGCGGCGCCAGATCAACATCTGGCGCCGCAGGCAATTGTGAGCAAGACAGGGATTATTGCAGACCGCCCGTTAGAGCGCTTAAGCCAAGGGCGCCGGCGCCTATGACGCCTGCGATCAGCAGGCCGACGACAAAGACCACCGCCCAGCCGATCACGACGGTGATGATGGCGTTGCCGGTGTCGAAGTTGAGTGCCTCACGCACGGCGATCACACCTGCCACCAGCGACCAGATGCCGGCCACGAGGCCAACGATGCTACCGGCGCACGGTATGAAGCTGAGGACGCCCAGAGCTCGCGGGGCCGTGGCGTAGCCCAGCGTGCGCAGCAGCTCGCCCGGTTCGGCGGTGCCCTTGAACAAGCGGGTGCCGATGAACCAGGTCAGATAAGCCCAGATGTAGTAACCGACGATACCCCAGAAAACCGTGAATACGACGGCGATGAGAGCAGCGCCGAAGCCGGTAAATATCCCGCCGATCAGGGCACCGACAGCGGACAGGGCAGTAGCGATGATGACTACCATGAGCGCTTCGCGGTTGAGGGTGGCGTCGTGCTCCACTTCCTGGAAGAGAGTCACATCCAAGCGGGCAGCACGAATGGCACGGTTGAGCAGAACATTAAAATCCATCGAAAAACCTCCTTGCTAAAAAGGCACGACCGGAACGCTGGGATCGACGGATCGGCAGCGATCAACGACAAGGGCAGAATACCACAGATGGTCTGCGTTTGTCAACGGCGTGATTTGCGCCGGGTGTGTTTCGCGTTGGGCAAACCCGTTGGCCTGCCAACGCGTGGCTGTCACGAGTCGTCGGCTTAAGACCCGAGGAGTTTTGCGCCCCAACACTGAAACGCACCAATTCGTGGCATGCTTGGCCAATGGGGAGGCGTATCCCGGCTGAGCTGAGTTGTTGCGCCGTCGGTCCGGCACGTGGTCTGGGCCCAGGCTCCTACGGCAGACCCTCGACGAGAATGGCGTGGGTGCTCGCCGTCGCATGGCGCAGTGCGCGGGCCTCGCTGTACTCTGGCGAGTCGATCCAGGCCTTGGCCTGCTCGGCAGTGGGAAACTCTAGCACAACGATGCGACTGGGATGCCAATTGCCCTCCAATACGTCGAGGTGGCCGCCGCGCACCAGGTATTTACCGCCGTATGCCGCGATGGCCGGCGGCGCCAGCTTCTTGTACTCCTCATAGCGCTCAGGATCGGTTACGGCGATGTCGAAAATGGCGTAGGCAGGCATGGGTTTTCCTCCGCGAGAAGGCCAGTGGATGCCGGAGGCATCGGCCTGAAGATTTTCCGGCCCAAGAGCACAGCGCTAGGCAGACCCTACCGTTCACCGCGCATGGCCGCCTGGCGAGCCTTGGGCTTTTTCATGGTGACTTTGTACACGTTGCCATCCTGTTCGTAGGTCGTCCACTCGCCCACTGGCTCGCCATTCTGGAACGTGCCCGAGCGCAGCCGCGTGCCGTCGACCCGAAACCATTCCCAATAACCGGCGGGAACGCCATCGATGGTTTGGCCCCTGGCCCAGAGGCTGCCGTCCTTGTGGTATTGAATGTGCGCGGAGACCCGAGGCGCGTCATCCGGCATGCTCAATTTCCTTCCATTCCATACCCGCTCACACCTGCTCATGCCTGCGCATGTCTGCCACGGTTTGCGCCGACTGGAGATTAGCCCAGCCAGCGTTTGCGCCTGCGATAGTGCTTGACCTCGCGGTAGCTCTTGCGCTCGCCCACCTGGGTCAGGCCCAGATAGAACTCTTTGACGTCCTCGTTTTCGGCCAGTTGGCTGGCCGGGCCGTCCAGCACCACGCGACCGTTCTCCATGACGTAGGCATAGTCGGCCACGCTGAGCGCAATGCGGGCGTTCTGCTCGACCAGCAAGATCGAGACGCCGCTGTCGCGGCTGATCTTACGAATCACTGCAAAAATCTCGTCCACTACCAGCGGCGCCAGGCCTAACGACGGTTCGTCCAGCATCATCAGCCGCGGGTGAGCCATCAACCCGCGGCCGATGACCAGCATCTGCTGCTCGCCGCCGGAAAGATAACCGCTGGTGCGCCGCCGCAGCTCGCGCAGCTTGGGGAAGTAGGTGTAGACCTGCTCCAGGTCGCGCGCGATTTCGGCGTTGCTGACCCGGACCGGCCGGCCGGCTGCGCCGATCTGCAGGTTCTCCTCAACCGTCAGGTGACGGAAGAGCCGGCGCCCTTCCATCACCTGAACGATGCCGGCTTTGACGATCTGCTCCGGCGCCATGCCCTGGATGCGTTGCCCGGCGAACTCGATCGCGCCGCGCGTCACCTTGCCCTGCTGCGTCTTGAGCAAGCCGGAGATGGCGCGCAACGTAGTGGTCTTGCCCGCGCCGTTGGCGCCCAACAGGGAGATGATCTTGCCCTCGGGCACCTCCAGCGATACCCCGCGCAAGACTAGAACCACATCGCTGTAGACGACTTCGATGTTGGTGAGTTTGAGCATGGGGTTGTTACAGGGGTAGATTGGTAGATTGGGAAATTGGTCGGGTTTCGACGCTGGGGAGGCTTGCAGGCCAACCAGACGTCGAATCCGACCAATCTACCAAATTTACCAATCTACCATTTCACCACTCTAGCGCGGCCGCAAGTCCGGCGTCTCGGTCCAATCCTCCAGGACGACGAACTTGTCGGGGCCGCCCTGGATTTGGCGGATTTGCGCCTGGTGGGGCGAGCGACTGCCGTTGGTGTAGTCGATGCGGAAGACGCCGTTCAGCGGCTCAAAGGGCCCCAGCGCGATCAGGGCATCGTGCACCGCCTCGCCGGTGAGGTTCTCGTAGCCCACCGTGTCGATGGCCAGCTTAATGGCCTCACGCGCTAGGTCGAGGCCAGCCACCAACAGCAGGTAGCCCACGTTGCGCTCGGCCGGCGTGCGGTTGTTCTCCTCGAAGACCTTGGCCGCAAACTGCACGCCGGGGTTGTCCACGTCGGTCCACCACAGGTAGGGGAAGGCTGTGATCAAGCCGACGCCGTAGGCCGGGTTGGCCAGGAAGGCGTAGGTTGCCAGGTCCATGGCCCAATTGGGGCCGGCCACCACGAACTGATCGCGGATGCCCAGGCTGTGCAGGTCGTTGAGCAGCACGGCCGGGCCGAAGGCCAGCGTGTTGGTCCAAAGGACGTTGGCGCCGGCCGCCTGCGCAGTCAGGATGGCCGTGGTGGTGTCGGCAGTAGGCAACGGGTCGTAGGTCTCCTCGGCCACGATGTTGACGCCCAGGTCGGCCAGGTAGGCGCGGCTCTCGGCGGTCAATGCGCCCTGGCCGAAGGCCGTCGGCCAGCTTATCACGGCCAAGTTGATCTCGTCGCCCGCGCCGGCCGGCTTGAGCGTGTCCCAGTTCTCCTTGAGATACCGCATCACGTGGCCGATCTGGTCGGGATAGATGGGCCCCAGGCCGAAGACGTAGCCGGAGTCCACGTAGAAGCCCTTGGAGCTCAGCCCGGCCGACAGGCTGGGGATCTTGTCCTCGGCCATGCGCGAGGCCAGGGCTTCCACCTCGCCGGAGCCGTAGGTGATCATGAGCAGGATGTTGGGGTCCTGGCTCTTGAAGCGCTCATAGGCCGCCACGGCTTCATCGACCTTGCCGCCGGTGTCGGCGAACTTGATCTCCAGCGTGGCGCCGTAGATACCGCCGTCGGCGTTGATGGCTTTGGCCATGTCCTCGGCCCCGCGCACCAGGGGCGTGGTGATGGCGGCCAACGGGCCGGACAGGTCGCCGAAGTGGTAGATGGTGATGGTCTTGCCGGTCAGGTCGGGCGGGCCGCTGGGCGCCGGCTCGGGTTCGGGCGTTGCCGTGGCCTGCGCTACCGGCTCAGGCGTTGGCGTCGGCGGCACAGGCGTGGCCGTCGGCGGCACCGGGGTGGGGGTTGGCGGCACAGGCGTGGCTGTGGGCGCAGGCGTGGCGGCCTGCCCGCAGGCGCTGAGCACCAGTGCAGCCACCAGCAGCACGGTCAGGACAGCGTACAGACGTTTGAACATGGGTCTCCTCCTTCGGACGGTTTAGAATACGCACGGCGGACATGCCGCGTGGTCGCCACCAATTAGTGTGAGAACGGCCGCAGCCGCCAGGCGGCCTTGATCAGTTGCCAGCGATGGGCCAGGCCGCGCGGCTCGAAGATCAGAAAGAGCATCAGCACAACGCCGAAGAACAGCGGTCGCAGCGCCTGTACCACGCCCGCAGCCGTGCCGGGAAAGACCGTCGCCACCGCCGGCCCGGCCATGACGGCGAGCTCCAGGATCGTCTGCACCAGCAGCGCGCCCAGGATCGGCCCCAGGCTGGAGCCCAGGCCGCCGGCGATCAGCATGCCCAGCAGGATCACCGAGTCGGTGAGACTGAACGTCTCGGAGTTGATGTGGCGCAGGTGATGGGCGAAGAGTGCGCCCGCCAGGCCGGCGTACACTGCGGCCAGGAAAAAGGCTTGCAGCTTGTACTTGAACAGGTTGATGCCCAGCAGCTCGGCGGCCAGGTCCTGGTCGCGAATGGCCACAAAGGCGCGGCCCAGGCGCGAGCGCCCCACGTTGTGGGCCACGATGGTGCACAGGATCAAAATGGTCAGGCTCAGGTAGAGATAGCGACCGGGCTGGTTGAAGGTGATACCCAGGATTTCGGGTGCGGGCACGTTGACGCCCTGCGCCCCGCCCAGCAGCTGGGGAAAGGCGTTGCGGGTGAACCAGGGGATGATGAACTGGGCCGCCAGGGTGCTCATGGCCAGGTAGAAGCCTTTGACCCGCAGCGAGGGCAAGCCGAAGAGCAGGCCGATCAGCCCGGCGCCCAGCCCTGCAGCCGCCAGCGTTGCCAGGAAGGGCCAGTCCAGGTGGATCATCAGCAGCGCAGAGACGTAGCCGCCCACGGTCATGAAGGCTGCCTGGCCTAGCGAGATCTGGCCGGTGTAGCCGGTGAGAATGTTGAGGCCCTGCACGGCGATGATGGTCATGGCCAGGCGGTTGACAAAGGACACCAGGCTGGGGCTGGCGTACAAGGGCAGCGTGTACAGGGCTACCAGGAAAAGCGCCAGCGCCGCCCACTGCCAGCGCCGCCGGATGGTGGCCATGTCATAAGCGTAACTCTGATCGAACTCGCCTGCCGGTCGCAAGACTGCCATGATCAACTCCCATGCGTTGAGACCTGCGAGGCTTCAGAAGACCGCACAGGTCTAGGGCCTAAATTCGTTCCACGCGCTTGGAGCCAAACAAGCCCTCAGGCCGCACCAACAAAACCAGCAACAACACCACATAGGGCATGATCTCGGCCGAGTTGCGCACGATCTGTGCCGAAGAAGCCGATACCACGCCCTGCGACAAGCCGATGAGCAGCCCACCGACGATGACGCCGGGTATGGAGTCCAGGCCGCCCAGCAGCACCGCCGGAAAAGCCGCCAGCACCACGATGGACAGGCTCAGGTCCAGCCCGCTGGCCGTGGCCAGCAAGATGCCGCCGGTGGTGGCCACCACGCCGGCCAGCGCCCACGAGAGGCCAAAGATGCGGTTGACCCGCAAGCCCACGCCCTGGGCCAGCTCGTGATCCTCGGAGGTGGCGCGCATGGCCAGGCCGGTGCGGGTGAACTGGTACAGGAGCGCGATCACGACCACCAGCAGAATGGCCACCACAAAGGACCAAACCAGGTTCTGCTTGAGAATGATGGTGATGTTGCGCTCGTTGAAGACGAACGGCGTGACGATGCGATAGGGGTTGGCGGCGGCGAAGATCTGCGGGAAGTTGCGCTGGGCGCCGCCGAACAGCAGCAGCGCCAGCCCTTGCAGCGTCTGCCCGAGGGCTAGGGTCATCAGGATGATGGTCAGCAGCGGCTGGCCGGTCAGCGGTCGCAACGCCAGCCGCTCGATCAGAAGGCCCAACAGCGCCGAGAACAGCAAAGCCAGCACGATCGCCGCCCACAACGGCAGCCCAACCTGCACCGCCAGCCACCAGGTGATCAGCGTACCCATCAGCATCATCTGGCCTTGGGCGAAGTTGAAGATGTAGGAGGATTTGAAGATCAGCACCAGGCCCAGCGCCATCAGTGCGATGGGGCCGCCGGCCAGCAGGCCGGTGGCGGCGAATTGGGGGAGGAGCTGCCAGTTCATGAGCTATAGCGCCTCGACGCGCAGGGTGGTGTCGATCTTGCCCACCCGACCATCTTGGTACTGCACGGCTGCCGTCACCTGCACCGCCTGCCGGCCATCGTAGAGGGCTTGTACGATATCGGCATAGCGCTGGGCCAGGAAGCCGCGGCGCAGCTTGCGGGTGCGGGTCATCTCGCCCTCGTCGGCGTCGAACTCCTTGTGCAACAGCACGAACTTGCGTACGCGCGCGGCCGGCGGCAGGGTCGCGTTGACCCGCTCGACCGCCTCGCGCACCAGCGCGTACACCTCCGGCTTCTGCGCCAGATCGGCGTAGGTGGTGTAAGCCAGCCCGCGCTTTTCGGCCCAGCGGCCCACGCTGTCGTAGTCGATGGTGATCAGCGCGGTCACATAGCCCCGGCTCTGGTCGCCCACGGTCATGCAATGGCTGATGTAGGGGCTGAACTTGAGCCGGCCCTCGATATACTGGGGCGAGTAGCGCTCGCCGCTGCCCAGCTCGATCATGTCTTTGACGCGGTCGAGATAGATCAAGTGCCCGTCGTCGTCGATCAGCCCGGCGTCGCCGGTGCGAAACCAGGCCACACCCTGCTCATCGCGGTAAAGCGCCGCCTCGGTGGCCTGTGGGTCCTTGTGATAGCCCACGAACAGGCCGGGGCTGGTCAGCAAGATCTCGCCCTGGGAGGAGATCATTACGCGCGCGTCGGGCAGAGGCACGCCGATGCTCTCGAACTTGATATCGCCCGGCCGGTGGGCGATGGCGCCGCCTGTCACCTCGGTGGAGCCGTAGATCTGGCGCAGAGGCAAGCCCAAGGCCAGAAAGAAGCGCACCACATCGGGGCTGAGCGCGGCGCCGGCGGTGTAGGCCGTGCGCGCCCGGTGCAGGCCGTATTGGCTGAGTATGGGCCGGAACAGCGCGATCTGGCCGAGGCCGTACAACAGACGCCAGTGGGGCGGCGGCTGTTGGCGGCGCAACCGGTACTCGGCCACGCGATAGCCGACGGGCTGAAACGCCTTGTAGAGCAGGCGGTTGAGCCAGGACGCGTCGGTCATGCGCACCTGGATCGAGGCTACCAGGTTCTCCCACAGCCGCGAGTTGTAGAGGATGGCGTCGGGCGCGATCTCGCGGATGTTCTGTTGCACGGTGTCAGGCCCCTCGGCGAAGTTGAGGGTTACACCGTGGGTGCAGTGCGGCGCCAGGTCTAGCGCCGCGCCGCCGATCCAAGCCATCGGAATGAAGGACAGATAGTTATCGCCAGGCCGCACGCGCTCGATAGCGTCGAAAGCCCCCGCAACGTAGATGAAGTTGCCGTGGCTGATCATGGCGCCTTTGGGCAGGCCGGTGGTGCCGGAGGTGTAGCAGAACATGGCCACGTCGCCGGCGCGGCCCTGGCCGATCAGATCTTCGAAGCGGTCGGGCGCAGCCTCGTGGGCCGTGCGGCCCAGCGTCTGCACCGCTTCGAAGTCCATCAGCCAGGGGTCGCTGTAGCCCCACATGCCGCGCTCGTCCCAGTAGATCACCTTGCGCACCAAGGGCAGCTCCGACTGGATGCTCAGTAGCTTGTCGCATTGCTCCTGGTCGCCGGCCAGCACAAAGGTGGCGTCGGAGTGGGTCACCACGTACTGCACCTCCTTGGGCGTTACGTCGGTGAAGATGCCCACGACCACGCCGCCGGCCGCCATCACCCCTAGCACGCCCCACAGGTACTCCAGGTCGTTGTCGCCGATGATCGCGACCCGCTCGCCGCGCTGCAAGCCCAACTCCACCAGGCCCAGGCTGAAGTCGCGCACCTGCTCGTACTCCTGGGCCCAGGTGTAGGACTGCCAGATGCCCAGGTCTTTCTGGCGCGCCGCGACCTGAGGGCTACCGCGCCAGCGATGCACCTTGTCGAGCCAATGTTGGGGCAGGGTTTGCGGTTCGCTCATGTCGCCGTTACGGTTGCAGGACGATCTTCGTGCTTGCGGCGGTGCACTTCGGGAGCACCGCGCCACAGGTGTCAGCCGTGAGTCTGTCCTAGGTAGGCGCTAATGACATCTGGGTTGCGCTTGATCTCATCGGGCGTGCCCTCGGCGATCTTCATGCCGAAGTCCAGCACCACGACGCGATCGGCGATGTCCATCACCAGGCCCATATCGTGCTCGATCAGCACAACGCTGACCCCACGCTGTTCGTGGATGTCCAACACGAAGCGAGCCATATCTTCCTTTTCCTCCTGGTTCATGCCGGTCATGGGCTCGTCCAGGAGCAGCAGGCGGGGCTCCAGGGCTAGGGCGCGGCCCAACTCAACCCGCTTGCGCAGGCCGTGGGGCAACGCGCCGACGGTGGTCTTGCGGATGGCCTCCATCTCCAGGAACTTGATGATCTCTTCCACCACCAGGCGATGGCGCAAGTCCTCGCGATGGGCAAAGCCCCAGTAGAGCAAACATTGCAGCAGGCCAGACCGCATGTGAATGTGGCGCGCGGCCATCAGGTTGTCCAGCGTGCTGAGGCCGGTGTAGAGGGCGATGTTCTGGAAGGTGCGGGCAATGCCCAGGTCGGCGATGCGGTGCGGCGGGGTGCGGGTCAGGTCGTGGCCGTCGAAGAGGATACGGCCGGCGGTCGGCCGGTAGAAGTTGCTGATGCAGTTGAGCAGGCTGGTCTTGCCAGCGCCGTTAGGGCCAATGATGGCCAGGATCTCCCCGCGGTGCACCTGCAAGCTGACATCGGAAAGGGCCTGGACTCGGCCGAAGTCCAGGCTGATCGCTTCCACGGATAACAGAGCTGCGGACGCTGTCACGCTGCCTCCTGGCGTGAGCGCAAAGACAACAGCTTATCTAGGATTACAAGGGCGCCGAATTAGTAGCGAAGCGGAAGGGATGTTTGCGACGATGAGCACACAGCGTCAAAACGATGATTGCTCATCATGGGTACAACCAAGTGTCAATTGCGGCGCAGTGTATTGATTTTCCCCCAGTTGTCAAACTGGCATCACCGGCGTTGGCTCCACTCTTGACAACCGGCAGGCAGCCGGCAGATTTGGTCGGTTGACTGGCCTACGCACGATCGTTCTCCCTCGTTAAGGCGCTCTTTCCCCCTGCTAAGATTGTCTACTCGGCAGCAGCTTGCTCCATCTGGTCGAACCAGGCGATGAGGATACGAAAGATGTCGGACTCGGTGATGATGCCGCAAAGCCGGCCGTCGCTGTCCAGCACCGGCAAGCCGCCGATCTTGTGGCTGTACATGAGCCGAGCTGCGTCCTTGATCGTCGCTGTGGGCAAGATCACCACGGGCTTAGGGGTCATAATGTCGGCCATGGTCAGCTTGCTGAGCAGGTAGTGCAGCTCCCACACACTGAGCGAGGTGGCGTCGGAAGGCGAAGCCTCGCGGATGTCGCTGCGGGTAACGATGCCTACCACCGTGTCGCCGTCCATCACCGGCAAGCGGCGGATTTTGTGGCTCTGCATCAGCTTGTGGGCGTCTGGCAGCGAGGTGTGGATGTCCACGGTGATGACCTTGCTGGTCATCCAGTCCTTGACGAGTAGGTCTTTCATGGTGCTTCTCCTTCGAGGGCGTTTGTCGGGCGTCGCTGTTCGGCTGGTGTGCTGTCTCATCTCGCTCACACCGAACGTGCTGAGCATACCATAGCGCCCCGCCTGTGTCAATCGGCATACTTGCACGGTCCCTCAGGACTTCTCAAAAGTCAGCAATCCGTCCGATGTGTCACCCTGAGCGGGTCTACCACGCGACTCGCACCGTGTCGAGACGTCAGCGAAGGGTCTCGGCTGTGCACGATGGGAAGGTTGTCCTCCACAGGCAGGTTAGGGAGTCGACGCTGATCGCCCGACTGTACTTGCTATCAGATGAGCTGTGTCGTCCGGCTGCGCCACAGCCGCCAGGCCTGCCAGTCGCTACTCCAATGATTGCTGCGCCAGCTGCCAGCGCTGCTCACCACCTGCACGGCGCCGTGACCACAGACGCTACGGTCGCCACACGCTACGCCTGGCCCGATGCGCGTGCCCATGCCAACCCGCCGGACGATAAATCGATACTGTTGGCAAACTCAAACCGGCACTGGCGCAAGGCAAAGTAGGGCGCTTGGCCGCGTAGCAGCCACGCGATACCCCATCAACCA
>DAOUBX010000225.1:0-4857 GCA_034432445.1 Anaerolineales bacterium
CCGGGCATTTGGATTTTGGTTTGCAAACGTGTCTGCGAAGCCAACCTAGGTCGCAAATCGCCTACAAATGCCCGGCACCTGAGCAGTTACCTTCAGTCGTCCTCGAGAGGCAACAAGCCGTTGTCGCGACGGTAGTTGCGGAAGCGCGCCAGGCGTTCCAGATCGACCGTGGTGATCAGGTAGTGCGCTTGGCCCTCCTCCAACGTGCTCTGGATGGCGTCCAGATCGGGCTCGGCGCTGGGATCGACAATGGTGGCCACCCCCCCACAGCGGTAAGGAGCTGTGGACGTGGCAGCCTGATCGCTGACGACTACAGCCAGCACGTTTTCCTGCGCGCGCGTCAAGGCCAGGCTGTGCCACAGGCGCCGAGCATAGGCGGGGTCGCTCTCCGGCCGGATGGTGGTTTGGGCGGGCACACACAGAACGTCGCTTACGCCGGCAACCTCGCGCACGAGCTCCGGATACCACAGGTCAGAGCAGATGAGGACTGCGCAGCGCACCCCCTCTAGATCGACTACGAGAGCGCCATGGCCGGGCGCAACGCCCCGGCGTTTCTCGAAGCCGAACAACTTGCGCTTGTCGTACCGGCCCACTTCTTGGCCCTGGCGGTCGAGGACGATCGCTGTGTTGTAATGCCGGCCGGCGTCCACTTCCCAGCGTTCGACCGAGCCGGCCACGAGATTGACCCGGTAGCGTTGCGCCAGGTTGGCGGCAAAAGCCCAGGCCGCCTCTTGTTGACCGGTCTCACCTGCGCGCTCGAACACAGCGTTGAAGTGTTCTGGCAGGACAGCCAGATCAACGGCGGCCTGAGCTGTGGCTTGGCGGAGTAGCGCGTCGATCTGCGCAAACGTGCGCTGCGGTTCATTCCAAACCACAGCGGGTTGGATCGTACAAAGGGTTACCGTGCGAGTCATGATCCGTCCACTGGTGTGCAGGGGTGCCGGCAAGATTGGTGCGGCTCTGTCTTGTTTCGCCGGATGCAACTATTCAGCCCTGGGTGCCGGGCACTTACGGCTGCGCTGGCCAGGGCGTCTGCAGAGCCGGCTCAAGCTGTAAACCGGTCGCAAGTGCCCGGCACCTGAATCGTCACCGCCGGATTATACCTGCGTGTTGGCGGCAGGTCAATCAGTTGACGCCGCAAGAACGCTATGGCATAATCGTTGCGCCGAGCGTGATGCGCTCGGCTCGGTTCCACGCTCGAACCGGTCTCCTAACTGCGCTCCTAACCACGAAGACATGCTGCTATGACCGATCCCGAGGACTCTTGGACACGCTCAGACCAGGCCGTTACCTGGAGCCGAGCTATGTCGTTGTTCCAGGAAGGCTATGAGTTGCAGACGCAGGGCCTGTGGGCCGATGCCATGGCGCGCTACCGCGAGTCGATCCGCTTGCGTCCCACGGCCGAGGCGCATACGTTCCTGGGCTGGTGCTACAGCTTTCTCAAGCTCTACGACGAGGCGATTGCCGAATGCAAGAAGGCGATCGCCGTCGACCCAGCTTTTGGCAACCCGTACAACGACATCGGCGCATACTTGATTGAGCTCAACCGCCCCGACGAGGCCGTGGCATGGTTCGAGCAAGCTATCTACGCGCCGCGCTACGATGCGCGCTGCTACCCCCTCTACAACTTGGGACGTGTTTACGAGAAGAAGGGCGACTGGCTGCGCGCGATCCACTTCTATCGCCTGGCCCTGCGCGAGAATCCCTCTTACGATCTGGCGCGCACTGCCTGGATGAACTTGCAGGCGCGCTTGAACTAGGGAGAGAACGATCATGCATTACCGCGAGTTAGGTCGCACCGGCTGGCGAGTTTCCGCGATCAGCTTCGGCGCCTGGGCCATCGGCGGATCGTGGGGCGAGGTGCACGATGCCGAGTCGTTGGCCGCTCTGCGCACAGCCCTTGACCTGGGCGTCAACTTCATCGACACAGCCGACGTGTACGGCGATGGCCGCAGCGAGCGCCTGATCGGCCAGATTCTGCGCGAGCGGCCCGGCCAGCGCATTTACGTTGCGACCAAGGCCGGCCGCCGGCTGCCCAGGCAGGTTGCGGAGGGCTACAACCGGGCGAACTTGACGGCCTGGATCGATCGCAGCCTGCGCAACCTGGGCGTGGACGCGCTGGACCTTGTGCAACTGCACTGCCCGCCTACGCAGGTCTACTACATGCCCGAAGTGTTCGGCATTCTGGATGACTTGACGGCCGTCGGCAAGGTGCGGCACTACGGCGTCAGCGTCGAGAAGGTCGAGGAAGCGCTCAAGGCAATTGAGTTTCCTAACGTTCAGACCGTGCAGATCATCTTCAACGCTTTTCGCTTGCGGCCGGCCGAGCGCTTCTTCCCGGAGGCGCAACGGCGGCAGGTGGGCGTCTTGGCGCGCGTGCCGCTGGCCAGCGGCCTGTTGACGGGTAAGCTGCGGCCTGATAGCGCCTTCGCTGCCGACGATCATCGCGCCTTCAACCGTCAAGGCCAGGCCTTCGACGTCGGCGAGACTTTTTCCGGCGTGCCTTACGAGGTGGGCTTGCAGGCAGTGGAGGAGCTGCGCCGCCTTGTGCCGGCGGGCGTTACCCTGACCCAGTTTGCCTTGCGCTGGATTCTGATGTTTGATGCCGTCACGTGTGCTATCCCCGGCGCCAAACGGCCCAGCCAGGCGGCCGAGAACGCCGCCGCCAGCGACTTGCCGCCGCTGGATGCTGCCACGATGGCGGCCGTGCAAGACGTTTACGACCGTTTGATCCGGCCGCACGTCCATCAACGCTGGTAATTCTCGCCAGCGCGGAATTTGACAAAAGCGAGCGAGCAGTTATACTGCGCCCTCACAATTGCATAGGTTTGATGCTCTTATCCAGAGAGGCGGAGGGACCGGCCCGACGAAGCCTCGACAACCCGGCAAACGCAGTAACGGCGCTGCGGGCGTGACAGGGTGCCAATTCCGGCAGACGAAGTCTGGAAGATGAGATCAGGCGACCTGTTTGTTGTCTAATCCTCAGCCGTGACGCGCAGCGCTTCGGCTGTGCCAGCAAGCCTAGACCGACAACTCAGCCCTCTCGTCTTCCCGACGAGAGGGTTTTTTGTTTGGCGTGCGCAGGCGCAATGGCAGGCTTGCTGAGTTTCCCGGCGTTTTCCCAGTTCCCAGGAGCGCTGTGAGACTCAACAGAGTTTGTGGGAACGTGCGCCGGCGGGCGCCGAGCAAGTGAACATCGTAGATTTCCAAAGCTGCCTGCGGATTCGGCGGCAGGGTCTGGCTCGCCACGGGCGGCTGCGGAAAAGCCTAGCCTAAAGAGGAGCAACGTAACTCATGTCCGATCAAGTGACCACCAGCCGAAGCTTTGGCTTTGCCACGCGGCAACTGCACGCCGGGCAGCAGCCTGATCCAACCACGGGCAGCCGGGCCGTGCCGATCTACCAGACCACCAGCTATCAGTTTCGCAGCACAGAGCACGCTGCCAACCTGTTTGCGCTGAAGGAGCTGGGCAACATCTACACGCGCATCATGAACCCGACGACCGATGTGCTGGAGCAGCGCCTGGCCGACCTGGAGGGCGGCGTGGGCGCCTTGGCGGCTAGCAGCGGCCATGCAGCGCAGACCATGGCCATTCTGACGCTGTGCGGCGCCGGTGATCACATCGTCAGCAGCAGCCGGCTGTACGGCGGCACGTACAACCAGTTCAACTACACCTTCCCGCGCATCGGCATCGACGTGACCTTCGTCGATCCCACCGATCCGAGCAACTTCGAGAAGGCCATCCGACCGAACACCAAGATTCTTTACGGCGAGACGCTGGGCAACCCCGACATCAAGGTGTTCCCGTTCGAGGAAGTCGCCGCCATTGGCAAAGCGTACGGCATTCCGCTGATGATCGATAACACGCTGGCGACGCCCTATCTGTGCCGGCCCTTCGAGTGGGGTGCGCACATCGTTACCCACAGCACGACCAAGTTCCTCGGCGGCCACGGCCAGGCCATCGGCGGCATCATCGTGGACGGCGGCAACTTCGACTGGCGCAGCGGCCGCTTCCCCAACTTCACCACTCCTGACCCCAGCTACCACGGCCTGGCCTACGCCGACGTGGCCGCCTTGGGTCTGCCGCCCTTCATCATCAAGGCGCGCGTGCAGATCTTGCGCGATATCGGGGCCTGCCAGGCGCCCTTCAACAGTTGGAACACACTGACCGGCATCGAGACGCTCAGCCTGCGCATGGAGCGTCATTCGCGCAATGCCCAGCAGGTGGCCGAGTTCCTGGAAAGCCATCCCGCAGTGGCCTGGGTGACCTATCCGGGGCTGAGGAGCCACCCCGATCACGAGCTGGCCAAGAAATACCTACCCAAGGGTGTGGGCGCAATCCTTGGGTTCGGCATCAAGGGCGGCGTCGCAGCCGGCCAGAAGTTCATCGACAGCCTGAAGCTGTTCAGCCACCTGGCCAACGTCGGCGACGCCAAGAGCCTGGCCATTCACCCGGCCAGTACGACGCACAGCCAGCTCAGCCCTGAAGAGCTGGCCAGCGCCGGCGTCACACCCGACTTCGTGCGCCTCAGCGTGGGCCTGGAGGACATCGAGGATATCCTCTGGGACCTGGAACAAGCCCTGGCAGCAGCCACCGCATGACACACCATCCTTCGTAGTGACGGCTTTGGGAGATAATGAATTATCCCGGATACCTTGGTTGAGATGTGATCGGCTTGCCAGTGAGAGGCGCCGGGGGACACCTGCACTTGCGCGCAGGTGCAAGTGTCAATCCCGCCGGGTAACTGCTCAGGCGTGCCCGTATCCAAGGATTGGAAATCCCTGGCTGACAGTACGAAGGCCCCTCAGGGCCTGGCGGAGCGTGTTCCCAGCGGCTGTGGCCGCTTCGTGCTGTCA
>DAOUBX010000226.1:0-40092 GCA_034432445.1 Anaerolineales bacterium
CCGGGCATTTGGATTCTGGTTTGCAAACGTGTCTGCGAAGCCAACCTAGGTCGCAAATCGCCTACAAATGCCCGGCACCTGAGCAGTTACCTTTGTACGACCGCCATCAGTCCGCCATCAGGAGCCTACCTTGCCTCCATTCCTTGTCTCCGTCTTCGGCGGCGCGCGTGTCGCCGCGGAGAGCACCTTGTACGCTGAGTCGCTGCGCCTGGGCCGCCTGCTGGGCCAGGCAGGGTTCACGGTCGCCACAGGCGGCTATACCGGCACGATGGAAGCCGTGCTGCGCGGCGCGCGCGCGGCCGGCGCACACACGATCGGCTACACCTGCGCCACCTTCGAGCGCGATTTTGCGCCCAACCCCTGGGTGGCCGAGGAGCGCAAGGCCGCCGTGCTCTCGGCGCGCATCCAGCGCATCGCCGAGGAGAGCGATGCCTTCGTGGTCGTCCATGGCGGCCTGGGCACCCTGGCCGAGCTGGCGCTGGTGTGGAACATGTTGCTGGCCGGCGAGCTGCCGGCCAAGCCCCTGGTGGTGGGGCCGGAGTGGCCCAAGGTGATCGACGTAGTGCACGCCGAGACGCAGATGGGGGCGTCGGCGCTGCGGTTGCTGACGTTGGTGGAGACGGCGGAGGGGGCAGTGCAGCAGTTGCAGGCGCAACTGGGACGCGCCGGCAGTTAGAAGCGTGTGGTCGTGGGGGGCCAAAAATGCGGGCTGCGCCAGACCCTGGCGGCGCAGCCCGCATTGCTTTGGTCCGGGCTCACGGCCCGGTCAGCGGCGGATGCTTCAGCCCACGGGGCCGCAGTCGGCCGCCGAACGCCCACCGCCGCTGCTGCCGGCCGTGCCGAACACGCTGAAGCTTTTGGCCACGTGGCTGCCGCCGCAGTCGGGGCAGGTGATCGTCTCCTGGCTGAACATCGACCGCACGAATTTCTCGAACTCGGAGCCGCAGTCGTTGCAATGGTACTCGTAAATCGGCATGCCTTCGTCCTCTCTGGTCTTGAGATCGGTGCGGTGCGCGCAGGCACCGCCTTCAGGCCTGAGATGCCGCCGACCACCGTTGCGTTACGCCCTTGTTGCCTCCAGTTCCTCCTGTTGCGCTAAACGATGCTCCTGGCCTTGCCGCTGCTGGCCTTGACCCCGCTCACCACGGCGTTGAGGAAGGTGGACTTGAGCGGCTGCACGGCCATGGCGGCCTGGTAGGGTGGCAGCTTTTCCAGCACCTGGATGATGCGGCCCAGCGCCATGAAGCCCATGCCCTCGGTGTTGTCCAGGATGAGATCGGCCAGCTTGCCGCGCTCGATGGCCATGGCGACGATGCGATCGAAAGTGGTCTCCGGGGTAAAGACACGCTGGGCGCGCGGCACCATGTGCATGGCCCCGTGCTTGCAGGCCGCGTAACAGACGCCGCAGCCCAGGCACAGATCGGCGTCGCGCACGGCCCAACGGGGGCGCTTGTTGCCCTGCGGCTCACCCACCACGATGTCGATGGCCTGCACCGGGCACGCCTTGGCGCAGCGCCCGCAACCGTTGCAGCGCTCCAGGTCAATCTCGCTGATCCAGTTCGACGTCACGATGGCGTTGCGCAGGTCGAAGGTGCGGATAGCGCTCATCATGCCGCAGCAGCAGCCACAGCAGTTGCAGATGTAGCTGACGTTGCGCTGCACGTTGTCACCCGTCTGCGCCAAGCCGGCCTCTTTGCACTCGGCCAGCAGGCGCAGCGACTCGTCCTTGCCGATCGGCTCGGCGATACCGTTGCGCACAAGCATGTCTGCGGCGTAGTTGAAGGTCATGCAGGTGCGCTGCGGCTTGTCGCAGGCTGTGCCCAGATGGCTATGATGGTGGCGGCAGGCGCAGAGCGAGACCGCATGGCTGGTAGCCGACTCGACGATGGCGCTGGCGCGCTCCCAGTCCAGGATTTCGACGTGATCAGCGGCGGCCGGCAGCGCCTCCTCGCGCACCAAAGAGCGACCGATTTGCGTCTCGCCGGCGAAGACAGCGCGGGCAAAGCGGTCATCGCGAAACATGTACTCGTCGAACAGCCGCGCCAGCTCGGCCATGGGCAGGTCGGCCCGCGCGCGCATGAAGGTGTACTCGAAGAAGCCGATGACCACCGGGGAGAGGGTGAAGTAGCGCTTGCCCTCGCGCTCTACGTCGAGCACCAGGCCGCGCTCGGCCATAGCGGTCAACTTGTCGCCAAGCTCGTCGGCCGGCATGCCCAGCTTGCGCGCCAGCTTGTTCAAGGAGGTGAAGTTGGTGGGCAAGCGGCGGGCGATGTCGGCCTCCTCCGGCGCGTAGAGCAGCCGCAAGATGCGCAGCAGCGCCGGCGAGCTGGGCGCGCCGGTCACGTTGCGGTCCAGACGCTGCTGCAACAGCCGATACGCGCGGTCGGGATTAACCATGTGGCCCATGGCGAACCTCCTCGAAAGGGGTGACACAGTCCGTGGCAAAGAGGCTGGCGGCAGCCCACGGAACGGCGCTCTTCCTGGGTCGCCCGTGTTGTGCCGGAGTGTCGGTCGATCCTGAATGACCGACCGACAAAGATCGTGCGCGGCGCCGGCCTACTTGAGCTTCTTAGCTTCCAGGTTGGCGTGGATGTCGAGGTAACGCAGCCAACTGCGAACGGTCAGCGGGCCGAACTGGTTGTGCGGGATCTTGACGCCGGCTTCGACAGCCTGGCCGAGCTGCTGCGCCAAGGCAACGGTCTCCTGGCGCGTGCTGCGCAAGGCATCTTGCAGGGTCGTCCAGTCCGCGTCTTGGGGCGGCCGATAGCCGTCGTACTCGTCCATCGTGAGCGCTGCGCCCAGGGCCACGCGCAGTCGGCTCTGTCCCCAGCGCTCGATGCCGGTGATGTGGCTGAGCAGTTGGCGGTTGGCCGCGCTGTCCTGGGCCGCGGCGAAGGTGCGCTCCAAGACGCGACCGTCGAGCTGCAAGCGCTCAGCCATCTGTGCGGCCGTCAAGTTGCGAAAAGGTCGTTCGAGAAAGCGGTTAGTGATCGTCTCGCGCAGTCCCATGGTTGACTACTCTGCCGCCGTTTGCACCGCCAGCCGCTTCATGTGGGCCAGGATGGCGCTGATGCCCTTGATGCGCTGGTAGGTGATGACCTCTTGCAAACCCATGGCGTTGAAGAAATCGCCGGGCACTGCCAGGATTTCCTCTGCCGTGAGGCCGTTGAGGCCCTCGGCCATCAGCGCCGCATAGCCGCGCACCGTGGGCGACTCGGGCGGCACGTCAAAATGGAAGTACAGATGGCCATCGCGCGGCTCAGCATAGACGAAGACCGGGGTCATGCACTCATGCACCTGGTCCATGTCGCTGCGCCGCGCGGCCAACCAATCCGGCAGCGGCGGCAAGCTCTGGGCGTATTCAAGCAGCAGGTCGAGCTTTTCGCGACCCTCGGCGAGCTCGAACTCCTCCACGATGGCCTGTAGGCGGCCAGGTAAGGTGTCAGTGCTCATCGTATTGCTCCAACAGTTGGCAGTGCTGAGCAAGCCCCCGGCAGTCAGCGCCTCGCTCACTGCTCAGGACGCGCACCGGGTTAGTGGCTATGACCTGCGGCATGCACATGCCCGTGCGCCAACTCCTCGTCGGTCGCGGGCCGCAGCCCGGCGATACGGGTCTGGAAGTGCAGCGTCTCGCCGGCCAGCGGATGGTTGAAATTCAGCACTACCCCATCCTGCCGTACGTCCTCGACGTAGACCGTGTACACGTGGCCGGAGTTATCCTGCGCCTGCAAGGCCATGCCCACGCTCAACTCCATACCGGGCGGAAACGCCGAGGCCGGGAAGAACTGCAGACCGGCCGGATCCATTTCGCCATAGCCGTCGGCCGGCGCTACCGTCACATCCTTTTCATCGCCGACCGCCATGCCGTAGAGCGCTCGCTCCAGGCCGGGGATGATCTGGCCGGCGCCTTGCAGGAACATCAGCGGCTCGCCCTGGGCCGAGCTGTCGATCAACTCACCGTTGTCGAGGCGCAGGTTGTAGTCCAGGCTCACGACCATACCGTCTTGCACTGTCATCGGGGAAGCAGTCATCAGATTAACCTTTCTGGAAAACAAACGCTGCCCAACGGCGGTGCGCATGGGCAGCGCAGTTGCGAATTTGGTGGGGGCTGTTATGAGCACCGCGTAATGCCAGTATAGCCGGGGTTGCGCCGGGAGTCAAAGCAGGCAAACAATGGGAACAGGGCTTCTGCAAGCAGAACGGCCAAAGTCGCCACTACGAAGTCGTTTGGTTATCCCCCGTGAGCCATGCTGAGATGCTGACGAGCAACCGGCTCATGCCCAGGAGACCAGTGGCAGCCGCGCCTTGACGTCCAAGTCCCAGCCGGCGCGCAGGCCGGCTTGCCAGCGATAGTGCGCGGCTGCGCCGATCATGGCGGCGTTGTCCGTGCACAGCCAAATGGGGGGGATGGAGGTGGGCAGCGTCATGCGCTCGGCCAGTTGCCGGCGCAGCTCGCCGTTGGCTGCCACGCCGCCGCACACGCACACATGCTGCGCGCCGCAGTCCTGCGCCGCCAGCAGCGTCTTGCTCACCAGCACATCCGCCACCGCCGTCTGAAAACTGGCAGCAACATCCCGCAGCGCCTGCACCTTCTCCTCATCTCTGTCCCTTCTTTCCCCTTCTTCTCTGCTTTCCCCCTCTTCGATCCAGCCCGCATACCCTGCCGGCCAGGCCGGGTCATCCCAATGCGCCTGTTGCTCGCGCACCAAGCGCAGCACGGCGGTCTTGAGCCCGCTGAAGCTGAAGTTGTAGCGGTGCTGCGTATCAGTCGGGCCGGTCAGCGCGCGCGGCAGGAGGAAGCGCGTGGGGTCGCCGTCCGCTGCGGCACGCTGCACGCTCGGCCCGCCGGGATAAGACAGGCCCAGCAGCCGCGCGGCCTTGTCGAAGGCCTCGCCGGCCGCGTCGTCCAAGGTTCCGCCCAGCCGGCGGTAGCGGCCGTGGCCCTCCATCAACACCAGCTCGGTGTGTCCGCCGGAAACGATCAACACGAGGATGGGAAAAGAGGCGTGCAGCGCGGGGGTCGTTGCGCCCTTTTCCTCCGTTCCGCCGACCTGCGGCGTCAGCCAGTTGGAATAGACATGTCCTTCCAGGTGGTTCACAGCCACCAGCGGCAGGCCACGGCCGAAGGCAATGCCCTTGGCCGCGTTCACGCCCACCAGCAGCGAGCCGGCCAGGCCGGGCCCCTCGGTCACGGCGACGGCGTCCAGGTCGGACCAGCCCACCTGCGCCGTCGTCAACGCCTGCTCGATAACCGGGGTGATGGCCAGCACGTGCTGCCGCGATGCAACCTCGGGAAAGACGCCGCCGTAGCGCCGGTGCAACGCGATCTGCGAAGCAACGACGTTGGACAGGATCGTGCGCCCGTCTGCCACCACTGCGGCTGCGGTCTCGTCGCACGAGGTTTCGATAGCCAAGATGCGGGTCATGGGACAGCTAGATGCCTGCCGCCAAGGAATCGTCTACGGCCACCGCGGCCGCATCGGCAGGTCGTTCCAGGCGCATCTCCCAGAGCATGGCCTTTTGCAGCCGCAGCTCCTCGCGGTGGCGTTCGAGCTCGCGCAAGTTCTGAGCCACGCGGGCGCCGCGGTCGGGCAAGTGGTGACAGTTCTGCTGCGCCTGGCGCAGCCACCGCTCCGCCTCGGCCAGCTCGCCGTTGCGCAACAGCAGCTCTCCCAGCTTGGCCGCACCCAACACGTCCCACGGCGAGTATTCCAACACCTTGCGCAGGCGGAGGATCTCCTTCTGGTCTCCCTCGCGCTTGACGAGCGCCAAGCCAACGTCGAAGATGGACTCGGGATCGTAGCGTTCGGCGCGGTGACGGATCAGGGCATGGCCACGCGGCACGATCATGTCCAACCGCGAGGCCACGCGCAAGTTGACAACCACATCGTCGGAGTCGTCTGCGAGATGCAACACAATGTCTTCGTTGCCGCCCACGATAGCGTTAATGTCCATGGACTCTCTGCCGACCTTGAGGCTTTCCACGTACAAGGGGTTCTCGCCCTTGTTGTGCACCCGTACTTGACGGCTGTCCAGCGTCAGCTCTGCTTTTTCCTCCAGCTCGTTGCGGTTATTGTTGCTTGCCAGCCTGATGCTCTTGGGCAAGGGGAAATAGACGTCCAACACCTCGAGGAAATCGGCCGAGTACTCTTTGAGCACGCCGACATGTTCGTGCACCTCATCGTCCTCGACCAGTTCCAGCACCACGCGCGTGCCGACGTAGTGCTCCAACAGGGGGTCGTAGCTGGTGCCAACGTAGCCGATGATGTCCTTGCCGACGTTCTTGATGTAGGTCTCGCTGGTGTCGGTGATCACCTTGGCGGCCGGCTTGCGGACGCGACCGATCACCATGCCCAGGACCTCGTTGAGCGAGTCGGTGGCCGTGCTCATGAAGTTGCGAAAGGCGCGGCGCAGACGGCGCACGATGCTGGGATGAAACGCGCGCTGCAGGTCGCGCGCTCGCCGCTTCTGCGCCTCGGCATCTAGATCGCGCGCGTGGCGGTAGATGGCCTGAATGTCGTTGAACTCGTCCCTGTAGAAGATGTAGCTGGTCTCGATGTGCCGCTCATCCTGCACGTCGGCGCGGTAGGTGAGGTCAAAACCGGTCGGGAAGAGGTGCATGAAGCCCCAGATCACGCGGTTGTTCTTGCGTTCGACGGTCACGTGAAAGCCATCGAAGTCTTGCAGACAGCGGTCCTTGCGCGACGAACGCAAATAGGAGCCGATCAACGTGGCAACCAGGATGACAAACAGCGTGAGAATGAACGACCAATCGATGGCGCCTGGCATGGGGCAATACCTCGGGGCATGTGAGCTGTTGGTGAACAAAGAGCGCTCGACGAGCGATCGACGGTGGGGAGATTATAGTGAGTTGCGCCGACGTAGGCAAACTGGCGCGCTGTAGGCGGCGCTGAGAGGTGCGAGCCGGCGATCAATCGACGAAGTTGCGGATGAAGGAGTAGATGAACCGCTCCGGCTCGTAGCGGCCGTGGATAACGCTCCACAGGTTGTACTCCCAGCCGATCACGTCGTGGCCGTTGACAGCGACCAGATTGGCAATAGCCGTGCCCATGTTGCCTAAGCCAACAACACCAACGCGTGGGGTGGTGCGATCTGTCATCGGTTTGTTCTCCTTGCGGCGCTACCGCAACAATTCCGCCCGACGAGGTGCTGCGGGCGGCTGGGCATGCCTGCTCGGCCATTGGCAGCGGTCATCGCGGGGCCCAGCGCATGAACGATTGGCACGACTCGCGGTCGTCGGCGATCATCTCCGGCAGAGCGTAGTAGGCGCCGGTGCCGGCTAGCACGTATGGACAGCCGTTCTTGTAACCGCAGGCGGCGCACGACGCTCCGGCGCGGCTCTCGACGCGCACCAGCCGGCCCAGCCGCACCAGTTCGTCCAGCATGCCTTGCAGCGTAGGACGTTCCAGGTCGAGCTGCGCAGCCAGCAAATCGAGGCTGATGGGGCCCGGTGTTTGATGGAAGATGGCAAGGAGCTGGCGGAGCATAGTGGGCGGTGGGCGGTGAACGGTGAACGATGAACGGTGAGCGGAGGTTGGGGGCTGATTGCCGAATACCGCCTAGCGGTTACCCTGTGATCAGCCAGCCTGCGACCTGGTAGGTCACTAGGCCGGCGAGCCAGGCCAGGATGAGCAGGTAGATGAAGCTGAAGGCCATCCAGCGGCTGCCGAACTCGGCCTTGAGCGCGGCCAGGGTGGCGACGCAGGGGGCGTAGAGCAGCACGAAGACCAGGAAGGCCAGCGCCGCCGCAGGCGTGAAGTGGGTCTGGAGGGCCTGGCTGAGGGCGGTGTCCGCCTGCGGTGGCTCGGCGGCCGCTAGATCGACGCCGGGGACAATGCTCAGCACGATGCGGACGGAGTCGACGAGCGCTTGGCCCAGACCGACCACGATGCCGCGCAGGTCGACAGCCAGGTCGACTGGCTCAGGCGTCGGCGCGCCTTCGCTGCCCAAGTAGATCACGCTCATGCTGCTGACCACCACCTCCTTGGCCACCAGACCGGTAGCTAGTGAGCCCGCGGCCTCCCAGTTGCCGAAGCCTAACGGCGTGAACGCCGGCGCGACCAGGCCGGCGGCGCGGCCAAACAGGCTTTCCTCAGCGTTTTGCACGCCGATGGGCAGGTTGAGCAGCGCCCAGACGATGATCGATGCAGCCAGGATCACCGTGGCGGCCTTGAGCACGAACTCTTCGCTGTGGCGCCACATGTGGGTGAGCAGGCCGCGCAGCGTGGGCAGGCGATAGGGTGGCAACTCCAGCACAAACAGCGAGTCGGCTGTCTGGGCGAACAGCGTGCGCCGGAACACCAGGCCCGACAGCACCGCCAGCGCGATGCCTAGTAGGTACAGGCCAAAGACGACAGCGGTCGTGTGTTGCGGGAAGAAGGCGGCGGCAAAGATCACGTACACCGGCAGCCGCGCTGCGCAAGACATCAGCGGCACCAGCAGGCCGGTGAGGATGCGATCACGGCGGTTTTCCAGGGTGCGGGTGGCGAGGACGCCGGGCACGTTGCAGCCGAAGCCGACGATCAGCGGAATGAAGGACTTGCCGTGTAGGCCCAGCAGGTGCATCAACCGGTCCATCACGAAGGCTGCTCGCGCCATGTAGCCGCTGTCTTCCAGGATGGCCAGGCAGAAGTAGAGCACCAGCAGCACGGGCAGGAACATCAGCACGCCGCCTACGCCCGCCATGACGCCGTCAACCAGCAGCGAGATCAGCCAGGCCGGCGCGGCCAGGCGCGTCAGCAGCGCAGTCACCCAGTTGGCCGCCACGCCGTTGACCGTGGCGTCGATCCAGTCCACGAAGGGCGCCGAGGCGTCGGCGGTCAGCTTGAAGACGAGCGCCATCAACCCGAGGAAGATCGGCAAGCCCAGCACACGGTTGGCCACCACATCGTCGATGCGGTCGGTCAGGCTGCGTTGCTGCCCGCGACTGCGCTTGATGACCTGGTGCGCCACCCCGTGCACAAACCCATAACGCCGATCGGCGATCAACAGCTCGGGGTCGTCGCCGTAGAGCGCCTGGATGCGCCCGGCGGCCGCGCGCGCCTGGCGACGCAGCGCCTCAGCGGCCGGCGATGTTCCGAGCGTCTGATCGACGAGCTTGTCGCCTTCCAGGAGTTTCAGCGTTGTGTGGCGCGGGGCAGCCGGTTGCAGCAGCTCGATCACCTGCGGCTCCAGTCGCGCCAGATCCTGCTCGATCTCATCGCCGTAGTCCACGATCTTGGGCTGCGGCTGGGCTTCGGCGACAGCCTTGTGCAGCAGATCCTGCAAGCCCTGCCGCCGCGTGCCCACCGTGGGCACAACCGGAATACCGAGCAAGCGGCTGAGCAAGTCGACGTCGATCACTGTGCCCTCAGCCTCGGCCAGGTCCATCATGTTCAGGGCCAACGCCGTGGGCACGCCCAACTCCAGAACCTGCACCACCAGGTAGAGGTTACGCTCCAGGTTGGTGGCGTCGGCGACGACAATGGCCACGTCGGGCCGCTCCTCCAGGATGAAATCGCGGGCGATCACCTCTTCAAATGAGTGCGCGCTCAGGCTGTACGTGCCCGGTAGGTCGACCAGGGTGACCTCTGTGCCGTTCCAGCGCGCCGTGCCCGACTTGACGTCCACCGTCTTGCCCGGCCAGTTGCCCACGTGTTGCCGCGCGCCGGTGAGCGCGTTGAACACGGTGCTCTTGCCGGCGTTGGGGTTGCCGGCCAGCACCACAACCGGGCGATCGCGATGCTTAACGTTCGTCGCCATTGCGTCGTTCTTGGGCGGCGTTGCCCGCAGAGTCTGGTGCGTCGTTGTTACGGCGGGCCGAGCCGTCGGCGGTTGGGGGTTCCAGCCAGGCGAACCACCGCCTCCACCCGCGGCGACGTTTGTGGCAGTGTCGCCGTTCGGGGCAGGCGGCGCACGGCAGAGCTTCCACCGCGACCCGCGCAGCTTCGCTGCGCCGCAGCGAAAGCCGGTAGCCTTTGATCATGTACTCCACCGGATCGCCGAGTGGGGCCACGCGCACGACTTCCACCTCGGCGCCCGGCACCACGCCCATGTCGAGCAGCCGGCGGCGCAACGCGCCGTGGCCGCCTACCTCGCAGATGGTGGCGCGCTCGCCGGGCCGCAGCTGGCTCAAGTCACTCATCGGCTGCTACCTGCTCTCCCGCAGTAAAACGAGCGTTGATGTCGACGCTGCAGCCGGGCAACAGCACGAACGCAGCGTGCTGCCGGAGGCCGTACACGCCGTGGACTGCGCTCATCTCGTTCATCACACGTTCACCTCATATGGCCACGGCAGGGCGATTGCGAAGAATCGCCCTGCCGGTTGGCAACAAGAAGCCCTGTTGCTGGGCAGCAGTTTATCATGCCGGTAGTAAACTGTCAACGCTGTGCGGGATCGTCTGGGGGGATGCGCCCTTTCTTGACAGGAACGCCCGAAGCGGATATCCTGACAGCACAACCTCTGCTGCAGTGTGCTTCACTTGCGCGCGAAAGGATTGCCTATGCCAACCCACGGCAACCTAGTGAGCATCGTCTACAGCCCGCAGCCGGGCAGCTATAACCGCAAAGCCCTGGCCGAAGCTATCCTCGTGGCCGGCTACGGCATCGAAGGCGACCGCAAGGGCGGACATCCCAATCGCAACTTGAACATGATGGATCAGGAGATGCTGCGCATGTTGGCTGCTGAGGGCTATCCCACCGGCCCCGGCGTGCTGGGCGAGAACCTGATCGTCAGCGGCGTCAACTTGACCGCCCTGCCCGCAGGAACGCGCCTGCGTATCGGCTTGGAGGCCGAGGTCGAGGTGGTGCGCCTGCGCGAGCCTTGCTACAAGTTGACTGCGCTCGACCCGCGCATGCCCGACGCCGTGATCGGCCGCGTCGGCGTGATGGCCCGCGTCGTCGAGAGCGGCGTGATTCGCGTCGGTGATGCCGTGGCGACCATCTGAAGTCACACGGCCCCGAGCATCACGGTGCACCTTTCCGGCAGCCTGTCATGGGAAGACATTCGGTACCCGACACGACTCCTAGCTGAGACCAAACCATGTGGCATACCTACTACCAACCGACAACGTTGTCTGAGGCGCTGGCCCTGCTAAGCCAGCACGGCGAGCAAGCGCGCGTCATCGCCGGCGGCACCGATCTGCTCATCGAGCTGGAGCGCGGGGTGCGCCGCCAGCAGATATTGATCGACATCACCCGCGTGGCAGGGCTAGACGGCATCAGCGTCGATGGGGACGAGATCGCCCTTGGCCCCTTGGTGACGCACAACGACGTGGTGGCCTCGTCGCTGCTGGTGGAGCGCGCCTTTCCGCTGGCCCAGGCATGCTGGGAGGTCGGCGCGCCGCAGATCCGCAACCGCGGCACCGTGGCCGGCAACTTGATCACTGCCAGCCCGGCCAACGACACCATCACCCCCCTCTGGGCGCTGGACGGCGCGGTGACCCTGGCCAGCCAGCAGCGTGGGGAACGCCGCCTCCCCTTTGACCAGTTCTTCCTGGGCGTGCGTCGCACCGCCATGCAGCCGGACGAGCTGCTGGTCGCCGTCCACCTGCGCGGTCTGCCGGCCCACGCCCGCGGCGCGTTCATCAAGCTGGGCCTGCGCCGCGCCCAAGCGATCTCGCTGGTGAATGTGGCGGTGGTCGTGGAGTTCCCTGAGTTCCTCCAGTTCCCCGGAAACTTCAAGTTTCCGGGGAACTGGAGGGTGGCCCGCGCCCGCATCACCCTGGGCGCCGTGGCCCCCACCATCGTGCGCGTCGAGGTGGCTGAGGCCAGCCTTGTCGGCCAGACCCTGAACGACGCCAGCATCGCCGCGGCCGCTGAGCTGGCCGCCCAGGCCGCCCGCCCCATCGACGACCTGCGCGCCAGCGCCGACTACCGCCGCGCCATGGTGCGCGTGCTGGTCGAGCGTGCCCTGCGCCAACTGCGCGCCGGCACCGAGCGCGCTAGCTGGCCCGCCAACCCCGTCCTGCTCCGGTTTCCGGTAAACGGTGATCGGTTATCGGTAATCAGTGATCATTTACCCGCCACCGTTCACCGTTCACCGTTCACCGATCACCGTTCACCGATCACCCTCACCCTCAACGGCCATCCTACAACCCTGGAAAACGCGGCGGGCAAGACCCTGCTGCGCGCGCTGCGCGAGGATGGGCACATGACCGGCGTGAAGGAGGGCTGCGCCGAGGGCGAGTGTGGCGCCTGCACGGTCTGGCTGGACGGCCTGGCCGTGATGGCCTGCCTGGTGCCGGCCGAGCGCGCCGCCGGCTGCGACGTGGTGACGGTGGAAGGGCTGGCCCGCAACGGCGACCTGCACCCGGTCCAGTCGGCTTTCATCGCCGAGGGCGCGGTGCAGTGCGGCTATTGTACGCCCGGCCTGCTGATGTCCGGCGCCATGCTGCTGCACGAGCGGCCTGACCCCTCCCTGGCCGACATCCAACAGGCCCTGGCCGGCAACCTGTGCCGCTGCACCGGCTATGCCAAGGTCGTGGCGGCGATTGAGAAGGCAAGCAAGCAGGTAGACAAGTAGACAAGTAGACAAGGAAGAAGTAGACAAGGGCACGCATCCTTTTGCCTTGTCTACTCGTTTCCTCGTCTACCCCTTTCACAAGGAACCAACCATGCGCGCAGTAGGCAGTTCCATTTCCCGCATCGACGCAAGAGATAAGGTCACCGGCGCCGCGCTGTTCCCCGGCGACATCGAGCGGCCCGACACCCTGTGGATGAAGGTGTTATTTGCCGAGCGGCCGCACGCTCGTATCCGGTCGATCGACACGCGCGCAGCCGAAGCCGCGCCGGGCGTGGTGGGTGTGTTCACGGCGGCCGACGTGCCCTTCAACGGCTACGGCCTGAACGTGGTCGATCAGCCGGTGCTGTGCGGCCCGGACGCGGCCGATGGCGTGCCCGACGCCGACCGCGTGCGCTGGATCGGCGACCAGGTGGCCATCGTCGTGGCCGAGACCGAGGCCCAAGCCGCGGCCGCGCTGCCGCTGATCCGGGTGGACTGGGAAGACCTGCCCTGGGTGGACGATGTGCAGGCCGCGCGGCAGCCTGATGCGCCGCTGTTGCACCCCAGCAAGGGCAGCAATGTGCTGTTGGAGTACCACATCCGCCGCGGCGATATCGAAGAGGGCTTCAGCCAGGCCGACGTGATTGTCGAGCATACCTACCGCACCGGCGCGCAGGAGCACGCCTACCTGCAGCCGGAGGCCGGCGTCAGCTACATCGACGAACAAGGCCGGGTGGTGGTGGAGGTGGGCGGCCAGTGGGTGCACAAGGACCGCCAGCAGATCGCGACCGCCCTGGCCCTGCCGGAGGAGCAGGTGGTGGTGCGCTACCCGGCCGTGGGCGGCGCGTTCGGCGGCCGCGAGGACATGTCGGTGCAGATCATCCTGGCCCTGGCGGCCTGGCGGCTGCACCAGCGCGGCGTCAACCGGCCGATCAAGATCATCTGGAGCCGTCGCGAGTCGATCATCGGCCACCATAAGCGCCATCCCATGCTGGCTCATGCGCGCTGGGGCGCGACCAAGGACGGCATTCTGGTGGCGCAGCAGAACGACTTCAGCCTGGACGCCGGCGCCTACGCCTACACCTCGACCAAGGTGCTGGGCAACGCGCTGCTGGCCTCGCTGGGGCCGTATCAGTGCCCCCACCAGTGGGTCAACGGCCGCGCCGTCTACACCAACCACGTGCCCAGCGGCGCGTTCCGCGGCTTTGGCGGGCCGCAGGGCCACTTCATCGCCGAGATGCAGATGAACAAGCTGGCCGAGGCGTTGGGGCTGGACCCGGTCGAGTTCCGCCTGCGCAACTGCTGGCAGGAAGGCTCCATCTTGGCCACGCGCAGCCCCGTCCCCCCCGGCGTCACCATCGACCCCGTCCTGCGGCGCCTCGCCAGCGAGATGTCATCATCCACCAGCACAGACTCGCCGCCATTAACCATTAACCTTTCACCGTTAACCGTTAACCATTCTTCCGGGTTCCGCACCTCCCTCGACGCCTCCACCGACCGCCGCCTGCGCGGCCGCGGGGTGGCCTGCTGCTTCAAGAACGTCGGTTTCAGCCTGGGTTTTCGCGACGTGTGCCACGCCACGGTGGAGCTGTACGGCGCCGCGGAGATCGAACGGGCCGTGGTGCGCCACGCTGCGGCCGAGGTCGGCCAGGGCGCGCACACGGTGATCGCCCAGATGGCGGCCGAAACGCTGGGCTTGCCCTTGGAACGCATCGAGCTGATCCTGCAAGACACGGCCGAGACCCGCAACAGCGGCAGCGTTTCGGCCAGCCGCATGACCTTCATGGCCGGCAATGCGGTCAAGGGCGCGGCCGAACAGGCCCTGGCCAAGTGGCAAGACGAGGAGCGGCCTGCCATCGCCCACTTCGAGTACGTGCCCCGGCCCACCACGCCCTACGATCACGACACCGGCGCGGCCGACCCCAACATCACCTACGGCTACTGCGCGCAGGCCGCCGAGGTGGAGGTGGACCCCGACACCGGCCACGTCCATGTGCTGCGCGTGATCTCGGTCAACGACGTGGGCACGGCCGTCAACCCGCAGCAGGTGGAGGGCCAGATCGAGGGCGCAGTGGCGCAGTCGGTGGGTTGGGCCACGCAAGAGAACTTCATCGAGGCCAACGGCCGCGTGCTGACCGATCAGCTCAGCACCTACCTGATCCCCACCGTAGTGGACGTGGCGCAGGTCAAGCCGGTGATCCTGGAGTATCCCGACCCGCAGGGCCCGTTGGGCGCGCGCGGCATGGCCGAGATGCCCTTCATCCCCACAGCGCCGGCCATCGTTGCCGCCGTGCGCGATGCCACCGGCGTCTGGTTCGACGAGATCCCGCTGACGCCGGAGCGGGTGTGGCGCGGGTTACAAAGCCAAACAAGATAACGTTGCGTTCGGAGGAAAACGATGCGCCAAGTAATTGTGTACCGAGGCGAGGATGGTTTCTGGGTGTCGGAATGCCCAAGTCTGCCGGGCTGCATCAGTCAAGGCATGACCCGTGAGGAAGCAATTCGCAACATTAAAGAAGCAATTGATCTATACGTGGAGGCGTTGGAGGAAGACGGGTTGCCGGTGCCTGAAGAACACTTCGATCTGCTGGCGGTTGCCGTATGAGCAAGCTGCCTGAGATCTCAGGATGGGACTGCGCGCAGGCGTTGACTCGTGTGGGATTCTATCTCAAGCGACAGACCGGTAGCCACATGGTGATGCGCCGCGACGATCCATTTGCTCAGGTTGTAGTGCCGAACCACCGCGTGCTCGACCGCGGCACGCTGCGAGCAATCATCCGGCAGGCAGGGTTGAGCGCCGCTGAATTCCTGGAATTGCTGTGAACAGTATCGCTGTTCCTGAAGACTGGCATGTGCTGGTGCGCGGCGCCGGCGACCTGGCCAGCGGTGTGGCCTGGCGGCTGCATCAGTGCGGCTTTCCTGTGATCATGACAGAGCTGGCCGCGCCGCTGGTGGTGCGCCGCACGGTGGCCTTCGCCGAGGCCGTGTTTGCCGGCGAGACCTTTGTGCAGGGCACGCGCGCGCGCCGCGCGGCCGATGTTGACGAGGCGCGGCGGCTGCTGGCCGAGGGCGTCATCCCCGTGCTGGTCGATCCGGCTGCGGCCTGTCGGGCTGAGCTGCGCCCTGCGGTGCTGGTGGACGCCATCATGGCCAAGGTGAATACCGGCACGACCATCGACGACGCGCCGCTGGTGATTGCGCTAGGGCCGGGCTTCATCGCCGGGCTGGATTGCCATGCGGTCGTCGAGACCAACCGCGGCCACGACCTGGGGCGGGTGATCTGGCAGGGGCCGGCCGAGCCGGATACCAAGGTGCCGGGGGAGATCGGCGGCTACCGCGGGGCCCGGGTGCTGCGCGCGCCGGCCGACGGTCACGTCCAGGCCCATGCGCACATCGGCGAGCGCGTCCACGAAGGCCAGCTCATCGCGCGTGTGAACGGCGCGCCGCTCGTAGCGCCCTTTGACGGCGTGCTGCGTGGCATCGTGCATCCCAGCGTGGCGGTGTACACCGGCATGAAGATCGGCGACCTGGACGCGCGCGCCGAACCCCGCTATTGCTTTACGATCTCTGATAAGTCGCTGGCGATTGCTGGGGGGGTGTTGGAGGCCGTGCTCACCTGGTTGGCTAGCCGGTCGGTGTAGCCGGCCTCAGATGCGCACTGCAGTAGGGGCAATCAGCGCTTTCTGTGCCGGTCCACTGCACAGTCGAGACGCTCAGCGGCGCGCCGCAGTGGGGGCATTTGCTGGGCAGCCAGTCGGTGCGCCGCTGCGTGGCCTGGCGCTGCTCCGCCTGGCGCTTGATGACCCACCACATCAGTGCATGGGTCAGGCCACTGATGGCCGATAGGACCAGGATGCCCGGCCAGAACCAGTCCTGCCAAAACAGGATGGCCAATCCGATCAGCCAGATGGCCGACTGAACCTGCTGCCAGGGCATCGGCAACTCCGGTTCGTCATCTTGAGTGGCGTTCTTCTTGACATCGGTGTTTTCGTCTGACATAGTGATCTCCGGCGTGGCTCGTTCGGGAGATTGGGAACCATCCCGGAGAGACCGGCCACAGCTCAAGGTCAGACCTTCGAGGTTCCCGAAAACCTCGAAGGTCGTATGGCCATGCCTCCAGCTCGATCTCGTCGCGGATAGGGATGCCGTCGTTGCCAATCAGGGGTATCTGTGGTTTGATCTGCCGTGAGCGAGTCACGGCTTTGCGGTGGACCGCTGCCAGGCAGAAGCCGCGTGGTCCAGGTACAGGCTGCGCGGATCGGTCATAGACTGCGCTGCTCCACGCGCCAATACACGCCACCTGCGCGCTGCATCAAGCCGGCGTCCACCAGGTAGCGGCGCAGCGAGGCGTAGTCGGGGTGATGGCGGGCGATGATCGCGTTGACCTCCCGCTCCGGATACCTGACACCTGGCTCGAACTTGGCGACCAGCCAGGCCAAAATCACCTGACGCTTGGCGTGGCTGGCAGGGATCTCTTTGAGCCGCTCGCCGTCCAGAAAGTTGCGCAGCACCCGTTCCGTTTGGTCCAGCTCGGCGGCCGGCACCCCTGGCTCGCCGGCAAACAGGTCGCGCTTCAACGTCTGAATGGCGGCCGCGTCGAGCTCATACTGCGCCGCGTCGCCTCCTGGCCGAGGCCGCACCAGCCCGCCCGCCGCCAGCCCGGCGACATGGCGCCCCGCTGCGCCCTCGCGCAGCCCTAGCTCGGCGGCCAGTTCCTTGACCGTGCGCGGCCGGACGGCCAGGCAGCCGATGATCTTGAGCCGCTCTTCGTCCAGCAGCAGCTTGGCCAGGCTCACCACAGTCTGCACCTTGTCGGGTTCCATGGCGCTTTCCTTTGTGTTGCTGCGTTGCTCAAGCGCCGTTGTTGGCGGCGGGAAACACGATGTCCTCGCGGCCGGCCAGCATGTCCTGGATGCGCTGCACGACGATCTCCAGGTGTTTGGGCTTGTGCACGAAGTCCAGGTCGTCGGTTTGGATCGTCAGCACGGGACAGAGGTCAAAGCTCTGCAGCCACTCGTCGTAGAACGATTCGAGCAGCGCCAGGTACTCGCCGGTGATGCCGCTCTCGATGGCGCGGCCGCGGCGCCGGATGCGGTCCAACAGCACAGGCACGGGCGCCTTGAGGTAGATCAAGAGATCGGGCCGCGGCAGACTGGCGACCACCAGGTCGAACACCGTGCGATAGGACCGGTAGTCGCGCTCGCTCAGGTTGTCCAGGTGGTGCAAGGCGCGAGCGAAGATGTGAGCGTCCTCGTAGATGCTGCGATCGGCGATGGCCGACTGGGGATCGTTGGCGAGGGCCAGGTGCTGTTGGGCGCGGTGGCCCAGGAAGAAGACCTGCAAATGGAAGGACCACTGGCGCATGTCGGCGTAGAAGTCGGCCAGGTAGGGGTTATCGGCTACCGACTCGTAGGCTGCACGCCAGCCCAGCCGGGCCGCAATGCGCTCGGTGATCGAGGTTTTGCCGGCGCCGATGTTGCCGGCCACGATGATGAAGCGTTTGGTCACGAGGAACTCCTGAGCGACGACATGTGGGCGCAGTGTATCACGTCACCGCTCGAAACGACAAAATGCAAGAAAACCAGGGAGGCGCCTGAACAGTCCAGGCGGCTTGCTGGTCCACAACCTCTGCCCGCTGCTTTGGCCTTGCGCAGCGGATCTGCTCAGCAAAGCTGTGATCGCCTGGGCACGTCGCTTTGGCCAGCAACTGCTGCGCGCTGTCGATGCTCGGGTAGGCGGCTCGGCGATCTTTGCCGTTCTTCTATTGTATGCTAGAGTTCCGGCAACTAATCAGCCCTGGGTGCCGGGCACTTGAAAAGTCACGAGTTCCGACTGTCAACGTGTATCACGACCCCGCTAAAGAGACAGGAGAAGAGATCGCCGCTATGTTGTTGCGCAACGCTCTCCGTTTGGCGTCGTCTGACCACCCCAAGCCCATCATTGCTCTCACCGGCGCAGGAGGCAAGTCCACTCTGCTCTTCCGCCTGGGCGCGGAGCTGGCTGCTGCCGGCCAACAGGTGCTGCTGACCGCGACCACCAAGCTGTGGTCGCAACAGGTTGACCGGGCGCCCTTTGCGCTGATCGCGGCTGACCCGCAGGTGCTGGCCGGTGAGCTGCCTACGTCGCTGCGCGGCTATCGGCAGGTGTTGGCAGCAGCAGGGCCGGCGGCCGAGCCGGGCAAGGTGCGTGGCCTGGCGCCGGAAGTAGTGTGCCGGCTGGCGGCGCTGCCGGATGTGGATGCGGTCGTCGTTGAGGCCGACGGCAGCCGCGAGCGGCCGCTGAAGGCGCCGGCCAGCCACGAGCCGGTCGTGCCGGCCTGCGCCACGCAGGTGATCGTCGTGGCGGGCATGGCAGCGGTTGGGCAGCCGCTGGACGAGCGCGCCGTGCATCGGCCAGAGCTGGCGGCGGCGCTGAGCGGTTTGTCGCCAGGCGATCCACTCACAGAGCCGGCCATCGCGCGTCTGTTGGCGCATCCACAAGGCGGGCTGAAAGGTGTTCCGGACGGCGCGCAGGTTGCGCTTTTCCTCAACCTTGCCGCAGACGAGGCGCAGTTGCCGGCTGAGGCCGACGCCCGGCTGGCGGCGGCGCGCCAGATCGCACGGCTGGTGCTGCATTCTGACCGCCCGACGCGCTTCGGCGCCGTCTTGATCGGCAGCGCACGGGCCTCCGAGCCGGTGGATGAGGTGCACGGTCGCGTGGCGGGGGTGGTGTTGGCCGCCGGCCGGGCTGCGCGCTTCGGCGGCAATACGCCCAAGCAGTTGCTGCCGTGGGGCGAGGGCAACACGTTGGTTGGCCGGGTGGTGGAAACGGCGCTGTCCGCCGCAACGCTGGACGAGGTGCTGGTGGTGACAGGCTATCAGGCCGACGCCGTGGCTGCTGCGTTGGCGAACCGGCCGGCGCGCTGCGTGTTCAATCCCCAATGGCAAAGCGGCCAGAGCAGCAGTGTGCAGGCGGCCCTGGCCGCGTTGGCGCCCGATACGGCGGCTGTCGTCTTTCTCCTGGCCGACCAGCCCGACGTGACGGCGGAAGCCATCGACGCCCTGGTGCAGGCCCATCGGCGCAGCCTGGCGCCCATCGTCGCGCCGATCTACGCCGACGGCCAGCGCGGCAACCCCGTGCTGTTCGATTGCAGCACGTTCGTCGAGCTGAGGACACTGCGCGGGGATGCGGGCGGCCGGTCGCTGATCGCGCACTACGGCGCAGCGGTGCAAAAAATGCCCATCGACCAGCCAAGGCCGATGGGCATCGAAACGTGGGAGGACTATCAGGCCCGCCGCAAGCGCTTCGAGGCTTCGGGAAACCTCGGCAATTCCACAGGCGCCGGGCCTCAGGAATCTTGACCGACTTGCCGCTTCAGCGGGGTGCGCAGACACCGTTGCACACAAGACTCTGCGCGCCCTGCGCCCACGGCTGACGATGTCACGACGATCCGGCAGCGGTCGCCAGGATTGTGATCGTCACGAGCATGAGCAGCAGGAGAGCCAGCACTATCAGGATCAGCGCCGGCAGGGCCGCGGCCAGGAGCGCCTTGCCCACGTCGAAGCGCTGGGTTACCTGGACAGCCTTGACGTAGACCACCCAGCCCCACACCATGCCCACGAAGCCCAGCAGCGAGCCGATGAGGGGAACTGGGCCAAAGAACCCCAGCAAGTTGGGGACGCTGTAGAGCGCGGTGACGCCGAAGAAGCGGTCGACGCCGCCGTTGCCGCCCAACAGCTTGGCAAACAGCAACACCCAGATGCCATAGGCCAGGAAAGCCGCCAGCCGTGCCAAGGGCTGGCTTAGCCAGCCGCCCAACGTCTGGAAGAAGCGGCTGACGCCGCGCGGCAGCGGCGTGGCGATGTTCTCGATGTCCACAGCCATGTTCAGACCGGCGTTGAGGTTTTGCAGGAACTGATCGATGAACTGTTGGCTGAACTCATCTTGCGGCATGAACTGCAGCCAGGTTTCCATGGCTTGACGCATCTCCTGCTGCACATCGGCGGCTTCGCTGGCTGTGAAAGGCCGCAAGTTGTTGGCCAGGTCGACAACGAATTGCAGGCTGCCTGCGACGAGGAAGACGACCAACAGCAGGATCACGCCGGTGCGCATGGCGTTCTTGGAGTCGCGCAGACGCTCGAAAGTGGACTGATCCAGCAGGAGTGCGCCGCGCAACAGAGCGATGGTCTCGTTCATGGTCATTGTCCTCCTGCAATCAAGGCTGCGATCATCGCGCTAAAAACGAAGGTGGCGACAAAGCTGAGTAAGGCGATGATCAGGCCGAGGATGAGCGGCGGCAGAATCGTCGCCCAGACTGCCCTTGGCCACGTCAGGTCATGCGTGGTGCGGATGGCCATGTAACGACATAGCATGGTCCAGGTGCCGATGCCGGCCACAGCCACGAACGGCAGCGCGCCGAACAGGTTGAGCAGTTGCGGCGCAGCGGCCAGGGCCGTCGTGCCCAGGGTCTGATTCAACGTACCCTTACCGCCCAGCAGCCGGGCGATGACATACGCCAGCAGGCCGAAGACCAGCCAGTTGACGATCAAGCCCAGCGGCCGAGTGATGATGCCGGCCAGCGAACCGGCCGGGGTGGGGGCGACGCCGGCGATCACTTGCCAGATGCCGTCCCAAAACTGCTGGAACATCGGGACAAACTCAGGGGACGACTGCTGCGCAAGCTCCCACCATTGCATGCGCTGCAAGTTGCTCAAGATGACGGCCTGCAGCTCGTTGAGGTTGGGGCTACTCGCCCACTGCAACGTCGCGCCTACAACTCCTACCAGTCCTAGAACCACGCCGAGGACCACCAGGATGAACAGCCCCTCCACAAAGGGGTTGTTGTCCTGGCGCATTTCCTCGTAAGCGTCATGCTGTAGGAAGAGCGCATTCCATACCATGCGCAAGTCACGCGTGATGGCTTGCATTGCCTGCACCTCCTCGTGAGTTTAGATCAACGGCGCCACGTAACTATTCAGGTGCCGGGCACTTGCGACCGGTTTACAGCTTGAGCCGGCTCTGCAGACCCCCTGGCCAGCGCAGCCTTAAGTGCCCGGCACCTAGGGCTGAATAGTTGCGGCGCCACAACGAATGGAAGCTCGTCGCTGTTGCCAACTACTCCGGTTTCTCCAGGGCTATCAGCGGCAGCAACGCGTCTAATAAGGTTGCCACGCTCGTCATTGCCTGTCGCACGCCGCTGCGCAAGCGTTCGATGTGGCGTATGGCGCGAGGGTCAGTGAGCGCCAGGTTAAGTATGTGCGACCACTGCCTCAGTCGCCTAGGCGGGCTGTCTTCCTCATAAGCGAGCAGGGGCGTGTAGTCGAAAGCGGTTGCGCTGTCGGCGGCGTCGCTGATACCGCGAATGACCAGCCACGGCACGCCGTGGCAGTGCGCCACCTGGGCAACGGCTGCGCTTTCGGTGTCCACAGCCAACGCAACAAAGGTCTGGCGCAGCCAAAGCCGGGTCGCGTCTTGCCAGATGATTTGGTCGCCGGTAACAACGGAGCCAACGTGGCAGCGCAGCTCGCTGCGGTGCTTGGCTGCGCGGGTGGCCAACTGCAACAGCGCTGGCGCCGGACGAAAGCTGCGCCGTCGGCCACGTGGGAGGGTGCTGCCAAGCGCCAGGAAGCCATCCGATCGGTAGCCGCGACGACGACTGGCCAGGTCCAGGGGAAGAAAGATCCCCTGATCATGCGCCGCCACCGGATCGCCCACGACGATATCGCCCACGTGCAGATCCGGCGCCAGTGCGCCGGCCGAACCGCAGTTCAGCACGAGACGAGGCTGAACGGTCTCGATCACCGCTTGCACGCCCATCGCAGCGCCGACCTTGCCCACGGCGACGGCGGCGAGCACAACCTCAACGGTGCTCTTCTGCCAGCGCCCTGTGATCAGTCGACCCCATGGCGTGTCCAGGCTGCGCAAGGCAGTCACGCGAGGCTCCAGGCTGGCTAGTTCTTGCGCTACGCCGATGATGGCGATGGGAGGCATAAGGCATCAGGGACGACGTGAGCATGGGCCGCGGTCGGTCCGGGCGACATGAGAGCAGGCGGTCATCGTCGGATGTCGCTTGAAGGAGCGCAATCCAACCTCTACACCGCCGCGGCGGCCAACAACTGCTCGACCAAGGCGCGTTCCTCGGTTTCATCGTTGAGCTTGCCGTCCAGCCAAGCGTCGCGGGTGGCGTCCAGGATTTGGCGGTAAATCGGGCCGGGGGGCACGCCCATCTGGCGCAGCGCAATGCCGTCTAGGCGCGGTCGCACGTGGCGCAGTTGCCGTTCGTACAGGTCAAGCCGCTCGCGCACCACGGGCGACTCCGTGACGATGGACAGCAGGAAACGGCTGGCAGCGCTGGCCGGCTGCAGGAGGTGGACGATGGCGCTCGGCGTCAGGTCGGGCCGCTCTAGTTCCGCCGCTCGCTCTTTAAGCGCGTGTAAGTTCTCCAGCAGGTCGATGGTGTCTCGTCTGGGATGCAGACGCTTGAACAACTCGGCGAGCTGGCGCTGGTCAAGGCGGTAAGTCCAGATGGCAAAATAGAGGCGCTCGATGGGCTGCGGCGGCGGTTGGGTGGCCAAAGCCGCGCGCAGGCGCGCAAAGCGCTCCACCAGCCAGGCGTCGGCCTGCAAGGCGGGGTGGATGGTCGGCGTCACCCCCAGGCAGTCCAGCCGTTGCAAGGCCTGCTCCGGCTCGTCCTCGCCCAGGATCAGCTCCAGCTCGTGGCGCACTCGCGCCGGCGTGACCTTGGCCAGCAGGTCGAGCGAGTTCTCGATCAGTTCCAGGGTGCGCTGCTCGATGCGAAAGCCGAAACGTTGCTCGAAACGCACGGCGCGCAGGATGCGCGTCGGGTCGTCGACGAAGCTGTGCGTGTGGAGGACGCGCACCAACCCCTCGCGCAGGTCGCGCTCGCCGCCGTAGAAGTCCAAGAGCTGGCCCCACGCGCTGGGATTGAGCCGGATGGCCAGCGTGTTGATCGTGAAATCACGGCGGTGCAGGTCGAGCTTGATAGAACCATGCTCGACCGTGGGCAGGGCCGATGGCTCGGCGTAGAACTCGGTGCGCGCCGTGACAAAATCCAACGTGGCCGGCAATTTCGTCGACTGGCTGCCGTCTTGGGCGAGGGCCGTGCGGTACGCCAGACCGACTTCATCGCCCTTGCCGAGCAATCCGGCCGTAATCTCTTCCGGGGTCGGCAGCACCCACTTGGCAGTGCCGAAGCGGCTATGGCTGCGCACCCGCCCGCCATAGCGCTTGGCCAGCAGCCGCGCCAGCTTGATGGCGTCTCCTTCGACCACCAAGTCCACGTCGAAGTTTGGGCGGCCCAGCAACAGGTCGCGCACGAAGCCGCCGACGGCATACAGCGGGAACTTGAGCTCCTCAGCGGCTACGCCTGCCACGCGCAGAAGGACCAGCAGCGGCTCGGGCAAGGCCGACTCCATGCGCAGGGCGATCTCCTCGCGGCGCCGCGCCTGGGGCGGTTCGCCCCACAGTTTGATCAAGTCGGTGCGCGTGACGATACCGATGATCTCTTGCGTTTCCGGGTCGATGACGGGAATCTGGCCCCAGCCCGACTCGATCATCACCCGTTGCAGCTCGCTCACCGTGTGCTGCGGCGTCACCGCCACCTGTCCCGTGTGCATGTAGCGTTGGACAGAGTGGGCAGCCAGGCCGTGCTGTTGCGCGCGATCGACCTGACGCCGCGTGATGATGCCGCGCAGTTGGTCGAGCCGCGCCGCCGCCCGACCGTTGGCGTCTCTGGCGTTGGTTTCGACCACCGGATAGCCCTCGAAGCCGTAGCGCTGAATGATGTCCACCATGTCGCCGATGGTAGTTTCCGGCAGCACAGTCACCGGCGCACCCCAGGTCATGATCTGCTCGACGGTGACCGTGGGCTTGACCGACTGGCGCAGATAAGCCAGCAACCGCTCCTTGATCTCCTCCAGGGTTTGGCCGCGGATCAGCGCCGCCGCGGCGCGCGCGTGGCCACCGCCGCCGAACTGCAGGGCGATGGCGCCCACGTCGACGGCGTCGCTGGTGCTGCGCGCCACGAACTGCACCCGGTCGCCTAAGTCCACCAGCAAGAAAAGACCGGCGGGGTCGTACACATCGCGCAGCTTATGCGCCAGGGTGCTGATCTCGTCGCTGTAGTCCGGCGCCTGGGCCGTGGCAATGACGATCGATTGGCCGGCGATGTCGTAGATCTGGCTGTTTTCGGCGAGCTGGCCATAGAGCGCGGTTTGAGCATCTGTCAGCGGGTGGTGCAAGAAGTGGCTGACCACCTGCAGGTTGACGTGATGCTCGAGCAGCCACGCTGCGGCGCGCAGGTCGCGCGGGGTGGTGGTGACGTACACCAGGGAGCCGGTGTCCTCGTAGATGCCCAGCAACAACAGGGTGGCCTCCACGGGCGAGATGGGGATGTTGCGCCGGGCGATTTCCTCGACCAGCATCGTGGTCGTGGCGCCCACCTCGTCACCCCAGAAGGCCCAATGATCTTCCAGCGGCCGTTGCAGGGGGTGGTGGTCGATGATTTGGCCGGGCGTGTCCGGCTTCATGCCGCGGATGGTGGAAAAGGTCTGGGTGTCCACCACGATGACGTAGTCGATGCGTCGCCGCGGGACCTCCTCCAGGCGGCGAAAAGGCAGGGCGCTGCGGTAAAGGGACAAGAAGTCGCGCAGATTGCGGTTCAGCGTGCGCGGCAAGACGGGCACCGCGTACGGATACAGCTTGTGCGCCCCCAGCATGGACGCCAAGGCGTCGAAGTCAGTGTGTTCGTGGGTGAGGATGACGGTGAATGTGTCTTCGGCCATGGGAGTACACTCCGCAAGGCCATTCTACCATAACCCACCCGGTCTAGACGAACCGCAATCTGACAGGTTCGCTCTTCGCGTTTCGCTTTCGAGGCCGACGCCCAGGCAGAACTCACCGCCACCGCGATCTGCTAAACCTTCTGCTGCGCACCCACACGCCGATCAGCGCCGCGGAACTGACGGTGCAGCTCACGCTGACCCCACCACCGACGCGCCGGCGCAGGCCGTGGTGACGTACAGCGCCGGGACCAGGTTGGCGCGGGCTTGATAGCGGGCGGCGACGTTGGCGGCGAAAGCGTCGGCCAGGTTGGCGTCGACCAGGGCCACGGCGCAGCCGGCGAAGCCGCCCCCGGTCATGCGCGCGCCGAAGCAGCCGGGCTCCTCCTGGGCGCATTCGACCATGATGTTCAGCGCGGGGCCGGAGATCTCGAAGTCGTCGCGCATGCTGACGTGGCTGGCGTCCATTAGCCGGCCCAGCTCGACGGCGTCGCCGGCCTGCATGGCTGCGGCCGCAGCCAGCGTGCGCGCGTTCTCGCTGATCACATGGCGGGCGCGGCGATAGATCACCTCGTCCAACCCGCCGCCCTCGGCCTCCAAGCGTTCCATGCTCACATCGCGCAGCGCGGGCACGCCGAAGTAGCGCGCGGCGGCCTCGCATTGGGCGCGACGCTCGTTGTAGGCCGAGTCGACCAGGCCGCGGCGGGTGGCCGTGTCCAGAATGACCACCACGGTGCCGGCCGGCAGAGGCACCGAGGTCGTCGCCAGGCTGCGGCAGTCGATCAGCAGGGCGTGATCGACCTCGCCCGCGGCCGAGATCATCTGGTCCATGATGCCGCAGTTCATGCCCACCCACTGGTTTTCGGCCTTCTGGCCCAGCCTGGCCATGAGCGGCGGGTCCCAGGGAAAGCCGGACACGACCTGAAAGGCGCGCGCGGTGGCCAGCTCGATGGCGGCCGAGGAGGAGAGACCGGCCCCGCGCGGCACGTCGCCGCTGACCACTCCGTCCCAGCCGCTCAGGACATATCCCGCCTCGCTGAGCGCCCAGGCGACGCCTTTGAGGTACTCCACCCAGCTGGGTCGCTCACGGGTCAACTGGTCCAGGTCGAAAACCGCTGCACGGTCAAGGTCAACCGAATAGACATGGACGTGGCGATCCGGCCGCGGCCGCAGCGCAATCCAGACTGCGCGGTCGATGGCCATGGGCAGCACGAAGCCGTCGTTGTAGTCGGTGTGTTCGCCGATCAAGTTGACGCGCCCGGGCGCGCGCACGACGAAGGTCGGCGGCCGGCCGAAGCGGTCCTGGAAGGCCTGGGTAATGTGGGCTTGTAGGGACATCGTTGCTCCTGTGGGACTGGGGGAGCTGGGGGAGCTGGGGGAGCTGGAGGAACTAGGGGTGCTGGGGGAACTGGGGGAGCTAGGGGAACTGGGGGAACTGGGGAAAGCTTGCTTTGCGCCCGCTGAGTTCCGCAAGTTTCTGTGAGTTCCCGTGAGTTCCTGTGAGTTCCTGTAAGTTCCTATGAGTTCCCCCTCAAGTTCCTCTCATCTCCTCAAGTTCCCATCTCCATATCCATGCGGATGCGTCTGGTGCCAGCGCCAGGCGCTCTCGATGATGGCGCGCAGGTCGGGGAAGCGCGGCTGCCAGCCGAGCTCACGGCGAATGGCGTCGCTGCTGGCGACGAGCACCGCCGGATCGCCAGGCCGCCTTGGGCCGATTTCGGCGGGGATGGGGTGGCCGGTGATCTGGCGTGCGGTCTCGATAACTTCTTTGACGGTGAAGCCTTGGCCGTTGCCCAGGTTGTAGCGGCGGCTGCCGCGGTCTAGGGCGTGCAGGGCCAGGATGTGCGCCTGGGCCAGGTCGAGCACGTGGATGTAATCGCGCACGCAGGTGCCATCGCGCGTTGGGTAATCGTCGCCAAAGATCATCACCTTCTCCCGTTGCCCCAACGCCACCTGCAGCACGATGGGGATCAGGTGCAGCTCGGGATGATGGTCCTCGCCGCGCTCCTGCGACGCGCCGGCGGCGTTGAAGTAGCGCAGCGCCGCGTAGCGCAGGCCGTAGACGCGGTCCAGCCAGTGCAGGATGCGCTCCAAGATGAACTTGGACTCGCCGTAGGGGCTCCCCGGCACGATGCGCTCGGTTTCGGCAATGGGCATATGCTCCGGCTCGTCGAAGAGGTTGGCGGTGGAGGAGAGGATGAAGCGTCGCACGCCGTGCTCGACCGCGCTGCGCAAGAGGTTGAGGCCGTTGGTGACGTTGTCGCCGAGATAGAGGAACGGCTGTTGCATCGACTCGCCGACCAGGGTGTGCGAGGCGAAGTGCATGATGCCGTCGGGCCGGTGTTCAGCCATCACAGCGTCGATGGCAGCCCGATCTGCCAGGTCGCCCTGGACGAACACGGCGTCAGGATGAACCGCGGCGCGGTGGCCCTGATAGAGGTTGTCGAACACGACGACCGACTCGCCAGCCGCCACCAATTGCTCGACGACGATGCTGCCGATGTAGCCGGCGCCGCCGGTGACGAGGATCTTCATGGGAGTTCCTTGAATGGTAGATGGGTGGTTGGTAGATTGGTACATTGGTCATACGCCGGCGGCAGGGGTCAACTTGCGCTCATGGCCAGATGCAACCGAGACCCCGCAACCTGACCCGCCGCAGCGGCGTACCAGTGTACCAATCTACCTGGACTTGTAATGGACTTCCGACACCTGCCGCAGTCTACTCGCAGCCTGTTCGGCGGTCAAATCGCGCTGCGGCTCGCCCAGCATCTCGTAGCCGACCATGAACTTCTTGACCGTGGCCGAGCGCAGCAGGGGCGGGTAAAAGTGGGCGTGGAGCTGCCAGTGGGCCCAGTCAGACCCTTGGGGTTTCGATTGTGTGTCTGCCAGGTCGTCGGCCGGCGAAACCCCAAGGGTCTCGGAAGGCCCTGTCGGCGCGCCGTGCCAGCCCATGGAGTAGGGGAAGGAGGTTTCGAACAGGTTGTCGTAGCGGGTCAGCAGACGCTTGAGGATGTCGGCCAGGGCATCACGCTCGTCGTTGGCCAGGTCGGGCAGGCGCAGCACGTGGCGCCGCGGCAGCAGCAGGGTCTCGAAGGGCCACAGCGCCCAGTAGGGCACGACGACCAGCCAGTGATCGTTCTGGACGACGAGGCGCGGGGAAAGATGCCAACTTTCCGAAAAGTCGGCATCTTTGGCGGCGGCCTGCCCCAGCTCCAACGCCGCGTAGTCCAGCAACAGCGGCCGGCCGTGCTGCGCAAAATAGGCGCGCTGCTGGCGGTCCTCCTTGGCGGGCTCGTGGGGCAGGGCGCTGCCGGCCCAGATCTGGCCATGGGGGTGTGGGTTGGAGCAGCCCATGATCGCGCCCTTGTTCTCGAAGACCTGCACCCAGCGGTAACGCCGGCCCAGTTCGGTCGTCTGCTCCGCCCAGACGTCGACCACGTGGCGGATGTCCTCGACCGGCATCTCCGGCAGCGTGAGGTCGTGGCGGGGTGAGAAGCAGATCACGCGGCACTCGCCCTGCTCGCTCTCGCTCTGCATCAGCGGATGGCCGCCGGCCGGCGCAGGCGGCGTGTCGGGCAGCAGAGCCGAGAAGTCGTTGGTGAAGACGAAGGTGCTGGTGTAGTCGGGATTGCGGTTGCCGCCGGCCCGCTCGTTGCGCGGGCAGAGGTAGCAGGTGGGGTCGTAGGCCGGCCGCGTCTCCTGCGGCGGCCGCTCCACCTGCCCCTGCCACGGCCGCTTGGTGCGGTGCGGCGACACCAGCACCCAGTCGCCCGTCAGCGCGTTGTAGCGACGATGGGGATGTTCCGTAGGATCGAATGCGTTCATGGTTCACCAACCTACCAATCTACCAATCTACCTTGTCTACTTGCCTACTTGTCTACTTGCCTACTTGCCTACTTGCCCACTTGTCTACTTGCCTACTTGTCTACCACCACCAAATACAACGTCCGGCTCCAGCCCACACCCTTGCCCGCATCGCCCAGGATGCCCTGCGTCATCAGCTCGAAGCCGCTGGCGCGGTAGACCTCTTGGCCGCAGTAATCCGTGGCGGTGTAGGTGGCTGACGGCAGAAGCCCGCGCAACGGCGCAGGCGGCCGAAAGAACCCGATCTGGTGGTCCTGGACGGCGACTGAGTAAACGGCTTCGCGCCGGTCGCTTGAGACGTACAGCACCACCGACGCGCCGGCTTCCTCCAGCTGCTGCAAGCGATAAAGGTCGCCCTGCTGGACGACCGCACGGATGCGCTTGTAGAAGGCGATGTGGCGGGCGTACTCGTCCAGTTCGGCCTGGCTCAGCCGGTTGAGGTTGGCGCCGATGCCCAGCGCGCCGCGCATAGCCACGTCGAAGCGCAGGCTCAGCGGGCTGCTGCGGCCGGTCTGGTGGTTGGGCACGTCTGTCACCCACGCCATCATGGCCGCGGCCGGATAGGCCAGGCTGCACCCCTCCTGGATGCGGATGCGGTCGAAGGCGTCAGTGTTGTCGCTGGTCCAGAACTGGTCGGTGCGGGCGAGGATGCCCAGGTCGATGCGGCCGCCGCCGCCGGAGCAGCTTTCGATGGAGAGATGCGGATGCGCGCGGCGCAACCGGTCCATGATGCCATACACGCCCTCGGTGTGCCGGCGCCAGATGGCCTTGCCGGCCGTGGAGCCGGGCTCCGAGGCGTTGCGGTTCATGTCCCACTTGAAAAAGTCGATGGCGTATTGCGTCACCAGGCGATCCAGCGCGGCGTAGATGGTCTCGACTACCTCCGGCCGGCCGAAGTCGAGGATCAGTTGGTCGCGGACCTGGGTGCGCGGCCGGCCGGGGAAGTGCAGCACCCAATCGGGATGTTGGCGGTAGAGGTCGGAGTCGGGGTTGACCATCTCCGGCTCCACCCACAGGCCAAAGCGCATACCCAGCCGGTGCACTTCCTCGATCAGCGGATCCAGCCCTTTCGGGAAGACCTCGGGGCTGACCACCCAATCGCCCAGGCCGGCGTTGTCGCTGCGCCGGCCGCCGAACCAGCCGTCGTCCACACAAAACATCTCCACGCCGATGGCCGCGGCCTTGCGGGCCAGCTCGTCTTGGCCCGCAAAGCTGAGATCGAAGTAGGTCGCCTCCCAACTGTTGTAGAGGATCGGCCGCTCCTCGGCCCAGCCCGGCGCGCGCGGCAGCACGCGGCGGCGGGTGAAGGCGTGCAGCCGCCGGCTCGCGCCGCCCCAGCCGTCGGAACAGACGCCGCAGACCCAGGCCGGCGTCACGTGGCGCTGGCCCGGTTCCAGGTCGAGCGCGAAATCGACGGGGTTGTAGCCGCCGTGGATGCGCACGGCGCCGGTGGGCAGGTGGTCAACGCTGATGCGCCAACTGCCGCTGTAGGCCAGCGCGCCGAAATAGACGACGCCCCCTTCCTCCCAGGCCTGGCCGGGCCGGTTGGCCAGAAAGAAGGGGTTGGCGGCATGGCCGGTCTGCACGCCGCGGTGCTCGACCACTGTGATCCCCGTGGGCAGGTGCTGGCGTTGGGTGGTGAACTCCCTCGCCCACCCGCCGTGGACCGAGGTCAGCTCCGTCGCGCCGTTGGGCAGATGCAGGACGCCGAAAGCGAGCGTCTCGATGCTAACCGTGTCGTGGCCGGTGTTCTCCAGCTCGCACCAGCGCTCCAGAATATCGAACTCGGGCGTCAGCCGGTAGCACAAGGTGACGGTGAAAGGCTGGACGGGATCGGCCAGATGCACCCGCAGAGTCGCGCGCTGGGTCGTGTCGCTGGTGGGCAGGCCGTGCGTGGGCGCCAGGCCCGGCTGGGCGTCCGTGACGATGTCATGGCCGACGTAGCGCAGGCGGACGTCGCGAATCGGCAGGTGCAACGCCTCGTGGGCCGCCGGCGCGCCGGGCAGCGAGGCAAAGCTGGCCTTGAGCGACACCTCGTGGTACGTGATGTCGCCGAAGGTGAGGAACTCATCGCGGCGGGTCTGGCGCTCGAAGCTGGCCACGGAGTCCGAGACCTCATAGCCGTGGCGGCCGTCGATCACGTCGTCATCGGCCGCATCGGCCGGCCGCGGCGCCCAGGCCAGATGCACCAGCCGGCCCTCGTCGTCCACTTGAAAGGCGTAGACGCTGGCAGCCAGGATTAGGTTGAAAGTTTTCGTGGTGGGATTGAAGTGGATCATCGCAAGATGGCGCAAGACTGGCCACAACAGGCGCACGCCCCGTCACAACGGGCGAACCCAACCAATCTACCAATCTACCAGTTTACCTGTACTCCGGCAACCAATCGCCATGCGCCTCAATCAGCTCATCCACCAGCGCGACGATCTGGTCCAAGTCCAGCTCGGCCGCGGTGTGGGGGTCGAGCATGGCGGCGTGGTAGATGTGCTCGCGCTTGCCGGTCAGCGCGGCCTCGACGGTCAGCGCCTGGACGTTGATGTTGGTCTGCATCAGCGCGGCGAGCTGGGGCGGCAAGGCGCCGATGCGTGTCGGCTGGATGCCGTTTCGGTCCACCAGGCAGGGCACCTCCACGCAGCAGCCGGCCGGCAGGTTGTCGATCAGGCCCTGGTTGGGCACGTTGCCGTAGATCACCCGCGGCTGGCCGGTCTCCATGCTGTGGACGATCTGCGCGCCGTACTCGTGGGAGCGCTGGAAGGCGTCGAAGTTGGTGGCCAGGTTGACGGCCCAGGCCACGTCGTTGTCGGTGGCGCCGGCCGCGCGCAGCTTGGCCTCCAGCGCCGCCGGGTCGACCGAGAAGCCGGAGCCGGCCTCGAAGGCGTCTCGGGCGACCTCCCAGCCGGCCAGTTGCACCTCGCAGCGGCGGATGTACTCGTCCAGCGGGATGTTGAAGCGCTCGATGAGGTCGGGGCGGTCGCGCTTGATGAACCAGGGCACGTACTCGCTGAAGTGCTCGCTGGACTCGGTGACGAAATAGCCGAAGCGGCGCAGCACCTCGTAGCGCACTTTGTTCCACGCCGGCTCGCGGCCTTCGGCCGCCACCTGGTGGATCAATGGGTAGAGGTCCTGGCCGTTGCGTTCGAAGCGCAGGTAGAAAGCCATGTGGTTGATGCCCGCGCACAGGTAGTTGATCTCGTCGATGGGTACGCCGATGTCGTCGGCCAGTTGGTGGGCCGTGCCCTGGACGCTGTGGCACAGGCCCACGGCCTGGATGCTGCTGGCCCGGCTGATGGCCCAGGTGTTGATGGCCATGGGGTTGACGTATTGCAGCAGCGTGGCGTCCGGGCACAGCTCCTCCATCTCACGGCACATGGCGAGGAACACCGGGATGGTGCGCAGGCCACGCATGATGCCGCCGATGCCCAGCGTGTCGGCGATGGTCTGGCGCAGGCCGTATTTCTTAGGAATCTCGAAGTCGATCACCGTTCCGGGCCGGTAGCCGCCGATCTGGAACATGGAGATGGCGTAATCCGCGCCGGCCAGCGCGGCGCGGCGGTCCAGGGTGGCCTCGATGGTGGGGTGGGCGCCCAGGCCGGCCGCCAGCCGTTCGGCCGCCACTTGGGTGGTGCGCAGCCGGTCGGGGTCGATGTCGTGCAGGCTGATGGTGGCGTCGGCCAGCTCAGGGAAGCTCAGGATGTCGCCGATCAAGTTGCGGGCAAAGACCGTGCTGCCCGCGCCGATGAAAGTGATTTTGGGCATATCGAAATCTGCTCTCTCAAAGAGTTTCTGTTGCGCTTGTGATTTTATCCGCCCACGGTCAAACATGCCAAAGACGACGTGCAACAGCGACGCGGTAGCTGCCCGACCGCTCCGGTATGACGGTCGGGCAGCACACCAAGGAGGAGAACCCTTGCTGCTCACAGTTGCCAACTTTTCGGAAAGGTTGACAACTGTGCCACAGCGACTACTGGAACAGCGCGTTGACTTCGGCGTTGGCCGCGGGCAACACATCGGCGGCCTTGACCTGGCCCAACAAAATGCTCTGCATCACAGGCCCGACAATGGCCACAATCTCCGACGCGTGGTCGGTGACCGGGAAGAGGAACGTGCCGTTGGGCTCCGTCGCCTGGTCGGTGAAGGCGGACACGTCCACGCCCTTGGCCTTGTAAGCCGCGATGGCCCGATCGACGCCGGACTGCTGCGCCGGGAAGACGACGCCGGCATCGCCGACGATGTTGGCGCACTCAGGCGAGGCCAGGAACTTCACCCACTGCCAAGCCTCTTCAGGATGCTTGGTACCGACCCAGATCGAATCTGCCAGACCGTTGAACATGCTCTTGCGGCCTTCCGGCCCCTGGGGCAGGCGGGCAAAGCCGAAGGTGAAGGGCGCGTCCTTGATGAACGAGCCGATCATCCACGAACCCTGCGAGTGCAGCGCGCCCTTGCCGGCGTTGAAGGCCGCCGAGCCGCCCAGGCTGCTGACCAGTTCCAGCGGCATCATGTGACCTTTGGCCATCATGTCGGCAAACCACTGCATGGTGGCGATGACGCGCGGGTCGTCGTAGTTGTACTTGGTGCCCCAGATCTCGTTCACGTGCCGCCAGCCGGTAGTGGCGGCCAGCCAGCTCCACCCGGTTTGGCCATAGGTGTCGGCTGGCCCGTCGGGCACGAAGCCGTACTGCACGACCTTGGTCTTGTCGAAGGCCGGGTCGAGGCCGTTCTTGCCGTTTTCGTCCAGGGTCAGCTTGGCAATCAGTTGGGCGAAGGTGCCGCCGTCCTCAGGGTTCCAGGTGGCGCTGTTGAGCTCCTCCAGCGTGACGCCAGCTTTGTCCAGCATGTCCTGGTTGTAGACGATGGCGATGGTGTCCCAGTCCTTGGGCAGACCATAGCGCTTGCCATCGCGGGTCCACAGGTCGGCCAGGCCGGTCAGGTAGATGCTGAGATCGACCTGGTCGCGGTCGACGTAGGGCTGGATGTCCACTAGTTGCCCCTTGGAGGCGAACTCGGGATACTTGGCCAGGTGGTCGGTGAAGACGTCAGGTGCATTGCCGGCGATCATGCCGTTTTGCACGCCGCTCCAATAGTCGTCCCACCCCTTCTGGGTGATGTTGACCTTGATGGCAGGGTTGGCGGCCGTGAAAGCGTCGGCGCACTTTTGATAAGCAGGAAGCTGGGCCGAGTCCCACAGCCAGTACTCCAGCGTCACGGCTTCGCCGCTAGCCGCAGGAGCTTCGGCTGCGGGCGCCTCGGCCGCAGGAGCCTCGGCCGCGGGGGCCTCGGGAGCGGCGGTGGGCTCGGCTGCGCCGCCGCCGCAAGCGCCTAGCACGAGGCTGAACACGACGAGCAGACTAACAATCCACAGTATTCGACGGTACATGGTCTCTTGTCCTCCTTCAGGGACTGGGTTGATAGATCCACGGCGCTGCGTGGGTGACTGCGCAAGGTTAGCGATAGTCGGATGATCCAGGGAAGGCTACCGCATGGACACCTCCGGTGTGGCGTTGTCAGAGTTGCCAACTTTTCGGAAAGTTGACAACTCTGATACGCCCTATTTGAAGCCCGAGAACTGGATCGAATCCAGGATCTTGCGGCCTGCGAGCAGGAAGAGAACGAACGTCGGGATGATCGCCAGCGTGGTGGCGGCCATCAACCCCGTCCAGTCCGGCGCGCCCTGCGGCGTTTGCGAGCGGAAGACGCCCAACGCCACCGTCAACACCCGGACTTCGGGTTTGCTGGCGACGATCAAGGGCCACATGTAGTTGTTCCAGGAGGTGATGAAGGTGATCACGGCCAGCGTGGTGATCGCCGGAACGGTCATCGGCAGCACCACTTTGAAGAACACGGTGGGCACGTCGGCGCCGTCGATCAAGGCTGCTTCCTCCACCTCTCGGTTGACACCCAGGAAGAATTGGCGCAGGAAGAAGACGGCGAACGGCGTCATCAGAAAGACCGGCGCCACGATCCCGGCAAAGGTGTCGAGCAACTTCAGATTGCGCACCAGGATGAAGTTGGGGATGGTCATGACGATGCCGGGGACCATCAGAGCTGCGATGTAGATGGCGAAGATCTGGTTGCGAAGGGGGAAGTTCAGACGGGCAAAGGCATAGGCCGCCATAGCGCAGAATGTCACCTGGCCGATGACTACCAGTGCCGAAACGATGATCGAGTTGCGCAGGGCCAGGAAGAAATCGATCGACTGTCCCGTGCCGCCCAGCTTCACGGCCGTCTCGACATCCACCATGCCCAACACCCGCCTGAAGTTGATGAGCGTGGGCTCCACCGGCAGGAGCGAGCTGGTTTCCTTGTACAAGGCCGTGGGGAAGGTGAACGCTGTGCGCAACATCCAGTAAAAGGGAAACAGCGTGACAAACAACAGGAGGCCAAGGGCAATCCACGCTGCGAGCTTTCCCCACGGGAAGGGCTGACGGGGTCTGTGAACGGCGGCAGCTTGTGTGGTCATAGGAGTCACTCCTTGGGCGCCGACCCTAGATGTCGGACTCGCCGGCGCGCATCAGCCGCATCTGCACCATGCTGATGAAGATCAGGATCAAGAACAGCACCATCGAGATGGCAGTGGCATAGCCCATGTTGAAGCGGCTGAACGCCTGCTCGTAGATGTAGTAGTTGAGCACCTTGGTCGCGTTCACCGGCCCGCCTTTGGTCGTGATGGCCACCGTGTCGAAGATTTGGAAGGAGCCGATCATCGAGGTGACCAGCACGAAGACCAGCACGGGCCGCAGCAGAGGGATCGTCACCCTCCAGAACATCTGCGACTCGGAGGCGCCGTCGATGGAAGCCGCCTCATACACCGAACCGGGAATTGCCTGCAGGCCGGCGAAGAGCAGCAGCGCCGTGTAGCCCACGTACTGCCAGATGTTGATCAAGGCAATCGAAGGCATGGCGGTGCGAGGCAGGTTGAGGAAGGGCACGGTGCCGACGCCAATGGCGCGCAGGAACTCGTTGATGATGCCGATGTTCGGGTCCATCAGCCACAACCAAAGCAGGCCGACGACCACGCTCGGCATCAGCCAGGGCAGGATGATGATGGCCCGGATGATGACCGACTGGGTCAAGCGGGACATCATCACGGCAATGATCATGGCCAACAGCGTCTGGAGCGGAATGTTGAGCAGGACGTAGTAGACCGTGACCTTGAGCGAGTTCCAAAAGGTGGGGTCTTTCAGGAGCCTGGCGTAGTTCTCCAGGCCCACGGACTGAGCGGGTGTGAGCAAGTCCCAGTCGGAGAAGCTGATAATCACGCCGCGCACGGCCGGAATGGCGTAGAAGACGGTAAAACCGATCAGACTGGGCAAGATGAACAGAAACCCGATGACCGTTTCCCGGGTTCTGAAGCGTCGTTTGCGCCCAGTCTCTGCTGCGAGCTTCGGTATGGCGGTGGTCTGCACGCTCATGCTTCTCTCCTCTCTGAACCGATAGGTAGAACTTGGCGCAGGGTAGCCAACAGCGTGGATGGCAATACCGGCTTGACGAGATAAGCGGCGACACCCAAGCTGCGGCCGCGACGGCGCTCGTCCAGGGCGCTACACAGAATGACCCGAATGGGAGGATGGGTTGGCATGGCTTGGATCGCCGAGATCAAGTTCCAGCCGGGGTCGTCGGAGGTATCCGGCTCGATGATGACAGCGTCGACCGGGTCGACTTGCAGCACTTCGAGGGCGTGCTGTGCATCTTCGGTCGCCACAACCTGGTAGTACCGGCCCAGCTCACGGCGATAGAGCTCTCGGGTCGCCTCATCTGGCTCGACGATCAAGATGGCCGGTCTGTCGCTGGTCATGGAATCGACCTGAAAACACGCCAAGAAGGGCCGCTGCACACCTGCTCAGGCACCGGACATCTCTAGCCGGCTTGCGGGACGAATAGGTTTCGAAGATGCCTTCAGAGGTGCAGGCCCAAGCGCCCGACCCCAAAGGCGGACTGGGTGGTCACGTCGCTACCCGCAGTGTATGCGATTAGCCCCCCGTTTTCAAGTGCAAATGAGCGCTTAAGTTGGAATATTGGACACAATGGACTTCTCGCGCAGCGTCTTGCGAAAGGCGCGCGGGGAATGCCCCGTCTCCTTCAGAAAGACACGCGTGAAGTAGGCCGGATCATTGTACCCCACTCGGCCGGCAATCTGGGCGATGCTCAAGGAGGCATCCCTCAACAACTCCTTGGCGCGGGCGATGCGCAACCGGGTGAGATATTCCCAGGGTGTCAGCCCCAGTTCCCTGTGAAACACGCGGGTTAGGTAGCCCGCTGTCACACCCAGGTGTTTCGCCACTCGTCCCCGGTCGAGATCGTCGGCATAGTGATCACAGAGGAAGGCCACTGCTTGCCGCGTCAAAGGACTCACGTGGGGAGGCAGGGTGTCGGGGTGGTCCGCGAACGAGGGCAAGACGACGGGCGGCGCCGTGACCAGGGCGTGGGCGGCGCGCTGCTCTGCGGTGAGCGAGGCCAGATAAACGTGGATGGTCGTGCCGAAGCCGGGCGTACTCTCCAAGGCGATGTGGCCGCCATGCAGTTGGACGAGCTCGTGGGTGATGCGCAACCCCAAGCCGATGCCTTGGTGCGACTGCCGGGGTCGTTCGGCCGTGCCGAACGCAGTAAAGATGCGCGCCTGCTGCTCAGGCTCAATGCCGCAGCCGGTGTCCTCCACCCACAGGTGCAAGCGGTCGCCTTCACCTTGGGCGCCCAGGGTGATGTGGCCCCTGGACGTGAACTTGGCCGCATTGCTTAGCAGATTCAGCAGGATCTGTCGCAGCCGCACAGGATCGGCGTAGACGTCCGGCAACCAGTCCGGCACTTGCAGCCGCCACTCCACTGCGTCGCCGGATCGGCTGCTGCTGGCCATGATCGCGAACACGTTGAGGACAAGCTCGCGCGGATTCAGCGGCTCGGGCAAGATGTCCAAACTGCCAGTCTCAGCCTGGGCCAGGTCGAGCAGGTCGTTGATCAGCCGTCCCAAGTGTTCGCTGCTCTGGTAGATGTGACCCAAGTCGGCGCGGAGCTCGGCCGGCAGCTCCACGCCGTAAGGGCTGGGGATCGCCAGCGCCGACTGGCTGTAGCCCTGGATGACGTTTAGCGGCGTGCGCAACTCGTGGCTGACGTTGGCCAGCAGGCGGCTCTTGAGTTGATTGGCGCGCTCGGCCTCGGCGCGTGCGGCCAGCGCCTCGCCGTAGAGCTGCGCGTTGCGCATGCTCACCCCCAGTTGGTCTGCCAGCGCCTGGAGCCCCAGCAAGTCCTCGTAGGTCTGGCCTGTCGGCCTGCGGCTGTGCAGGTCTAGCAGGCCCAGGAGCTCGCCGCCCAGCCGGATGGGCACAATGACGCGAGAACGCGTAGCTGGCCAGTAGGGATCAGGCGGAAAGCGCTGGCTGTGCTGCATGTCGGGCACGAAGGTCGGCCGGTTGCGCAGCAGGGTGTAACCCAACAAGCCCGCCTCTTGCAGCGGAATGCGAATCGGCTCATCCTGCTCGTCGTCCAGTCGATCCAGCACCAGCTCGTGGCGGTCGCCTGCCCACAGGAAGATCTGCACATGATCGTAGCCGTAATTGACCCGGATAAGCTCGGCAATGGCATGGCGCAGCTGTCGCTTGTCGAGAATCGCGCCCAAGCTGTGGCTGATGGCCAGGCTCGTCTCGAGTTGCGCCATGCGCTTGCGTTCTAGATCGCGATCGTTGTTTACCAGGCGATCAGGCACCTCTGCCATATCGATGAGCTTGTGCATGGCGACCTCTGTCGCGTTGTCGGCGGTCACCAGGCGCGGGCGGTAGCTGAAGTGCTTCGGCAAGGGGGCGCCTCGCGCCGCGCTGCAGGCCAAGTCGACGATCTGACGGCCGAACTCTGCCGAAGGCGTGTCGACGGTGGCCGCCATCGTCCCCTGGACGATCGCAGCTAAGGCTAGCGGGTCGCCGTTAATCCCTACGACTACTGCGTCCTCGCGCAGAAGGTCATGGGCCTGCAGGGCGTCCCGACCGGCCAGCGCTAGCGGATCCGATAGGCCAAACACAGCATCGAAACTCCCGCCCAGCGAAGGCAGCGCGTCCAAAACATACTCGTGCGCCCTCTGATACCCCCAGGGCGTCGGTATGTGCGTGACCTCGATCTGCGGATAACGCTGCACCGCTGCGTGCATTCCGGCCAGACGGCTATGCCCACGGTCGTTACCTTCCAGCAGACCGCCGACCACCAGCAAGCGCCCTTGCCCGTGTAGGCGCTGCGCCAGGAATTCCACAGCCGTGTGGGCCGCGTCGAACAAGCCCTGGGGAGATGTCAACCGCGGGTGCTGCCAGTCGGTCTCGGAGATCAGCACGATCGGAATATTCGCGTCCAGCACCGGCCGAAGCAGATGAAACGACGTGATGTTGGTGATCAGCGCGTGCAACTCCAGGTTCAAGATCTCCTCGATCTGTCGCATCTGCTCCTCGCCGGGCAGGGTCAAGGGATCGCTCAGCGGCACCAGGTCAGCGCCTAGCTGCCGGGCGCGCCGATGGATGGCCTCGCTTACCAAAACCCAAAAAGGCTCGCCGATCAAAAGGTGGTAGCCGATCCGCAGTGGTGTATGCATAATAATAGTTGTAGTAACCGATTGCTTTAAGGTGGAGCGATTATAACACAGAGAATGAGCAAGGGAAAGGAAGTGCTGGGAAGGGTAGTGTATGGTTTTCGGTTGAAATTGCGAGCGAGGCGGAATCCAAGTAAGGTATAGTGCAAACCAAGGACCTGAAAGGAGACCGCCTCGCATGGCAAGCGTACTACCAGAACGACGATCTGTCAATGGACAAACTGCCCTCAACCAGATCTTTGAAGAGGCCTATCGTTTCGCCACACCGTCACCTACTACCACTTCGAGCAACTCTTTCCTGACTGGTCGCGTCACCATCTGCGCACCACCAGCCGCCTGGAACGCTTCAACCGCACTATTCGGTTCCGGTTGAAAGCCGCCAATGCCTTTCA
>DAOUBX010000227.1:0-7766 GCA_034432445.1 Anaerolineales bacterium
CCGGGCATTTGGATTCTGGTTTGCAAACGTGTCTGCGAAGCCAACCTAGGTCGCAAATCGCCTACAAATGCCCGGCACCTGAGCAGTTACCAACCAACTTCAACCCCCCTTTTTTTGTACGTCCTCCGGCCTCTGCTCTGGGCTGGAGATGCCGCCAACGATGTGGCCGTCCCACGAGGCATGATCCTCGCGCGGCTCCACGTGGATGGTGACGAGGGTGTTGGGCAGCTCTCGTTCGATGGCCGCCTCGATCTCCATGACCAGGTCGTGCGACTCCTGCACGGTGGTTTGGCCCGCCATCAGCAGGTGAAAATCGATGAAGCGCCGCGAGCCGGACTTGCGGGTGCGCAGGGCGTGATAGGGCGTGTCGGCCCCGGCCACGCGCTGGATCGTGCCCTGGATCACGTCAACTTCCTCGCTGGGCAAGGTGACGTCCATCAGGCCGGCCGTGGAGCGGCGCAACAGTTGCACGCCCATCCAGACGATGTTGATGGCCACGGCAATGGCGATCAGGGGGTCCAGCACCTGCCAGCCGGTGACGCCCACCACCAGAATGCCCGCCACCACCCCCACCGAGGTCCATACATCGGTCATCAGGTGGTGCGCGTCGGCCTCCAGCGCAATGCTGTCCGCCTGTCGCGCCACCCGCAGCAGGATGCGCGAGACGCCGAAGTTGATGGCCGACGCCGCCAACGCCACCGCCCCGCCTAAGCCGAGGTTTTCCAAAGGGACTGGGTTCAACAGCCGCTGGACGGCCGAGAAGATGATGCTGGCCGCGGCGATCAAGATCAGCGTGCCCTCGGCTCCGCTGGAGAAGTACTCGGCCTTGTCGTGGCCGTAGGTGTGGTTGCTGTCTGGCGGTCGGCCGGCAATGGTGATGGCAGTGAAGGCGATCAGCGCCGCCGCCAGGTTGACCAGCGACTCGACCGCGTCGGACAGCAGACCGACGGAGCCGGTCAGGAAGTAGGCGCCGAACTTGAGCAGCAGGGTGACAATCGCAGCGCTGACGGAAAGCAAGGCGACGCGTCGGGTAAGGGACATGGGCATAAACCACAGGAAGTGAGAGTTTCGGACGGTCTCGACCTGGTGATTATATGCGCAACTGGGAAAAGTGGCCAGCACGGGAGGTGGCAAATTCATCAGGAGTCGTCCGGCAGCAGGAGACTACGCCTCAATTCCTAAGCAATGGGCATCTGGGCTTCAACCGGGACTCGGCGTCAAAGCCGGCTGAAGCCGAAACGTCCACCCACGGACGGCCTAATGCCCACCGGCCCACGTTGCGCAGCCTCACGGAATGACAGAATTCGACATGTCTGCTATACTCTTCCCGCGCCTTACACATTCCGAATTACACATTGCGCATTCCCACCATGTCCCTCGAGTCCGCCATTCTCTCGCTGCGCAGCGACCCCGACTTCATGCGTCAGGTCACGGCCTGGCGACACGTCCCGGCACAGCCGGCGCGCACAGCGCCGTTACCAGACGACCTGCATCCGGCCTTGGCTGCTGCGCTGCGCCAGCGCGGCGTGGCTGACCTATACACGCATCAAGCGCGCGCCTGGCAGGCCGCTAGGCGCGGGGAGCACCTGGTCGTCGTGACCCCTACGGCCAGCGGCAAGACCCTCTGCTACAACCTGCCGGTACTTCACACCCTGCTGACCGAGCCCAATGCGCGCGCCCTCTATCTCTTCCCGACCAAGGCCCTGGCCCAAGATCAGTTGGCAGAGATCAACGCGCTGCAATCGGCTGTTAATCGCAGTCCGTTGGCATTGGACCGTTGGCAATTGTCCCTTGTCAATTCTCTGGCGCCGGCTGCCTACGATGGCGACACCCCACAGCGCCATCGCAGCCGCATTCGTGAGCAGGCGCGTGTTGTCATCACCAACCCTGACATGTTGCATACCGGCATCCTGCCCCATCACCCGCGCTGGGCCGGCTTCTTCGCCAACCTGCGCTTTGTGGTGATCGATGAAATGCACGCCTATCGCGGTGTGTTCGGCAGCCATTTCGCTAATGTCTTGCGCCGGCTGCGCCGCATCTGCCGTTTTCACGGCGCCCCAGACCCGCAGTTTCTGTGCGCTTCGGCCACTATCGCCAACCCGCAGGAGCTGGCAGCGCGCTTGCTGGAAACTGAGGTCACAGTGATCGACGACGACGGCGCGCCTAAAGGGGAGCGCCACTTTGTCTTCTACAACCCACCCATCGTCAACCGGGAGTTGGGTCTGCGCCGCTCCAGCACCCTGGAAGCTGAACTTCTCGCCGCGCGCCTGATTGCTCACGAGGTGCAGACCATCGTCTTCGCCCGCTCGCGGCCGGCGGCGGAGGTCCTCCTCACATACCTGCGCGAGCGGGTGGGGGGAGAAGGAGAGCGGAAAGCAGGGCAAGAAGGAAAAGAAGGAGGGCCGGACCGCCCGTCCTCGCCCGTCTTTCCTCCCTTTCCCTCATCTCCCTCCTTGCCCTGCGCAATCGCCGGTTACCGCAGCGGTTACTTGCCCGCGGAGCGTCGCGCCATCGAGGCGGGGCTGCGGGATGGCAGCGTGCGCGCGGTGGTGGCGACGAACGCGTTGGAGCTGGGGATCAACATCGGCGGCCTGGATGCGGCGGTGTTGACCGGCTTTCCCGGCACCATCGCCAGCACCTGGCAGCAGGCCGGACGCGCCGGCCGGCGCAACGCCGTTTCTTTGGCGATCCTGGTGGCCACAGCCGGCGCGCTGGATCAGTACATCATCAATCACCCCGAGTATTTCTTTGAGCGCAGCCCAGAGCAGGCGTTGATCAACCCCGACAATCTGGTGATGCTGAGCAGTCACCTGGCCTGCGCGACTTTCGAGCTACCGTTCCAGGCTGACGAACGTTTCGGCACCGTGGACTTCACGGCAGAGGTGTTGGCGTTCCTGGCCGAGAACGGCGAAGTGCAGCAGCATGGCGATCGCTGGTTCTGGCTCGGTGAGGATTACCCGGCGCAACGCGTTAGTTTGCGCACGGCCGCGGCCGACAACATCGTGATCCAGGCGCACCCGGCAGTCGGCGAACCACACAGCGCGGCCGAGCCAACGCTGGGCAGTCCGGCGGTTGTGATCGGAGAGGTCGAGCGGGCGGCTGCGCCTTGGCTGCTGCACGAAGGCGCCATCTATCTCCACAGCGGCGCAAGCTACCTGGTCGAGCGTCTAGACTGGGAACACGGTCTGGCGTGGGTGGTTCCGGCCGCAGTCGACTACTACACCCAGGCTAGCGGCAGCCAGAACGTGCAGGTGCTCAGCGTTTACGAACAGACTGCAAGCCGTGGGCTGCAATGGGCTCACGGCGCAGTGCAAGTGGTCAGCCAGTACACGGCGTATCGCAAGATCAAGCGCCACACCCACGAGACTTTGGGATACGGCGTAATTGATGTGCCAGAGCAAGTGTTGGAGACCGACGCCTACTGGATGGCTTTTTCTGAGGCCCTGGTGGAGCCGCTGCGCGCAGCCGGCCAGTGGCGCAGCGATCCGAACGATTACGGTCCAAACTGGGCTCGCCAGCGCGACGCCGCCCGCGCCCGTGACGGCTACCGCTGCACCGTGTGCGGCGCGCCAGAGCGGGCCGGCCGGCAGCACGATGTCCATCACAAGCGCCCCTTCCGCGCCTTTGGCTATGTGCCGGGGCAGAACGACACCTACCTGCAAGCCAACGCCCTGGACAATCTGGTGACCCTCTGTCGCACCTGCCATCAGTTGGTGGAGCGCGGCCAGCGGGTGCGCACAGGGTTGGGCGGACTGGCTTACGTCCTGGGCAACATCGCGCCGCTGCACTTGATGTGCGATGCCAACGACCTGGGGGTGGTGAGCGAAGCCAAGGCGCCCGGCAGCGGCCTGCCGACGATCACCCTCTACGAAAAGGCGCCGGCCGGCATCGGTTTCAGCCAGCGTTTGTTCGAATCGCACGTCGATCTGCTGCGTGCTGTTGCCGAGGTAGTAAGCCGCTGTCCCTGTTCGATGGGCTGCCCGGCCTGTGTTGGCCCTTTGCCGGAGGAAATGGACACCGATATCAATCCCAAGGCGCTGACGTTGGCGTTGGTCCAGGCGTGTCTGGCGGCGTCGCCGGTTGCCTCGTGAGCGCATGCCCGGCAAGGCCGCGGCAGACTGACCGTCTCTGGGTGCGTGGTGTTTCACAGCCCTACCTTTGTCGAATTGGCTGGTATGGCCTATAATCTGCAGGCGTGGAAGCGGGTCCTGCGCTTGCAAAGTTATTCGTTCGGCTGGCGATTACTCTCAGCACGATCGCCCAGCAGCAGGCCGCCTCCAGGAGGTATGCATCATGGCCGATATTTTCGACAAGGCGTTCAAGTACACAACGGTCAAGGAGGTCAAGGCTACCGGCTACTACCCTTATTTCATCGCCCTGGATGGCCACGAGGGGACCGAGGCCGTCTACCAGGGCCGCCGGCTGCTGATGTTCGGCTCCAACAACTATCTTGGCCTGACAACTCATCCCAAGGTGCGGCAAGCTGCCATCGATGCCGTGCAGAAATACGGCACCAGTTGCACGGGCTCGCGCTTCTTGAATGGCACCTTGAAAATGCATGAGCAGCTTGAGCACGAGCTGGCCGAGTGGGTGGGCAAGCCGGCTGCGCTGGTGTTCAGCACCGGCTATCAAACCAATCTGGGAACCATCTCGGCTCTCGTAGGGCGCCGCGACTACGCCGTTTTGGACAAGGACGACCACGCCAGCATCGTTGACGGCGCACAGATGGCCTATGGCGAGACCAAGCGTTTTCGCCACAACGATGTGCAAGACCTGGAGCGCGTGCTGTCAGGTATCCCTGCCGAAGCCGGCAAGTTGGTCGTGGTCGATGGTCTGTTCAGCATGGAGGGTGACATTGCGCCGCTGCCGGAGATGATTCCGGTCTGCCAGAAGTACGGCGCCCGGCTGATGGTGGACGATGCCCATGCCATGGGGGTGTTGGGCGGCGGCCGCGGCACGGCTGCTCATTTCGGCGTGACCGATCAAGTGGACCTGATCATGTCCACGTTCAGTAAGTCTTTTGCTAGCTTGGGCGGTTTCATCGCCGGTGACGAGGACGTGATCAGTTTCATCAAGCATACCGGTCGTTCGATGATCTTCAGCGCCAGCGCGCCCCCCAGCAACACCGCCGCCGTGCTGGCAGCGCTGGACATCATGCGCACCGAGCCAGAGCGTGTCCAACGCGTCAACGACAACGCTGCCTACATGCGGCGTGAGCTGAAACGGCTGGGGTTCGACACCGGCAACAGCTGCACGCCCGTCGTGCCGATCATCATCGGGGACGACCAGCTGTGCTTTTTTGTGTGGCGACAGTTGTTCGATGCCGGTTTGTTCGTCAATCCGGTGATCAGTCCTGCCGTGCCGATGGGGCGCGCGCTGTTGCGTACGAGCTACATGGCCACCCACACGCAGGATCAACTGGATCGCGCGCTGAGCATCTACGAGCAGGTGGGCAAAGCGGTGGGGCTGATCGCGTGATCTGGCCAGCCCTGAGCTGCAACGAGGCGCACGCAGCACGCGTGCGCCTCGTTTTGTTGGCGGAGCCTCCTCAGCGCCGATTTTGCCCGCTGCTGCCCGCCGTGAGCGCCGCTGGCAGGCGTCCGAGCCGGTCGGCTGCTCAACTGGCCGAGCACGCTCTAGCTTGGCTACAAACCTTCGCCCAGGCGTCGCAGCGCGTTCAAAGCCTCCTCGCGCACAGCAGGATCGGGATCGCGTACGCTGACCTCGGTTAGCGTAGGTCGTACGCGCGGGGAGTCGATCTCCGACAGGGCCCACACAGCCGCTTGCCGCACAGCGGCGTCAGGGTCTTGGTGGACGGCGCGCAGCAGGCCGTTTAGCGACAGAGGCGTGGCGAGGTAGCCCAACAGATCAGCAGCGTGGCGGCGGGTGGTTGGCTTCGGCGCGCTCAAGGACGCAATCAGCGTCTGCACCGCCTGCTCCCCGCCGTACAGCAAGCCGATCTGCGCGGCGTTGCGTCGCGGGGTGAGCGCTTCCTCGGCCAGGGCAGCAGCAAGAACCTGCGTTGCGCGCGCTGAGCCAATCCCGCCCAAAGCGATGGCAGCCAGGCGGGGGACATCAGACGTCATAAAGATTTCGGCCAGGCGCGGCACAGCCTGATAGGCGCCGGACAGCGCCAGTTGCTGCGCAGCGCGCTCGGCTGCCAGCAGATCATCGCCGGTGAGCGTGTCCAGCCAGGTGCTGACTTCTTGCGAAAGCACCTGGCTTTGACCCCACACCATGGTCGGGGACAGGGCAGGGATGATCAGAGTCGCGCTGAGAAGCAGCGCCAGCAGCCAGAGTAGGCGCAAGGTGGTGGGGAGTAAACGTGTCATGACGGTGTCTCGTGAAGCAGGGTTGGCAGGCGCCGGCCCCTGCGGACGTTGGGCGCATGGGCAGCAGCGGGCGCGGCGCACAGGGAACTGTCTGGCGGCTGCCATTATAGCGCGGGCGCCCTCTCCCCCCAAAAGTTGTGCGCCTCGGTCAGCCCAACCGAGGCGCACACAGCAGGGAGGAAGGAAATGCAACGCAAGACAACCTGTTGACGCCACCCCTGCGCCGAAAGTTCCATCGCACATTGACAATTTGTGACCTGTCGGCTAAGATGCGCCTATGCAGTCGCTCCAACTTCGTCAACGTGAGTATCTCTTGCAGATCAGTCGCGCCATGACCGCGCAGCTCGATCTGCCTTCACTGCTGCGCCTGATTCTCAACAGCGCGGTGGAAATGGTAGGCGGTGAGGTGGGGCTGATTGTGCTGCGCCAGGTGGATGGTCGACTGGCGCCGCAAGCGGTCTACGGGATTCCCAAGGCGCGGCTTGCTCAGTTGGTGCCGCTGTTGGCCGAGCTTTCCGATATGGCGCCGCTCAACAACGGTGGCTGGGCGTTGCCGGAGCTGTCCCTGCCGTTGCTGTCCACCGCAGTGGGCGTGCCCCTGCGACAGGTGGTCAACCTGCCGTTGCGCATCGGCGATGAGCTGTTGGGCGCAATCTACGTCTTTCGCAGCGGCGGCGCAGCCTTTGGCGTCAACGAGCGCCAGGTGTTGCAGAGCTTCGCCGACCAGGCCGCGATTGCTGTGCGCAACGCGCGGCTGTACGAAGAGGTCGTAGCCGACAAGAAACGGCTCGACGCCATCATCGAGAACAGCGCCGACGGCGTGATGATCCTGACGCCCGATCGGCGCATCCTGGTGATCAACCGTGCGCTGGCCGCAATGACCGGTTGGCCGGCCGAGGAGGCGATCGGCGAGCCATGCTGGAAGGTGCTGTCCCTAGAACGGCGCGATCAAGGCCCAGATCCCTGCGCTCCTGATGGGCTCACTGTTGATCTGCCGGGGGGTCGGTCGTTAACGGTGGAGGGAGAGCTGGTGCGTCCGGGCGGCTCCCGGCTGACTCTGGGCGTCACCTATACCCCCCTCTACAATGAGGCCGGTGAGCTCATCAACATCATCGTCAACGTAATGGACATCACGCGCTTTCGCGAGGCCGAGCGCATGAAGTCGACCTTCATCAGCGTCATTTCCCACGAGCTCAAGACCCCGGTGGCGTTGATCAAAGGCTATGCCAGCACGCTGAATCGCGCCGACGCGGCCTGGGACCCTGAGACCCTGCGCGATGGGCTCTCGGTGATCGAGGAAGAGGCCGACCGTCTCAACCTGTTGATCGACAACCTGCTGGATGCCAGTCGCATTCAAGCCGGCGTGTTCAAGCTCGACCTGGGCGATGTCAACCTGGAACGACTGGCGCGCAAGGTGGTCGAGGGCTTCAGTTT
>DAOUBX010000228.1:0-9593 GCA_034432445.1 Anaerolineales bacterium
GGCGCTGCTGAGCAAAAAGACCAACGCCTTTCTCGTCCCCTGGCTGGCCACGGTTGGCGCTGTGGCCGGCTGGCGACGCCTGTCCGTGGCCCCGACCTGGCGCCAACGGCGCGGTCGAGCGCTGGCGGGCCTGGCGCTGGCAGCCGGCCTGGCCGTCTGGCTGCTCCTGTTGCCGACGCAGGCGCCCGCCGGCTGGCGTAGCCACCGTCAACCGCTCGGCGAGGGCCGCGTGGCCTTGGCCGAGCGCCCTGGCACCTGGGCAGTGCGCGTGGTGGACACGTCCACCGACGACACAGGACGGCTCTTTCAAAACATCATCGCCCCGCGCGCCCTGGCGTTGCGCGGCCAGCCGCTGAGCGCCAGCATCACCGTCCGCGCGGCCGACCACGCGCCCCAGCCCGGCCGGCTCACCGTGCGCGACGCTGGCGGCACCACCCAGGTGCAGTTCACCGCTGCGGACGAATGGCAGCGCGTCAGCCTCACCCACACTGTGGCATTGACAACGACTTACGTCAAGCTGATTGTGGCAGCGGTTGGCGACGACCCAAGCGGCGGTCTGCTGGTCAACGACGCCGCGCTGACGCCACCGACAGGCGCCAACCTGCTGCGCAACGCCGACTTCGACCACCCGGCGCGCTGGGGTGAGCTGCTAATCGTGGCGCCCTTGGAACGGCGCTGGGAACAGTTCGCACCGCGCCTGTTGTCAGGCGCAGCCTTTGACCGCGCGGCGCTGCAGCGCTACGCTCTGTACACCGCCCTGCTGTTTCCCGGCTTTTGGGGCAACTTTGGCTGGTTGCAACGGCCGCTGCCCCTCTGGATGTATGCTGCGCTGGCCGTCGTTTGTCTGATGGCGCTGCTCGGCCTGCGCCGGGCAACGCCGGCGCCGGCCGAGCCGGCGTCTTTTGTGCCTGCATGGCTGCTGGCCGTGGCGCTGGTTCTGTTGCAAACGCTGATCCCCATGCTCGGCCGCGCCTGGCAGCCGCAAGGCCGCTATCTGTTCCCGGCGCTCTTTCCGCTCACCGGCTTGCTGCTGGTCGGGCTGGGCGGCTGGCTGGAAGGCCCGCGGCAATCTCTGCGCTGGGGCCTGGCGCTGGCGCTGCTCCTGATGCTCAACGTGATGAGCCTGCTGCGCGCCGCTTTCATCTTCTAGGAAAATGACCGAACGTCTTTCTTCTTCCGCCGAAACAGGACGCCCCGAACGTCGCGTGGCCATCAACTCCGGCCTGCTGCTGACCGCTTTCGGCTTCCAGGCGCTGGTGAGCATCGTCATGGTCGGCCTGCTGGCGCGCTACCTGGGCCAGGCCGGGCTGGGCCGCTATGGCTACATCGTCAGCTTCATCGAGCTGTTCCTGGCCTTCGTCGACCTAGGCATCAACCGCATCCTGACGCGCGAGATTGCGCGACGCAAGGCCTGGGCCGACCGCTACGCCAGCGCCGCCTGGACGCTGCGCCTGACGCTGAGCGTGGTTGCGATGGTAGTGGTAGGTCTGGCGGCCGCCGGCAGCGGTGACCGTCAGCTCTGGCTGGCCACCATGATCTACTATGTGTCGCAAGTGCTGTGGCTGCTGGGCGATGTCTTCAACGGCGTGTTCCACGGCTTCCAGCGCATGGAGTACCAGTTTTGGACCCTGAACGTCAGCCAAGTGCTCCTGTTGGTCTTCACCGTGGGCGTGATATGGCTTGACCTAGGCCTGATCGCGGTCTTTACAGCGCGACTGCTGGCTAACGCCATCAAGCTGGTCTGGGTCTGGCGCATCAGTGACCGCCGCTTTGCCAAGGCTCACGTGCTGTGGGGCGTGCTGCCGGCGCTGGCCACGGCTGTGACCGCTCTGCCTGCTGCACTGGCGGCGCGGCGCGACGCCGGTCAAGAGCGGGGGGAACGCCGTGCAGCCGCCGCGGCCGCCATCAACGCCCGGGGGGAACGGCTGGGCCAGCGCTGGGATGACGCGCAGTTGATCTGGCGCATGTTCGTCGAGTCGTTGCCGGTGGGCATCAGCCTGTTGCTGCGCAGCTACATCTGGCGCGCCGGCTTGGTGCTCACAGTGCTCTGGCTCGGGCAAACGCAGGGCGACCTGGTCAACGGCGTGCTCTACGGCCCGCTGCGCGCCATTCAACAGCTGCGCATCGTGCCTGCGGCCTTTTCGGCGGCCATGCTGCCGGTGTTCAGCAACCGCGCGGCCGACCGGCTGGACGAGTTCGACGCCGCCTTTGGCAAGAGCATCAAGCTCTTCACCGCCATCAGCCTGCTCATTGCGCTGGCGGCCACCTTCCTGTCGGATCCGCTCGTGTTGCTGCTGTTGGGTAGCGGCATCGACCTGGCCACTGCGGCTGCCGTGCTGGCGCTGCTGGGCTGGGTCATCGTGCTCTACTTCCCCAATTGGCTGTACGGCGTCACCTTGGTGGCGCTGGGCAAACAAAAACTGGAGACGCTGGGCCTGGCGGTGGGCCTGGCAGTTGGCTATCTGGTAGCGCGCTGGACCATTCCCACGCAGGAGGCCCTGGGCGTAGCCTACGCGATCATGGCCGCCGAAGGCGTGATCTTTCTCATCGGCACGGCCGTCATGTGGCGACACTTTCGCTGGCGAACCCTGGGGCCCTCGCTGTTCAAAGTCGTGTTGGCCTGTGCGCTGGCCGGCGTTGTCTTTCTAGCCGGCAATCTAGCCTGGAGCGCGCTGCTGGCGGCCGGCGTGGCCCCGGCCGGCACGGTAGGCGCTCTGATCGAGCTCGTAGCCGTGGGCGGGCTGGGCTTCGCCGCGTTTGTGGCAAGCCTCTTCCTGCTGCGCGCCTTCGACGCCGACGAGATGGAGGGCATCCGCGCCATGCTCCGACTGAAACGAGGCCGGCCATGAACGAGACACCGGCCAGCCGGCCCCCACGCCTGCTCGTCATCGGGCTGGACGGCGCCACGTTCGACCTGATGGCGCCCATGGCGGCCCTGGGATGGACCCCACACCTGCAACGCGCGCTGCAGCAAGGCGCGCACGGCGTGCTGCGCTCCACTGTGCCGCCTCTGACCGCGCCGGCCTGGGGCAGCTTCCTGACCGGCGTCAACCCCGGCAAACACGGCGTCTATTCCTTCCAGCGGCGCCAGCCCGGCACGATGGCGCGCGAGTTCATCGACGGCCGTGCCCTGCGGGGTCCGCGGCTGTGGCATTGGCTGGCCGAGCATGGCCTGGCCACGGCCTGCGTCAACATGCCCATTTCCTACCCGCCCGAACCCATGCCCGCCGGCGGCCTGATGGTCACCGGCATGCTCACGCCCAGCACCGACGATCCCTTCACGGATCCGCCAGAGCTGGCCGACGAACTGCGCGCCATGGGCTACATTTGCGACATCCGCATCAAGCTGCACGAGCGCGATGTGGCCAGCGCTGCCGGCGTCACCGGTGTGGCACGCGACCTGCACCAGGCGTTGCTGCGCCGCGAGCAGGCCCTGTTCAAGCTGCTGGCCGAGCGCCCCACCGCGGCCTTTGTGGTGGTCTTCGAGACGGCCGATCGCCTGCAGCACTACGCCTGGCGGGCCATCGAAGAGCTGCTGGCCGCAGGCGGCCCCCCGGCCCACACCGCCCTGCACGCGGCCGTGGAGACCTGCTATCGCGAGCTGGACCGCGTAGTGGGGCGTCTGCTGGCGCAGGCCGTCGGCCCGGAGACGCACATCTTTTTTGTGTCTGACCACGGCTTTGGCCCGCTGCGCAGCCGTTTTCACGTCGACGCCTGGCTGGCGCAGCAGGGCTGGCTGCACTACGTACCCGGCAAGGCGACTCTGCGCCAGCGGCTGCGGGGACCGGTGCAGCGCAGCAAGCGCCTGTTGCCACGCTGGCTCTTGCGCCGCGGCCGCCAGGCCTTGGCCGCCGGCCAGCTAATCGACTGGTCGCGCACTCAGCTCTATTCCGGTCGCAGCATGGAACACGCAGTGTACGTCAACCTGAAAGGCCGCGAGCCATGGGGCGTGGTCGAACCGGCGGACTATGACCGCCTGCGCGACGCCGTCGCCAACGCGCTGCTGGCCGTGCGCGATCCGGCGAACGGCCAGCCGGTGGTGCAGACCGTCTATCGCCGCGAGGACCTCTACCACGGCCCTTATGTCGACGAGGCGCCTGATCTGCTGTTCACGCTGGCGCCCGGCTACGAGCCCTCGTCTGAGCCTTTGGCGCATGGTGTGTTCAGCGACGCACGGGCGGAAGGCGCCGGCATCCACCAGCCCGACGGCATCTTTCTGGCGCTCGGTCCCGGCATCTTGCCCGGCGCCAGCCTGCCCGCCCACAAGATCGAGGATGTGCTGCCGACTATCTTGTATGCGCTGGGCTTGCCGGTGCCGACTGCGCTGGACGGCCAAGTGATCGAGGCAGCCTTCGATCCGGCTTATTTGGCCGCGCGGCCGCCGGTCTACACCGACCGCCCGCTGCTCTCGGCCACCGCAGCCGACGCCCCAGAACAACCGGCCGGCTTCTCCAGCGAGGAGGCCGCCCAGATCGCCGAACGCCTGGCTGCGCTGGGTTATCTGGGCTAGCGGCAGCTGCGTCCTGGCGTCGCGCGCCGTCCACCGCAGACGTTGACATGACACATCCACCCACGACCACACCTTGGCAGAAAACAGCGCATCGTGTATATTCAACGGACGACGCAGTGCGCCTTGTACGCGCCATCCCCGCCGACGCCGATGAGCTGACCGCCATTGCGCTGGCAGCCAAGCGCCACTGGGACTATCCCTTGCGCTGGCTGGAGCTGTGGCGCCCTGCGCTGACGGTGCAGCCGGCGTTCATCGCCGACCCGGCGCACACCGTCATCAAGGCGCAGCGCGACAAGCAGACGCTGGGCTTCTATGCCCTGATCTGTGCGGCTGAGCAGGCAACGTTGGAGCACATGTGGGTGCTGCCGGCTGCAATGGGCCAAGGCGTAGGCCGCATGCTTTTTCAACACGCCGTGCAAGAGGCGCGGCGCTGGGGCGCACCAACCCTGGCCATCACCGCCGACCCCAACGCCGAAGGTTTCTATCTGCGCATGGGCGCCCGGCGTGTGGGCGAGAAGCGCTACCTGCTGGAGGGCCAGCTGCGCGTCCTGCCGCTGCTAGTTTACGACATGGCATAGCTAACTCGAGCCCCAGGTGCCGGGCACTTGTGCCCGATTGACGGCCCGCATTCGGCCCGCAGAGGCCATTGCGGGGGCCAAGCCAAGTGCCCGGCACCTGAGCAGTAACCAAGACACACCTGCATGAACTCACACACTCGCCGCCTGGTCGTCGTTGGCCTGGACGGCGCGACTTTCGACTTAATCGAACCCTGGGTGGCGGCGGGCGACTTGCCGAACCTCGGCCGGCTGATGGCTGAAGGCAGCTGGGGCCGCCTGCGCTCCGTCGTCCATCCCTTCACGGCCCAGGCCTGGACCTCCATGGTGACGGGCACACAGCAGGGCAAGCACCGCGTGTTCGACTTCTGGGAGCGCGACTTCCGCACCTACGGCTTCCGCCTGCTCAACGCCAGCCACCGCGCCTTTCCCGCCCTCTGGAACTTGCTCAGCCGCGTCGGCAAGGACGTGATCATCGTTAACCTGCCCCAGACCTATCCGCCTGAGCCTGTGCAAGGGATCATGGTCAGCGGCCGTGACACGCCGGGCCTGGGCGCCAACTACACCTACCCCACGAACCTCAAGGCTGAGCTGGATCGGGTCAGTAGCACACCTTATGTCATTGTGCCCGACGACTGGCTATGGATGCAGCGCGGCCGACCCGACCTGGCGCGGCAGGAGCTGCTGCGCGAGATCAACGTGCGCTTCGACGCCGTGACCCACCTGATGGCGACGCGGCCCTGGGACCTGACCTTCTTCGTCGTCAGCGCCACCGACGGCGCAGCGCACTTCTTCTGGCGCTACCACGACCCCACCCATCCGCTCTACGACCCAGCCGAGGCCGCGCGCTACGGCGACACCCTGCGCGCCGTCTATCGCCGTTGTGATGAACGCATCGGCCAGCTGCTGGAACGGCTTGCCGAGCAGACCGACTACAACGTGCTCGTAGTGTCCGACCACGGCCAGGGACCGATGGGCCCGCAGGCCATCCACCTGAACCTGTGGCTGGAGCAAGCTGGCCTGTTGCACTTCCACGAGATGGGCGATGGTCGCAGCGCGGGGGAACGCTTGACCGCCCTGGCCTCGCGCGCCGTACAAAAGGGCAAACGCTCGCTCTACGGCCGCATCCGCTTCCAGACGCTTACCAAGCTGCGCCGGCTGTGGCCCGACAGCCTGCGCACCCGTCTGGGCGCCGAGGCCTTTTTCCCCGATGTGGATTGGAGCCGCACGGCCGCCTTCAGCGAAGAGCTGCGCGGCAACATCTGGATCAACCTGGCCGGCCGCGATCCGCAGGGCATCATCCAACCGGGCGCGGAGTACGAGGCCTTGCGCGACCGCATCATCGCCGAGCTGCCGGCGCTCACCGATCCCCAGACCGGCGCACAGCCGATCCGCCGCGTGTGGCGGCGTGAGGAGCTGTATCACGGTCCTTTTCTGGAGCGACTGCCCGACCTCGTGGTGGAGGCCGACTACCCGGACATGTTCAAGCCTCACGGCGCCTACCGCGGGCCGAGCCCGGCGCGGCAGCTTACACCGGCCGAGCTGCGCCAGCGCGCCATCACCGGCTGCCACCGCCAGGACGGCATCTTCATCGCCTGGGGCCCCGACGTACAGCCCGGCGCGCACACCCACGCCGCGGCGCTGGTCGATGTGGCGCCGACCGTGCTCCACCTGCTCGGCGAACCCGTGCCCGTCGAGATGGATGGCCGCGTCCTAAGCGAGGCGTTGCGCCCCACCGTGGCGGAGGCTACCCAGACCACCACGCTGGCGGCGCTCGGCTTCGACAGCCCCAGCGCCGAGGTCAGCTATTCCGAGGAAGAGGCTGCCTACGTGCGTGAACGGCTGGCCGGGTTGGGCTATTTAGGGTGAGCGTATGATCGACTGGTACGGAGTGTTGCGCAACGGATTGTGGATTGTGGGCCTGGCCACAGCGCTGGCGGCCTTTAGCTACACCGACTGGCAGCGCAGCCTGCAGAGGCCCAAGCCAAGCCTGCGTCAAGCGCTCGGCGGCGCCGGCTTTCAGGCCGCGTTTAGCCTGGGCATGGTGTTGTTCTGCGCCGGGCTGGCCCTCAGCAGCAACCGAGGCTGGGAAACCGCTGCTTGGACCGTGCTCGGCCTGCTTTTCGCCTGGCAAGGAATCAGCGCGTGGTTGGCACTGCGGCGCTCTGCTCGTCCCCCGCAAGAGGCGGCCGCAGCCAACGAAGAAACTCAAGAGGAGAAGGAGACTGCACCTTGAACCGCCCTCGCGACGCCCTGATCTGGGGCATCATTTTGCTGCTCGTTGGATTGGTCTTCCTGCTGTGGAACTTCGGCGTCTTTGCCAGCTTGAGCGGCATCGCCGAGCTGGTTATCGCCGGTCTGTTTGCGCTCGCCGGACTGGGCTTCCTGGTCGGTTATCTGGTCCGACGGCAGGAGTGGTGGCGAGTGATCCCCGGGTTCCTGCTGCTGGCTGTGGGCGGCATCATCTTTCTGGCTACCCGCGCCACGACCGACATGTGGCTAGGCGCCGTTCTGCTCGTTGGCCTGGCGCTGGCCTTCGCCGTGATCTATTTCAGCGACCGCCGCGAGCGCTGGTGGGCGCTGATCCCCGGCGGCGCCTTGGTGGTCACCGTGATCGTCGTCCTGCTCGGCAACAAACTCTCCCCGGCTTACCTAGGCGCTGTGCTCTTCGGGGGATTGGGGCTGGTGTTCCTGCTCATCTACGTCCTGGCTGCAGAGCGAGCCAAACTGCGTTGGTCACTGATCCCCGCCGGCGTGCTGCTCATCATGGGCCTGGTCAGTCTGGCGGCCGGTGTACGCCAGGCCAATCCTGCGTCCGAGCAGTGGGTACGGTTGTGGCCTATTCTGTTGATCGCCTTAGGGGTGCTCTTGCTGGGCTTTGCCATCACGCGCTCCGGCAAGCCGACCTCGCCCGTGGCGCAGCTCCCCCCTGAACCCGCGCCCGGCGAAACCGTCGCCGCGCCAGGGACGGGGGTCTACGAGGTGCCGGAGACCCCTGTGCGCATCGAACGCGCGCCAATCACCCTGTTTGAGCCAGAGACCGGTCAGCCCGCCAGCTCCGCTCAAACCGGCGCCGGCGAGGCCGGCGACGAGGCGCCGGACATCTACACCTTCTTGCAGTCAGCGCCTCCTGAGGACAAGTGACGTCCCAGTTTCCCGGAACCTGCGAGTTTGCGGGAAACTGGGGCAACCTTAGGCGTGGTTGTTGGCAACGCCGTTGCCGCGACCGGCAGCCGGCGCGGACGGCGGCTCCGGCGCGCGGAAGGAGACAACCAGGCTCTGCTCCTCGTAACGCGCGCCCTGCACAGGCAGTCCGGCCAGGACGCGCGGCAGCGCAATGTTGCGCTTCCAGTTGCCGATGTGCACGATCAGCTCATCGCTCATGGAGCGCGTCAGCTTGATCGCCGACTTCTCGACAAAGGGCAAAGGCAGGCGCAGCTGATACACGCCGTTGACCTTGACCACTTCCTGTGAATGCCCACGGTACATGACTGCGGCCGGATCGAGATCGCGGTAAAGCGCCTCACCCATGCGGCGCAGCATGTCCACCCCCACCACCTCGTCCGCAAACAGCGGCACATCCAAAATGGGCAGCGGTGTGAACGACTCCTCGACAAACTGGTGATACTTGGCCTGGATGTCCTTCCAGTGCGCGAAGTAGCCGTCCGTGACCGTCGCCGGGATCATGCGGTTGCAGATCACCAGGTCGGTGGCGTAGCCGTAGAGGCTCAAGTAAGTCAGCGCGCGCTGCGCCTCCTTCACGACCATCTTCTCCGGATTCAGCACCAGTCGCACCGAGGTGATCTCGGCGTTGCTCAGCAGCTTGCTCATGCGCTCCAGTTGCAGGATCAGGTCCTCGATGCTGTCGAGCAGCGCCTCATCGGGGAGGGGCAGGTCCGTCATGCGCTTAATCACCGGCGCCGCGACCTTGAGGGCCGTCCGTTCCAACGGAAAGATCTTGTCGAGATACCACCGAGCCATGTCAGGAAAGGCCAGTAGCTGCAGTGTTGACCCAGTCGGCGCGCAGTCCACGACGATGGCATCGTACTGGCCCTGCTCGGCCAGGAAGTTGATCTGCATCAAGCTGGCCAGCTCCTCCATGCCGGGCAGCACGCTCGTCTCCTCGGCCACCAGCTCGTTCATGCCGCGCCAGACGAACAGGGCAGACAAGTAGCTCTGCACGCGGCCCCAGTGGATTTCCATTTGGTGCAGCAGGTCGATTTCTTGGCCCCACAGGTTGGGCGCCAACGGCGTAGGCTCGTTGCCGATGGGCAGGTTGAAGGAGTCACCCAAGCTGTGTGCCGCATCGGTGCTCAAGACGATTGTTCGGTAGCCTTGATCGGCCAAGCGCAGGGCAGTTGCTGCGGAGACGCTCGTCTTGCCAACACCGCCTTTGCCGGTAAACAACAGAACTCGCATGGTAATGTTTCTTTCATAGCGTAACTGCTCAGGTGCCGGGCATTTGTAGGCGATTTGCGACCTAGGTTGGCTTCGCAGACACGTTTGCAAACCAGAGTCCAAATGCCCGG
>DAOUBX010000229.1:0-13290 GCA_034432445.1 Anaerolineales bacterium
CGACGCGCATGGGCATCTGGCTTGCAAACGTGTCTGCGAAGCCAACCTAGGTCGCAAATCGCCTACAAATGCCCGGCACCTGAGCAGTTACGAAGAAACGAGGTAGAACAATGAGCTTTCTGGGTAACGTCATCTGGTTGATCTTCGGTGGCTTGCTGGCCGGCCTGGGCTACATCCTGGGCGGCCTGCTGCTGTGCCTGACCATCATCGGCATTCCGTTCGGCGTCCAGTCGATCAAGCTGGGCATTGCAACCTTTGCACCGTTCGGCAAAGAGGTCGTGGAGCTGCCCGAGGCCAACAGCTTGGGACGGCTGATCTTCAACGTCATCTGGCTGCTGTTGTTCGGCTGGGAAATCGCGCTGGCACACGCCGGCTCGGCCCTGCTGCTGGCCATCACGATCATCGGCATCCCCTTTGCCGTACAGCATGTGAAGCTGATCCCGTTGGCGCTGTTGCCGTTCGGCCGTGACCTGCGCCGGCCGACGACGCCGGACGAGTCAATGTAACCTGGACGGCCAGCAGTTGGCCCGCAGAACGGTAACTATTCAGGTGCCGGGCACTTGCGACCGGTTCCCAGCTTGAGCCGGCTCTGCAGACGCCATGGCCAGCGCAGCCTTAAGTGCCCGGCACCTAGGGCTGAATAGTTGCGCAGAACGTACAAAAGCAGTCGTGGCATGCGCGCACGACTGCTTTTGTGTTATCAGGAATTGCCAGGCCGGCGACCGCCGCATCGCCCCGCGCAACAGCGGCGTGTTGTGCTGCAGGCTCACGGACCACGTGGTGACGCTCGACCCATTTTGCACACGGTCGCATTAGACTGGCCCAATCGGAGAGATTGGGCCAGTCTGCTCGTCGACGTGATTAGGCCGGCACCGGGACGGGCTGCTTGTAGCCGTTGCCCCTGGGCGACACCGTTGTGGGCTGCGTGATCATGGCATCGACCTCGGCCTGGCGGCGGAACTGGCTCATGTACAGGTTGTAGTAGAACCCCTTGCGCGCCAACAGCTCCTCGTGCCGGCCGCGCTCCACAATCTGTCCCTGCTCCAACACTAGCACTTCATCGGCGTTGCGGATGGTGCTCAAGCGGTGGGCGATGACAAAACTCGTCCGACCGCGCAACAGCTCGTCCAACGCCTTCTGGATCAGGCGCTCGGTGCGGGTGTCGACGCTGGAGGTCGCTTCGTCTAGGATCAAGATGCGGGGATCGGCCAGGGCGGCGCGGGCGATGCTGATCAACTGGCGTTGGCCCTGGCTCAGACCGCCGCCGCGCTCGCCCAGGACGGTGTTGTAGCCGTCGGGCAGGCGCTCGACGAACGTGTCGACGCTGGCCAGCTTGGCCGCGGCAATGACTTCCTCATCGGTGGCATCGGGCTTGCCAAAGCGGATGTTCTCCATCACAGACGTGCTGAAGAGGAAGGAGTCCTGCAAAACGATGCCGATTTGCGCGCGCAACGACTCGGCCGTCACGTCGCGCACGTCGATATCGTCGATCAGCACCTGGCCGCTGGACACGTCCCAGAAGCGCGGGATCAAGTTGATGATGGTCGTCTTGCCGGCGCCGGTTGGGCCGACGATGGCGATCATCTTGCCCGGCTCCACGGTGAAGCTGATGCCTTTGAGCACCGATATATCCTTCTTGTACTCAGCATGCACGTCTCGGAACTCGACCTTGCCCTGAATGGGGGGCATCGGCTGCGCGTTAGGAGCATCTTGCACCGAGGGCACCTCATCCAGCAGGCCGAAGATGCGTTCCATGCCGGCAATGGCGTTCTGAATGTTGGTCCACAGCACCGCGATCTGCTGAATCGGCTGGTTGAAGCGCTGGACATACGTGATGAAGGTGATCACCAGGCCCAGGGAAATCGTCGTGCCGAACAGGGTTTGATTGCGCAGCAGGGCCAGGCCACCCACGGCAGCCACCACGGCCAGCGCTGCGTAGCCAAGCGCTTCCAGCGCCGGCGCCAGCGCGCTGGTGTAGCTCACCGCCTTGATGTTGGCATCGCGATTGGCCGCGTTGGTGATCATGAACTGTTGGATGTTTTCCTGCTCACGACCAAAGGCCTGCACTTCGCGCACGGCAGAGATGCTCTCCTGCAACTCGGCGTTGACGTTGCCCAGGTCCTGGCGGGCCTTGCGGAAGGCCTTGCGCGCCTGGTTCGACAGCCAGAAAGTCACCAGCAGCATGGCCGGCACGGCCACCAGGCTGATCAGGGCGTAAGGCACGCTTAACCGCAGCATCGAATAGCCGACCCACCCCAGCAGTAACACGCCGCCCAGCACTTGCAGCAAGGCGAAGTTGATGGCCTGCGAGATCGTCTCCGTGTCATTGGTGATTCGGCTCATCAGGTCGCCAACCTCGTGCTCGGTGTAATAGCCCAGGGATAGGCTATGCAAATGCCGGAAAAGCTTGCTGCGCAGGTTGCGCAGAACGTGCTGCCCCGACCAGGTCATCAAGTAGAACTGCAAGCCGGTCGAGAGGGAGACGAACACGTAGAGCGCCACGATGATCAGGGCCATGCGGCCCAACCCTGCCAGGCGCTGTTCTGCTGTCAGGCGCGTCGGATCGCTTTCCAGCGTGCAGCGCTGTTGCCCGGCCTGCTGTGCACCGCTCAGAAAAGAAGGCAGTCCTGCCCCGAGCGGTTGTCCGGTCGTTGCCGGAGAAACGGTAATCAGGTAACAGTCCACGGTCGAGCCGATCAGCTCCGGGATCTTGACCTGTGCCCAGGTCGAGCCGATCAGCAGAGCTGCCACAATCAGCAGCACCGCTGCGTAGGGTTTGAAAAAGCCGGCCAGCCGGCCCAGAGTCTGACGCGTGTTGCGCGGTTTGATATTCTCCTGGCTCATCACCCGAGCCATGGCGCTAGGTCCACCGAACATGTCAGGCTACCTCCTCCTCAAGCTCTACGTCACCCACCAGTTGCGACGTGTAAATCTCGGCATACAGCTCGCTGCTCTCCATGAGCTCCTCGTGCTTGCCGCGGGCCACCACACGGCCCTTGTCCAACACCAGAATCTGGTCGGCGTGCACCACGGTGCTGACACGCTGGGCGATGACGAAGCTGGTGCGGCCTTGCATGAGCCGATCCAGCGCCCGCTGGATGTGATACTCGGTCGCCAGGTCGACCGCGCTGGTCGAGTCGTCGAGGATCAGCAGGCGAGGATCGAGCAACAGCGCGCGGGCAATGGCGATGCGCTGCTTCTGGCCGCCGCTGAGGGTGGCGCCGCGCTCGCCCACCGGTGTGTCATAGCCGTCGGGGAACGACATGATGAAGTCGTGCGCCGCTGCTGCCTTGGCAGCCGCCTCAATCTCCTCCTGGCTGGCGTTGGGCCGGCCGAAAGCGATGTTGTCGCGAATGGTACCGGTGAACAGCGTCGTTTCTTGCAGCACGATGCCGATCTGCGAGCGCAGCGACTCAAGGGTGACATCGCGCAGATCGTAGCCATCGATGGTTACCCGGCCTTCGCTGGGGTCGTAGAAGCGCGGGATCAGGTTGATGATCGTGGTCTTGCCGGAGCCGGTGGCGCCCAGCAGCGCGACCGTCTGGCCCGGCTCGGCGACGAAGCTCACGTCCGACAGAACGGGTTCGCCGCCGCCGAAGTAGCGGAAAGTCACGTTCTCAAAAGCCACCCTGCCCTGCACCGGCGGCAAGGGCACCGCGCCGGGCTTGTCCTCGACGTCGCTCTTAGCATCGAGGATTTCAAAGATGCGGCTGGCCGAAGCCGAGGCTTGCGACATCTGGGAGATAATGAAGCCCAGTTGCGCCAAGGGGATAAAGACGAAGATCAGGTACAGGCTGAACTCCTGGTACTGGCCGAGAGTCAACGTGTTGTTGATGATCTGTCGGCCGCCGAAGTAGAGCACCAGCGCCTGGCCGATGTTGGCGATCAGGAACACTAGAGGGAACAAGAAGGAGAAAATGCGCGCCACCGCGATCTGGCGTTTCATCAAGGCATCGGCAGCCACATCGAACTTCTGCTCCTCGCTCTTCTCGCGCGTAAACGCTTTCACCACCTTGATGCCGGCCAGATTCTCCTGCAAGATCGTGTTCAACGCCGAAAGCCGCTGCTGGACTTTGACGAACAAGGGCTGGCTGACCACGGCAAAGACCATGAAGAGGATCAGCGCCAGCGGCAGGATCGGCAGCACGACCAGCGTCAAGCGCGGATTGGTGGTCAACAGAATGATCAGCGTGCCCGTCAGCAGCACAAAAGCGCCCACGGCCTGCAGCATGCCCTGGCCGATGAACAAGCGCACCTTCTCGACATCATCGGTGGCGCGGACCATCAGTTGACCGGTCTGGTTGCGATCATGGTAAGAAAAGGACAGCTTGGAGATCTTCGAGAACAAGTCGTTGCGCATGTCAAAGGCGATGCCTTGGGAGTTGCGCTCCGACCAATAGGTCTGCAAAAAGGCGAAGACACCGCGCACGGCCGCAAAAGCCACGATGGCCAGACCGGCCGTGAGCAGCATTGTTTCAGCGTTGGTATAGAGGTTCTGCAACTCCTCCGCTGTATAACCGAGCTGCTCAAAGAGCAGTGGCAAGAACTGCTGGGGCACCTTGTCGAGATTCGGCACCACATTCTGGGCAATCACGCCGCCGGTAATGGCGTCGATGAGTCGGCCCAACAGTTTGGGCACCATCAACTGCGACAGCGTCGCGATCACCAGAAAGACATAGGGGAGCGCGGCCTTGGCCTTATACCGCCACAGATAGCGGATAGCCCGGCCCAACGCGCCGCGATTAGCGCCGCCGCGACCGCGACGGCCTGCTGGACGTTGTGCTTGTGCGAGCAAAATCGATACTCCTTTCAACACCGATTTGTCAACTGCCGGCTGGGTCAGCCTGTGCGCAGCCACCGAGCGCGCGTGCTTGCACCGAATGGTGTGCGCTCCGGCGCATAGGTCGCTGCCAGGTAAGTGTCGGTGCGGGCCGCTGTGCGTCCTGCACCCTATCCGTGCGTTCGCGAGCCGCGCAGGGCCCGCTCAGGGAGCGCTTGAGGCGCTGCTTGGTCGAGCTGTTGCATAGCATCCGTCAGCACCGCTAGAGCGGCAGCGACCTGCGCTTGCTCAGAAGACGAGAGGACAGTGGCCACGTCGTCCATCCACCGCGTGCGCGCCTCGATGCTGGTCTGCACCAGCTCGCGGCCGGCCGGCGTCAACGTAATCTGCTTGGCCCGCCGGTCGTTAGGGTCTTCGCTGCGCTCCAGCAAACCCTGCTGCACCAACCGATCGATCATCTGGCTGGCCGCCGCGGTCGTCACACCCAGATGGCCGCTCAGATCGGAGACTGCGCAGTTACCCTGGTAGTAAAGCCGAAACAGCGTGCTCACCTGAGGCATGGACACGCCTGCGTTGCGCAGAAAGGCCGCGAAGTCGCGCATGGAACGCTCCATGAATAGCTCAGACCAGTGACGCAACAATTCGTTGAACGAGCGGTCAACCGACATAGTTAACCATCCTGAATAGTTAAGAGTAGTTGAATATTAAGCACCCTTAGCACTCCCGTAAGTAAGCCATACTCCAATCGCAGCGACATTGCGCAGAAAAGCAGTCAGTGCTACACTACGATCCATCGTAGCTACGCGGTAGCTGCTCAGGTGCCGGGCATTTGTAGGCGATTTGCGACCTGGGTTGGCTGCGCAGGCACGTTTGCAAACCAGATGCCCATGCGCTGGGCGCACAACCGTCAATGAAAGCGCGGCGGGCACGGTCGGAGACCGGCCCGAGCGATTTTCGGGTTAGAATCCGAATGCCCGGCACCTATGGCTGAGTAGTTACGATTGGTCGTCCTCATGCCCATAAGTCCCACTTGAACCGACAATTGACCAATCTACCAATTGACCAATCCAATGTACCAATCTACCAACCTACTTCTCCACCTTCTCCGCACCTTCATTCACCGCCTCGATCGCAGCCACGGCCTCTCTGGGCACGACCAGCCAGAACTTGCCCAACTCAGCATCCCAGTCGGCCAGGATCTCTCTGCCGCGCGGGCTGCCGGTGAGCTGGCAGTGCTGGTGCAGCATGGCGCGCAGCTCCTGCTCATGCTCGCGTCGTTGCACGCGGCGCAGGGTGATCAATTGCGAATTGTAGCGGCTGGGCAGACGATCGGATGGATCGTAGACATAGGCACGGCCGCCGGTCATGCCGGCGCCGAAGTTGCGACCGGTTTCACCCAACACAACGACCACGCCGCCGGTCATGTACTCGCAGCCATGGTCGCCTACGCCCTCGACCACCGCCTGGGCGCCGCTGTTGCGCACGGCGAAACGCTCGCCCGCGCGGCCGGCAGCGAAAAGCTGGCCGCCGGTGGCACCGTAAAGCGCCGTGTTGCCCAAGATGACGTTCTCGTGCCAGGGATAGCGCGCCGACATCGGCGGCCGCAGCACGATTTCACCGCCGCCCAGCCCCTTGCCGACGTAGTCGTTGGCGTGGCCGGTCAAGCGCATGTGAATGCCCGGACAGAGGAAGGCGCCGAAGCTCTGCCCGGCTGTACCTTCCAGCTCGATCACGATACTGTGCGCCGGCAAGCCGGTATTGCCGTAACGTTTGGCCAACTGGCCGGCCAGCCGCGCGCCCACAGTACGATCCGTGTTGTGGATAGCATAGCGCAGGTGCACCGGCGCGCCATACTCCGCCAGCCCGGCCAGAGCATCCTCGGCCACTCGATCGCCCAAGTCCGAGCCCACCAACAGCGGGTTGCGCTCTTCGACGTTGCGCCGGGGATAGCCGGTATCAGGCGCCCACAACAACGGCGAGAGGTCCATGTAACCGGCCGGAGCGCCGGTGATCGCCTGCCGCAGCAGCTCGGTGTGGCCGATGACCTCGTTGAGCGAGCGATAGCCCAAGCGGGCCAGCACTTGGCGCACTTCTTCGGCCACCTGATACAGGAAGATCATCAAGTGCTCCGGCTGGCCGGGGAACTTCTCGATCAAATCGACGCGCTGGGTGGCCACGCCCACGGGACACGTGTTGGTGTGACACGAACGGGCCATCTTGCACCCCACCGCAATCAGCGCAGCCGTGCCAAAGGAGAACTCATCGGCACCCAACATGGCGGCAATCACGACATCGCGGCCGCTCTGGAAGCCGCCGTCCACGCGCACGCGCACGCGGCTGCGCAGGCCATTCGTGAGCAGGGTGTGCTGCGTCTCGGCCAGTCCCAGCTCCCACGGCCCGCCGGCGTGCTTGATCGAGCTCAACGGAGACGCACCGGTGCCGCCGTTGTTGCCGCTGATGTGGATCACGTCGGCATGGCCCTTGGCCACCCCGGCCGCCACCGTGCCAACGCCGGCCTCGCTGACCAGCTTGACCGAAACGTAGGCATCGGGGTTGACCTGTTTCAGGTCGAAGATGAGCTGGGCCAGGTCCTCGATGCTGTAGATGTCGTGGTGCGGCGGGGGCGAGATGAGCGCTACGCCGGGCGTGCTGTGGCGCAGGCGAGCGATCTCCTCGGTGACCTTGTGGCCGGGCAACTGGCCGCCCTCGCCCGGCTTTGACCCTTGCGCCATTTTGATCTGCAGCTCTTCCGCCGACATCAGGTAAGCCGGTGTCACGCCGAAACGGCCGGAGGCCACCTGCTTGATCTTGCTGTTGCGCTCGGTACCGTAACGCTCCTCGGCCTCGCCGCCCTCGCCACTGTTCGAGGCGGCGCCCATGCGGTTCATAGCGACGGCTAAGGTCTCGTGAGCGGCGGCACTGAGCGCGCCGTGTGACATGGCGGCGGTGGAAAAGCGGCGCAGGATCGCCTCTGCCGGCTCTACCTCGGCCAGCGGCACCGGCTCGCGCCGCGAGGCGAAGTCCAGCAAGTCCCGCAACTGCACCGGAGAGCGCTTCTCCACCAACTCGGCATAGCGCTGATAGGTGTCGGACAGCGACGCAGAGGACTTAGAAGGAGAATGCCGTGGCGCCGAGAAAACGTCTGTGCCCGGGCTGTCTTGGCCCGCCTCTGCTTTCTCCGCTTGCCCGTTGCTCCCGCCGTTGGTCGACGGCTGTCCCTTGCTCAAGCCCACCACCTCGTGCAGCGCGCGCACTACGTCTGGGTTGTAGGCATGGTACTCACCCCCACGCTTGTATTTGAACAGCCCCTGGCTATCGAGACTGACCGCCGTCTTGCCGTTGGTGCGGCTGGGATAAGCCGCCTGATGCCAGGCCAACACATCCTCGGCCAGCTGCTCCAGCCCCTTGCCCCCCAACCGCGCCGGCGTGCCCGGGAAATAAGCGTCCATCAGGTCCCGGCTCAAGCCCAAAGCCTCGAAGATCTGCGCGCCGCAGTAGCTGTCCACGGTGGCGATACCCATCTTGGACATGATCTTGAGCAGGCCCTTTTCCAAAGCTGTGCAATAGTTCTTGATGGCCTGCTGGGGCGTGATGCCCTCGGCGTGCCGGCCGGCAGTGCGCAGCTCGTCGAGCACCGTGTCCAGCGCCAGCCACGGGTTGACTGCGCTGGCGCCGTAGCCGACCAAAGTCGCCAGATGGTGAACGTCGCGCGCCTCGCCCGTCTCGACGATCAGACTGACATGGGTGCGCATCCCAGCCTCGATCAAGCGTTGATGGATGGCTGCCAGGGCAAGCAGCGAGGGGATGACGGCCTGTTGCGGGCCCACGCCGCGGTCGGAGATCACCAGCAAACTGGTGCCTGCTGCCACTGCCTCCACAGCTTGGTCGGTCAAGTGCGCCAAGGCGGTGCTTAGCCCACTCGGCCCGTCGGCCACCGGCCAGGTGGCGTCCAACGTGGTCAAGGCGAAATCGGCGCTGCGGCCGGGCGGCAGATAACGACCTAAGTTGCGCAAAACGGCCATTTGTTCATTGGTCAGCACGGGGCTCGCAAGCTCCAGCAGGCGCGTGACCTCTGGCCCGCGCGCCAACATGCTGGTGCGGCGGCCAAGGCGCTGCGCCAGCGACATGACCTGCGCCTCGCGCAACGGGTCGATCGGCGGGTTCGTAACTTCGGCAAAGCGCTGGTAGAAGTAGTGAAACAGGGGCCGCGGCAGATGCGACAACGCAGCGGTTGGCGTGTCGTCGCCCATCGAACCCACGGCCTCGATGCCGCTCTGCCACATCGGCCGGAAGAGCACGACCAGCTCCTCGCGGTTGTAACCGAAGGCTGCCTGCAGCGTGGTCACATGGCCGCCATCGCCCGGGGGGGCCTGACGGTCCGGCGCATCCGCGCCGCCGCGTGCGGGCAGTCCTTGCGCCATCGCCATGACTTTGTCCAGCGGCAGCAAGTTATCGGCAATCCAGCGCTCGTAGGGCTTTTGTTGCGCGAGGCGCTCAACCACCTCACGCTCGGTGAGCACCTCGCCGGTCGAGGTGTCCACCGCCAACATCTCGCCCGGGCCGAGCCGGCCGCGCCGCACCACGCGCGTCTCGTCCACATGCACGGCGCCCGCCTCGGACGACATGATCACCAGGCCGTCGTCGAGGATCATGTAGCGCGCTGGCCGCAGGCCGTTGCGGTCAAGCACGCTGCCGGCGATCGTGCCATCGGTGAAGGCCAGCGCAGCCGGCCCATCCCAAGGTTCCTGCTGACAAGCGTGGTAGCGGTAGAAGGCGCGCTGCGCAGGCGGCAGATCGGGATCATGCTCCCAGGCGCGCGGCACGAGCATCAACAGCGCATGGCGGATATCTCGCCCGGCCTGCACCAGCAGGTCGAGCGCGTTGTCGAGCATGGCGGAATCGCTGCCGCGCTCGCTGATCACCGGCGGCAAGTAGGCGACGGCTTCACCGAAGTGCGGTCGAGCGGCGCGCACCAAATCCGCCTCCCGCGCGCGCATCCAGTGGATGTTGCCCCGCAGCGTGTTGATCTCGCCGTTGTGGCAAAGCAGACGGAAGGGCTGAGCGCGTTCCCACGTGGGAAAGGTGTTGGTGCTGTAGCGCTGATGGAACACTGCAAGGGCCGTGCGATAGTCAGGATCGACTAGGTCCAGGTAGAACCTGCCTAACTGCGGCGCCATGAACAGCCCCTTGTACACGATGGTTTGCGAGGAGAGCGACGCAATGTAGAAGTTGGTAATGCTCTCGGCCCAGGCTAGCTGCGTTGCTCGCTTGCGCAGCAGATAAAGCACACGCTCGAAGCTAGCTCCCGGCGCCAACGCCGGCGGCCGGCCGATGAACACTTGAGCAATGTAAGGCCGCAAACTCATGGCCCAATCGCCCAAGGCATCCAGATCGACCGGCACTTCGCGCCACCCCAAGAGCTCCACGCCGAACTCGGCGGCGGCTTGACCGAACAAGTCGACGCAGCGCGCCCGGTGCACCAGGTTGCGCAAAGGCAGGAAGAGCATGCCCACCGCCAGGTCGCCGCGCTCCGGCGGCCGCGAGCCGGTTTTGGCCAGCTCGCGCACCATCAACTCGTAGGGCAATTGCGTCAGCACGCCGGCGCCATCCCCTGAACGACCATCGGCGGCCACTGCGCCGCGGTGTGCGTGGTTGCAGAGGGCTTCTAAAGCCAGTTGCAGCACATGATGGCTGCGAGCACCGTTGCGCTGCGCGACAAAACCGGTGCCGCACGCATCGTGCTCGAAGGACGCGTCGTAGAGTGGGCCGGCCGCACCAAAAGGCGCAGCCGGCATGGTAAGATCATTGTCCATGCGGTTGCCTATCGCTACCTCTGTCGGGTCTCAATTCATGCTGTTCAGGTTTGTCAAGCGCTCGTTAGCTTCCAGACCGGCGCTATCCCAGCGTGCGCCATAGGGCACGTTCTGCAGCCGCCCATCGAAATGGGCCGCCGCGGCTTCCAGCAGCGCTCGACTCGGCAAAGACGTCGGCGCGGCGCCAGAGTACGGCGTCCTATTCATAGGTTGATGCGAAGTAGATGTCATGCTAGCTCTCCTCCAACTACTCGCAGGGGTCAAACGCCCACAGCGACGACCGATTCGATCTCTTCTTTGGCGGCCAGCAGCTTGTTCAGGGCCTGCATGTAGGCCTTGGCGCTGGCTACAACGATATCTGTGTCGATGCCACGACCGGAGAACACACGCTGGCCACGCCCACCCTGGGCACGCTCCACCGTGCCGATTAGCTCATCCGCCTCGATGCGGATCGTCACGTCGCCCACGGCATCCATGCCTTGGTCGATGGCCTGGATCACGAACTCTACGAGCTTGTTGGGCACACCCACCAGACGATTGATGCCTTGGTAGACGGCATCCACCGGGCCGGTGCCGAAGCCGGCGTCGGTCATCACCTGGCCCGTGTGCACGTTGCGCAACCGCACGACTGCCGTGGGGATGACGTTGGTGCCGCAGCTCACCTGCACATCCTCGATTTGCCAGGTCTCCGGCGGCTTGTAGAGCTCATCGCCGATCAACGCCTGCAAGTCGCCATCGGTCACCACCTTCTTCTTGTCAGCCAGCTCTTTGAAGCGGCGAAAGACCTCGTCCAGGTCCTGCTCTGCCAGGCGATAGCCCATCTCCTCCAGCTTGACGCGAAAAGCATGGCGGCCGGAGTGCTTGCCCAGCACTAGCTTGCTCTGCCCCAAACCGATCGTGGTAGCATCCATGATCTCGTAGGTGCGTTTGTGCTTGAGCATGCCATCTTGATGGATGCCGGCCTCATGCGCAAAGGCGTTGGCGCCCACGATAGCCTTGTTCGGCTGCACGACCATGCCGGTGTAGCGGCTGACCATGTCGCTGGTGCGGTGGATCTCTTGGGTGATGATATTGGTATCGACCTCGTACACCTGATGGCGGGTGTACAGGGCCATGGTGACCTCTTCCAGGCTGGTATTGCCGGCGCGCTCGCCGATGCCATTGATGGTACACTCGATCTGACGCGCGCCGTTTTCCACGCCGGCTAAGGAGTTGGCAGTCGCCAGGCCCAAATCATTGTGGCAGTGGACCGAGATGACCACGTTCTTCGCTCCCGGCGTGTTCTCGCGGATGTCGCGGATCAGCTTGCCGTACTCGGCAGGCACGGTATAGCCGACCGTGTCGGGGATGTTAAGTGTCGTTGCGCCGCTCTCAATGGCAACTTGCAGCACGCGATACAGGAAGCGCGGGTCGCTACGGCCGGCGTCTTCGGGGCTGAACTCAACATCGTTGCACAGGCTCTTGGCGTAAGCCACCATCTCGCGCACGCGTTCCACCACCTCGTCAGGCGTCATCTTGAGCTTGAACTCCATGTGCACGGGTGAAGTGGCCAAGAACGTGTGGATGCGTGGGCGTGCGGCGTGCTTGACTGCCTCCCACGCCTTGTCGATGTCGTCGTGGTTGGCGCGCGCCAAGCCGGCAATCACCGGCGGCGGCGCAGCACGGCCGAACTTGTCGATGCGCGGCTCACGCCCGACGGTCTCGGCAATGCGCCTAACAGCATCCAAATCGCCGGGCGAAGCTGCGGGAAAGCCGGCTTCGATGATGTCCACCCCCAACCGCGCCAGCTGGCGGGCAATCTCCAGCTTCTCCTGGGTGTTCAACGTTGCGCCCGGTGACTGCTCCCCATCGCGCAGCGTTGTGTCGAAGATCAACACCACATCGCGGTCATCGCTAACGGCAGGGTCCATAAAGGCAATCTCCTTGTGGGTCGGTAGATTGGTAACTGGTAGGCAACTATTCAGCCCTAAGTGCCGGGCACTTAAGGCTGCGCTGGCCAAGGCGTCTGCAGAGTCGGCTCAAGCTGTAAACCGGTCGCAAGTGCACGGCACCTGAATAGTTACTGTGTACGTTGCTTGAGCGCCAGGTGCTTGCCATCACCTGGCGCCTCAGCCCTAACTCCCGATGGCCCCTGGCTTGCGACTCGACTCGCGTGCGCTGATCTGTCCCGTCCACCGTTCCCATTGACCACAACACCTGGAGTGAACCATGAATCAGGGCAAGGCTGAAGTGCGCAAACGACTCAATGCTGAGCTGGCTGAAGCCGAAGAGGAATTGCGGGAACTAGAGCAACAGCTCGAAGCCAACAAACCGGAGTTTGGCCTGGGTACCGGCAGCACCGGCTTCGATCTGTGGGAGGTCACGCTGGTGCGTCGCGACGCAGTCGTTGCGCGCATCGACGCGCTGCGCGACGCATTGGCTCGCCTGGATGAGGACGAGTTTGGCCGCTGCGAGCAATGCGGCGGTAAGATCGATCCAGAGCGCCTGGAAATACTACCTACCACCACGCTGTGCGCCGAGTGCGCGCGGCGGGCCAGCGCCGCGGCCACAACCCCGCGCGCCTTGCGTGGCCGCGCTACCACACGCCGCTAAATGGCAGTCTTCGTAGTAACTACTCAGCCATAGGTGCCGGGCATTTGGATTCTAGTTTGCAAACGTGTCTGCGAAGCCAACCTAGGTCGCAAATCGCCTACAAAT
>DAOUBX010000230.1:0-14193 GCA_034432445.1 Anaerolineales bacterium
TCTTGCACGTTCGACGCAGACGCATCGTAAGACGATTTTCCAAATCGTCTTGCACGTTCGACGCAGACGCATCGTAAGACGATCTTCCAAAATCGTCTTGCACGTTCGACGCAGACGCATCGTAAGACGATTTTCCAAATCGTCCTCTGTGCATGGTGCGCGGCCGAACGATTTTGGAAAATCGTTCTACGGGCTGAGCGAGCAATGTCGACAAAACCAGCCATCACCCCCGACCGCAGCGGCTACCTGCCGATCAACGACGGCGCGCGCCGCATCTACTGGGAATACTTTGGCCAGGGCGATCGCGAAGTCGTGGTGATGCTCAACGGCGTGGCCATGTCTACCCGCGGCTGGTACCGCAACCTGCCTGAGCTGCAGCCGGATTACGATGTGCTGCTCTACGACTACCTGGGCCAGGGCCGCTCGTCGCAGGAGGACGAGCCCTATGGCATCGACGCCTTCGCCGAGTACCTGGTGCGCATCATGGACACGCTGAGCATCGAGCGCATCCACCCGGTGGGCGTCTCTTACGGCGGCTTCATTGCCGCCGAGCTGGGCCGGCTGTTCCAGGACCGGCTGCACACGCTGACCTTGTCGGGCATCCTGTTGACGCGCGAGACCCAGTTCCAGATGTACCAGGACCTGTCGTTGCTGTTTTACCGCTCGCCCGACCCGGCCTTCGAGATCTACACCCACTACATGTACGAGAAGATCTTCGGCGAGGCGTTTGTGCGGCGCATCTACGGCGACAAGCTGGAGCGCATGCGCCAGGGCTTTTTCGCCGACTACCACGGCAAGGAGTATTGCCTGATCCGCCTGACCGAGGCGCAGAACCCGTTTTTCGCCCGCATCGACGCCGACCCCGACCTGTACCGCGGCATCCGCACGCCGACGCTGCTGCTGACCGGCGAGCAGGACCGGGCCATCCCGCCCTGGCAGCAGGCCAAGCTACTGGACATCCTGCCCAACGCCCACCAGCTCATCCTCCCCGGCAGCGGCCACATGACCTACATGGAGCGGCCGGACATCTTTTGGCCGGCGGTGCGGCGGTTGTTTGAGGAGAAGTCGGTGAAGTGGGTAAACGGTAAACAGTGAACGGTAAACAGTGACCCGACGACCATTCACGGTTCACCGATCACCGTTTACCGCTTACCGTTCACCGGTCACCGATCACCGAACAGGAGCCAACCATGTACATTGGCGACTATCTTGGACGACGACAGATCTACAGCCCCGACAAGCTGGCCATCATCGACGCGGGCAAGACGCCGGCGCTGGAGCTGACCTACCGGCAGATGAACGAGCGCGCCAACCGCCTGGCCCACTGGTTGCGCGACGTAGCCGGCGTGCAGAAGGGCGACCGGGTGGCAATCCTGGCGCGCGACGGCGTGGAGCACCTGGACCTGTTCTACGCCTGCGCCAAGCTGGGCGCGATCCACACCCCCTTCAACTGGCGCCTGCACTGGCGCGAGCTGCTCGGCCTCATCGAGCTAACCACGCCCAAGGCCCTGCTCTTCTCCGACGACTTCAAGCCCGCCGTCGAGCAAATCCAATCAACCATTACCCATTCCCCATTAACCATTAACCATTTCCTCCATCTCGACGGCCTCGGCCTCCCCTTCAGCCACGACTACCAATCCACCCTAGACCACTCTACCAATTTACCAGTCACCTGCGACTCCTTGGAAGCCGAAGACATCGCCTGCCTCCTCTTCACCGGCGGCACCACCGGCCTGCCCAAGGCCGCCATGATCAGCCACCGCATGATCTGCTGGAACGTGCTGAACACGGTGATCCACGACCTGCAGCACGACGACGTGTACGTCAACGTCTTCCCGCTCTTCCACGCCGGCGGGCTGTTCACCTACCTGTCGTCGCAGGTGATCTTCGGCAACACCACGGTGCTGACCCGCCAGTTCGACCCGGCCCAGGTGCTCGATTTGATCCAGCGCTACCGGGCGACGGTCTTCGCGGCCGTGCCCACCATGTACCAGATGCTGACCACCGCGCCCAACTGGGAGGCGGCCGACCTGAGCAGCCTGCGCTTCTGCACCAGCGGCGGCGCGCCGTTGCCCGTGCCGCTGGTGGAGAAGTACACGCGGGAGAAGGGTATCCGCTTCAAGCAAGGCTTCGGCATGACCGAGTTCGGGCCAGGCTTGTTCGCCTTGCCGCCGGAGGACGCCATCCGCAAGGCCGGCAGCATCGGCCGGCCCAACTTCTTCGTCGACGTGCGCGTGGTGGACGACGATAACCGGCCGCTGGGGCCCAATCAGCCAGGCGAGCTGGTGCTGAAAGGCCCCAGCCGCTCGTCGGGCTACTGGAACAACCCCGAGGCTTACGCGGCCGTGCTGGATGCCGACGGCTGGTTCCACACCGGCGACATTGTGCGCTACGACGAGGAGTGGTATTTCTACGTCGTCGACCGCAAGAAGGACATGTTCATCAGCGGCGGCGAGAACGTCTACCCGGCCGAGATCGAGGCCGTGCTCTACCGCCATCCGGCCGTGCACATGTGCGCCGTCGTGGGCGTGCCCGATCTGCGATGGGGCGAGGTGGGCAAAGCCGTGGTGGTGCTCAAGCCGGGCATGACCGCCACCGCCGACGAGCTGCTGGCTCACATGGCCGCTCACCTGGCCCGCTACAAGGTGCCGAAGACCGTCGAGTTTCGCAGCGAGCTGCCGCTCTCGGGCATGGGCAAGATTTTGCGACGCGAGCTGCGGTGATCGGTAATCGGTAATCGGTGATCGGACAACTGATTACCGATTACCGATCACCCAGACCAAAGGAGGCAATGATGAGCAGCTTGCCGTATGCAAGAGTTTTCGTGATCTGTTTGCGTATCAGCAGGCCAGGGCTTTGGCGAAGGATATCTTTGAGCTGTCGAAGCGGTTCCCACGCGAGGAGACGTACTCGCTAACCGACCAAATTCGGCGTTCGTCTCGGTCGGTCGGCGCCCAGATTGCTGAGGCGTGGGCAAAGCGACGTTATGAGCGTAGCTTCGTCAGCAAGTTGACCGACGCCGATGGCGAGCAGCAGGAGACTCAGCACTGGCTGGAGACCGCCGCTGACTGTGGCTATCTGAACCAAGAAGAGCTACATGATTTGCTAGCCCGTTGTGAACGAATCGGCAAGCTGCTCGGCGGTATGATCGAAAAAGCCGACCTGTTCTGCGGCGAGCTTAAGCCAACCCTGCGTGAACCTGCTGTCGAGTATTTTGTCGAAGGCGACTGGACGGAGGATGGTGATTAGTAATCAGTAATCGGTGATCAGTTATCAGTTTATCATCCACCGGTCACCGATCACCGATCACCGATCACCGGTCACCGGTCACCGATCACCGATCACCGGTCACCGATCACCGATCACCGGTCACCGATTACCGGTCACCGATCACCAAGGAGTAACCGATGAGTACCATCCCAACACTTCCAGGCATTACCTCAAAGATGATCCAAACCCCACGTCTAACCGTCCATGCCCTGACCAGCGGACCCGACGACGGCATCCCCGTGCTGTTCATTCACGGCAACGGCGCGTCGGCCACCTTCTGGGAGGAGACCATGCTGGCCCTGCCGGCCGGCTTCCGCGCCATCGCGCCGGACCTGCGCGGCTACGGCGACACCGAGCCGATGCCGGTGGACGCCACCCTCGGCTTGGGCGACATGGTCGACGACGTGCTGGACATGGCCGACGCCCTGGGCCTGGCCGCGTATCACGTGGTCGGCCACAGCATGGGCGGCGGCGTGGCCATGAAGCTGGCCACCGCCCGGCCGGCGGCCGTGCTGTCGCTGACCTTGGTGGACACGGTCTCGCCCTACGGCTACAGCGGCAGCAAGGACGTGGACGGCACACCCTGCTACGACGACGGCGCGCCGGCCGGCGCGGGCAGCGTCAACCCGGAGTTCGTGCGGCTGATGGGTGAGAAGGACCGCAGCGCGGACAACCCGGTCTCCCCGCGCAACGTGCTGCGCCAGTTCTACGTCAAGCCGCCTTTCACGCACCCGCGCGAGGAAGAGCTGCTGAGCAGTATGCTCTCACTGCGCATCGGCGAGGACTGGTACCCCGGCGACGCCGCGCCCTCGCCGCATTGGCCGGGAGTCTGCCCGGGCACGCGCGGCATTGTCAACGCCTTCAGCCGCAAGTACTTCGATGCCAGCGGCATGGTGGACATCCAGCCCAAGCCGCCGGTGCTGTGGATCCGGGGGGCTGACGATAACATCGTGGCCAACAACGCCTTCTGGGACATCGCCGCGCTGGGAGCAATGGGCTACGTGCCCGGCTGGCCCGGCGCGGAGGAGTGCCCGCCCCAGCCGATGATCGACCAGACTCGCGCTGTGCTGGAACGCTACGCAGCCAACGGCGGCAGCTACCGCGAGGAGGTCATCGCCGACGCCGGCCACAGCCCGTTCCTGGAGAAGCCGGAGGAGTTCAATCGGCTGTTCCACGCGTTTATCGGAGGGTGATCGGTGACCGGTGATCGGTGACCGGTGATCGGTGATCGGTGGTAGGTCGCCCCTAACCGATTACCGATTACCGATCACCGTTTACCGATAACCGGCATCAAGGAGGTGTCTAGCGCAAATTCGACCGAAACAGTACAATGACGTCACGCCCATCGCTTGAGTTCACAACCGCAGCAGATAGCTGCTCTCATTCAGTTCTCACGGAGGAGAATCGACCATGAAACGCAGTTCCCTGTTCTTGGTGTTGGCGATGCTGGTGATCGCCAGTCTGGTGCTGGCGGCTTGCCCGTCCAGCACGCCCGCCCCCACGGTTGCGCCGGCCGAGCAACCCACGATGCCACCGGAGCCGACCGCCACTCCCGTACCGCCGACGGCCACGCCGGTGCCGCCCACGCCTACGCCGGAGCCGGCGCCTACCGAGGCGCCAACCGCCGCTCCCACCGAGGAGCCAATGGAAGAGGGCAAGGCCGGCGAGCCGGTCGTCCTCGCCTGCGATCAGCCGATCAAGATCGGCTTGATTACCGACCTGACGGGTGGGTTGGCGCTGTATGGTGTGATGACCAACCGCTCGTTCCAGCTCGGCATGGAGTACGCCAGCGGCGCGGCCGGCACAGCCATCGACGCCACCACTACGTCGTACAAGTTCGGCGACTGCGAGGTGCAGGTGCTGCTGCGCGACGACAAGGGCAGCGCCGAGCAAACCGCCACCCTGGCCCGCGAGCTGATCGAGCGCGACAAGGTCAACCTGCTGGTGGGCACGGTGAGCTCCGGCAGCACGGCCACGCTGCAGGAGATCGCCAAGGAGAGCAAGGTGCCGTTGATCGTGGCCCCGGCCGCGGCCAACGACATCACCGGCGTCAACTTCAACGAGTACACCTTCCGCGTCAGCCGCAACAACTACCAGGACTTCATCAACCTGTGCCAGTATCTGACGACGCAGTACAAGAAGTTCATCCAGATCGCGCCGGACTACAGCTTTGGCTACGGCGGCGCGGCCGCGGCCCGCGATGCCTGCACCAAGTTCGGCGGCGAGTTCGTGGCCGACGACATCTTCGCGCCGCTGGACACCTCCGACTTCACGCCCTACATGGAACAGATTGCCGAGAGCGGGGCCGAGGCCTGGATCGTCACCTGGGCCGGCGGCGGCTTCATCCCCATGTTCCAGGCTGCCAAGGAGTTCGGCGTGCTGGATGACCTGGGTATGGGCGCGTCGTTCTTCGACAACCGCACCATGGCCGCCATCTTTGGCCCTGTGGCCGACAAGATGCAAGGCCAGGCCAGCGGCATCCTCTACCACTACACCGCGCCCAACAACCCCATCAACGATTGGTTGGTGGAGCAGGTCAAGGCGCGCTACGGCGAGCCGCCGGACCTGTTCGACGCCGACGGCATGAACGCAGCCTTGCTGGCCGTCAAGGCGCTGGAGAAGGCCGGCAGCACCGACCCCGCGGCGCTGATCGAGGCCATGGAGGGCATCGAGTTCGACGGGCCCAAGGGCACGATCTACATCCGCCCCGAGGATCACGTAGCCATCCAGGACATGTACATCCTCAAGCTGATGGACCTGGCCGCGCCTGACTTCGCCATGTTCGAGTACGTCACCACCACCCGGCCCGAGCCGCCCTGCTTGCTGCCCGAGGCGCTGCAAGACCGCTGCGGCGATCTGCCCATCGGCAGCTTGAGCGGACAGTAGCGCGAGGGATTGGTAGACTGGTAGGTGGTAAATTGGGAAATTGGTAGATTGGTGGCCTGTCGGGCCACCAATCTACCGACCACCTGACCAGCCTACCAATCTACCAGTCCACCAAGCTACCAATCACCATCCTCCCATGCCCGACATCCTTCTCGAAACCCACAACCTGCGCAAGGCCTTTGGCGCGCTGGTGGCTGTCAACGACGTGAGCATCCAGGTGCAGGCCGGTACGATCCACTCGATCATCGGCCCCAACGGCGCGGGCAAGACCACCTTCTTCAACCTGCTGTGCGGCAACCTGGAGCCGACGGCGGGCCGGGTGATCTACAAGGGCAAGGACATCACCCACCTGCCGCTCCATCGCAGCGCGCACATCGGCATCGGTCGCTCGTTTCAGATCACCAACCTGTTCCCCAACCTGACCGCGCTGGAGAACGTGCGGCTAGCCTGCCAGGCCTTGGGCAAGGACAACTTCCGCTTCCTGCGGCCGGCCGGCCACTTCCAGCAGTATGAGCAGCGGGCGTGGGCGATCTTGCAGCAGGTGGGCCTGGCCGAGCGCGCCCTGATGCCGGCGCGCACCCTGCCCCACGGCGACCAGCGCAAGCTGGAGCTGGGCATCATCCTGGCCGCCGACCCGGAGCTGATGCTGCTGGATGAGCCGACGGCCGGCATGGCCGCCGAACAGGTGCCGGAGCTGATGGCGCTGATCAAGGGCATCCAGACCGGCGGCGACAAGACCGTGGTGCTGGTCGAGCACAACATGAACGTGGTGATGAGCGTCTCCAACCGCATCACTGTCATGCACCAAGGCCAGGTGCTGGCCGAAGGCACGCCTGCCGAGATCGCAGCCAATGAGACGGTCCAGAACGCGTACTTGGGTGGGCTGTATGAGTTGGGAGAGGGAAAGGAAGGAAGGAAAGGAAAAGAGGGAAAGAATGGAAAGGATGGGAAGCGCGATGAGTGAGGCGCGGCAGAAAGGGACGGTGTACGAGTACCGGGGCAGGAACGCGAAGACGTTTGCGGTGTTGCCGGGGAACCGGAACTTGGTCGTGTGGCAGAAGGCGTGTGAGCTGGCGAGGCTGGTGCATGACGCCACGCAGGGGTTTGGGCCGGCCTATTACAAGCTGCGCGGGCAGACGCTGGACGCCGCCGAGTCTACGCTGGCCAACATCGCCGAGGGGTATTGCAGCGGCAGCATCAACAACTACGTGCGCTACTGCGAGGTGGCGCGCGGCTCGCTGGGCGAACTGGGCACGCATTTGCACACCTGCGAACTGTGGAGCCTCATCCCTGCCGGCACGCTGCAGCCGATCATCGACCTCTACGCCGACGTCCGCTTCCTGCTCGACCGGCTTCTCAGCGCCCTACGTGAGAAGCAAGCCGACAAATCCTGGGACGCCTCCTACGCCCTTCGCGAGCCCAGCGCGCCCTACCTCGCCGGCGGCCAGCCAGTCGAGGCTATTGCGCTCGACGAAGTCGAAACCTTCCACCAATCCCACCCGGAGTTCACCACCCCATGACCTCCCATCGCGCCCTCTGCCTCCTTTCCTTCATTTCCCATCTTTCCCTCCTTTCCCTTCTTTCCCTCCTTTCCAAGTGAGCCGCCTATGCCCCTGCTTGACGTCCACAACATCCACACCTTCATCGGCCAGTTCCATATCCTGGAAGGCGTCAGCCTGCAGGTGGACGAGGGCGAGATCGTGGCCTTGCTGGGGCGCAACGGCGCCGGCAAGACCACCACGCTCAAGTCGATCCTGGGCCTGACCCCGCCGCGCAGCGGCCAGGTGATCTTCGACGGCCGCGAGATCCAAGGCCGGCGCCCCTTCGAGATCGCGGCGCTCGGCATCGGCTTCGTGCCGGAGCATCGCGCCATCTTCCGCGACCTGAGCGTGCTGGAGAACCTCAAGATCGCCGAGCGCAAGAAGGGCGACCTGGACCGCAAGGCCGACTTCATCTTCGAGCTCTTCCCCGACCTGCAGCGGCTGATCAAGCTGCCCGGCACGCACCTGTCCGGCGGGCAGCAGCAGATGCTGGCCGTGGCCCGCGCCCTGGTGCCCGACAACCGGCTGCTGCTGATCGACGAGCCCAGCGAGGGCCTGGCGCCGGTGATCATCGAGGCCATGATGGAGGCCATCCGCAAGCTGTCGGCCAGCACCACCGTCGTCTTGGTGGAGCAGAACTTCATCGTCGCCAGCCAGCTCGCCCAGCGCTACGTCATCATCGAGGAAGGCCGCTCGGTGCAAAGCGGCGCCATGGCCGACCTGGTGCAGGACAAGGCGACGATCCAGCGCTATTTGGGCGCGGCCTGAACAACGGTTAATGGTCAATGGGTAATGGTTAATTGTTAATGGTCAAGGCACTGAGGCATGCTTCTCGGCGGACTTCCCCGTTATCCATTACCCATTAACCGTTCACCATTAACCGTTTACCGTTCACCAGTCTCTCTAAACACCGCACATGACTAACTTTCTCCAAACCCTCGGCAAATACCGCACCCTCATCCTCACCCTGCTCATCCTGACCCTGCTTTTCCTGCTGGCCATCCAGGGCATGAGCACGCGCGATTGGGTGGTGACGGTGCTGCGCGGGCTGGCGGTGGGGTCGATCACCTTCCTGGTGGCGGCCGGCCTGAGCATCATCCTGGGCCTGATGGACGTGCTCAACCTGGCCCACGGCACGCTGTTCATGATCGGCGCCTACGTGGGCTGGAGCATGTACGTGCGGCCGGACACGGTGGTGGACTTGACGACGCCGCTGCTGCTGGCCGCGGCCGGCTTGGCGCTGATGCCGCTGTGGGGGCCGCTGCTGGCGCAACGAGCCTGGCCGCGCCGCGTCGCTCAGCTCTGGCCTTGGCCGGCGCTGCTGATCGGCCTGGCGCTGCTGCTGCTGGGCCTGACCCGCGCGCCCGTGGCCATCTGGAGCGGCTCCGACTACCAGACCAGCCCCATCGTCTGGACGCAGTTTGCCGAGGCCGGCACCGTGGCGCAGCAGGTGCAGCCGGCCACGTTCGAGCCGGGCCAGTCGCCGGTTCTGGTGTGGGGCGCGATCCTGCTGGGCAGCGCGCTGGCAGGCCTGGCCATCGTGGGCTTGATCCAGGCCCGCCGCGGCGGCGCTGAGGGCCAAGCGCGGCCCGCCTTGGCCCGGCCTCTGCTCAGCTTTGCCCTGCTGGCCGCGCTGGCGCTGCTGGTGGCCGCGGTCAACACGCCGCTGACCAACTTCTTCTTCAGCCTCAGCAGCAACGTGCTGTTTGTCGTCGCCATTGTCGTGGCAGCGCTGGTGGGCGTCGGCCTGGGCAGCCTGATGGAGGCCACGTTGATCCGGCCCCTCTACGCGCGGGCCATCTACCAGATCATGCTCACCTTCGGCCTGGCCTTCATCGGCACCGAGCTGGTGCGCGCCATCTGGGGCCGCACCGGCTTCACCATGCCCAAACCGGAGCTGTTCGCCAACACCGGCGACGGCTGTCCGGCCAACAGCATCGCCGGCTGGCTGCAGCACCACTGCTCCACCATCGTGTTGGACATCGGCGGCCAGCGCGCGCTGATCCGCACCTACAACGAAATCTTCATCATCCTGGTCGGTCTGGTGGTGTTGATCGCGGTCTGGCTGCTCTTGCAGCGCTCGCGGCTGGGCATGATCATCCGCGCCGGCGTGCAAGACAGCGCCATGGTCGAGGCGCTGGGCATCAACGTGCGCCGGGTGTTCACCCTGGTCTTTGGGCTGGGCGTGGGGCTGGCCGCGTTGGGCGGCGTGGTGGCCGCGCCGGCTACCGGCATCAGCGACACCATGGGCGCGACCGTGCTGCTGGGCTCGCTGATCGCCCTGGCCATCGGCGGCCTCACCAGCTATCCGGGCGCGGCCGCGGGCGCGGTCATCGTCGGCTTAGTGCAGCAGTTCATCATCAAATACGGCCAGATCGGCATCAACCTGCCCTTCCTGGACGCGCCTTGGAAGCCCACCCCACCCATCGTGCCGGCCTCCACCATCCTGCTGATGATCGTCATCCTCCTGCTGTTGCCGCAGGGGTTGTTTGGACGGAAGGAGTGAGCAGTGGCCGGTAATCGGTGAACGGTGACCGGTAGTCGGAGGTGGTCAGCGATTTGAGCAGCTGATACGTTGCGCCACAGCTCATGCAGGTGACAACCGTCGTAGTGATGACTTTAGTCGTCCGCGCGCTGCAGAGCGACTGAAGTCGCCGCTACCAATTGCGCCGTTCTCAGGACCAGCCTCCTCTGCACACCGCTAGACCGATCGACCCGTTCAGAACAGCACTCCAACGCCCTGCCCACTCACACGCGGCCGGCAAATCCACCGTTCACCGTTCACCGACCACCGTTCACCGTTCACCGACCACCATGCCACCACAAGGTTTTTACTTCAAACGCAACCTCGGCTTCCTGCTCACCGTCGGCGTGCTGGCGGCGCTGCCTTTTGCGTTGGCGCTGCTCAACGGCCAGTCGATCCCCAGCCTGCTGGCCAACGAGGCCGGCGAGTCCAAGTTCATCCAGGGCCTGCTGATCGAGGTCTTCATCCTGGCCGTGTTCGCCATCAGCTACGACCTGGTGCTGGGCATCACCGGCCTGCTGAGCTTCGGCCACGGCATGTTCTTCGCCTTTGGCGCCTACATGACCGGCATCCTGCTCAAGAGCTTCGGCTGGCCGCTGTGGCAGGTGCTGATCGGGGTCGTGGTGGTGGGCGTGGCGCAGGCGCTGCTCTTCGCCGTCGTCCTGCCGCGGGTCAAGGGCATTACTTTCGCCCTGGTGACGCTAGGCATCGCCGCGGTGTTCGACATCCTGGTCAAGTCGCAGGAGCTGAACGCCTACACCGGGGCCGACGTGGGGCTGCAAGGGGTGCCGCGGCCCGCCGGCCTCAGCCCGGTGGACGACCGGCTGCGCTTCTACTACTTGGCCCTGCTCTTCGCCGTGGTCGTCTACCTGCTCTACAAACGCTTCGTCGACTCGCCCACCGGCCGCGTCTGCATTGCCACGCGCGAGAACGAGAACCGGGCCCTGAGCATCGGCTTCAACACCTTCTACTTCAAGCTGGCCGCGCTGCTGCTGGCCAGCATCACGGCCGCGCTAGCCGGCGCGCTGCACACCCTCTACAAGCCCATCGTCAGCCCGGAGATCGCCGGCCTGGGCTTCACCGTCCAGGGGCTGCTGATGCTGCTGATCGGCGGCATTGGCACCCTGAGCGGCGCCATGATCGGCGCGGCCGTGCTGCGCCTGATGGAATTCTACTTCTCCCGCTGGTTCGGCGAAAGCGCCGGCTTCGTCATCGGCGTGGTGTACGTCTTGATCGTTCTCTTCCTCCCCTACGGCATCGTGGGCACGTGGCGGCTGAAGCGGCTGGACATCAAGGCCGGCTGGCGGCGCCTACAGTCCAACCAGCGTCATTGACATCGACATCCTGATCGGTGAGCTCGCCGCGTTGGGGCGGGGGCTGGGGCAGGCCGCTTAGTCTGGCATCCAAAGGCGCAGTCCAGGAATACGCTTGAAGTCCTCGTCGTTGGTGGCCAGATCGTCCAAATTGTGGCGCTGCATGACGGCCAGCATGATCGAGTCGTCGGTGAGCAGGCCATAGTCATCCCGGTACTGCTTGCTGGCGTGGATCTTGCGGTAGGTGACGTCGAGGATGCGAACACGGGCGCGGCTAAGTTCGCCTGGAACTTGCCGGTAGCGCGTGAGACGTTTGACCGTATCCGGGTGCGCCTTCAAATAGGCCAGTATCTTGCTTGAAGGGACCTGCAGAACAGATCTCGCCTCGATAATCATTGTGCGGTGTATGACGTTGGCGGCTTGAGTGGCGGCGGTAAAGAGATCGATCTCCTGTCTGGCCGATCGTTCGATCAGAGAGGCCGCCTGTGAATGCAGAGGCTCCACCGTGGACAAAGCATAAGTCAACACGTTGGCGTCAGCAAAGACGCGCGAGCCTTTGGACAAATCCTCAAGTCTCATCGTCCTCGCCCTCGTTCAGCAGCCAGAGATTGTCCAGTTTGAGCAGTGGATCGCTGATGATGTCAGTCCACATCTCCGGTGGCGTGTCAGAAAACATCGTTCTGATCCGTTCCACCGCCGCCAGCGCCTCGACGTCTCCCTCAGGTGTGCGCGGCGGCTCGCCGGGCCACACGGTATCGGCTGCCTCTTGCCAGGCCAAGAACGCTTCGAAGTGCGCCATGGGGAGGACTGCCGCAAACGGCTGGCCGTTACGTTCCATGATGACTGGTTCGCCGCTGCGCACTGCCTCATTTACCTCGTAGGGTACCTGGTCTTCCCGCAAAGTCACTCGTTTCATCGCCTTTCACCTCTAAGTAGATTGTAACACGCCCCTACGGCGGGCGTCAAACAGACTACAATCGCACCTGATTTCGAGCGAAAAGCGCTGGTCTATGATAGAATGCGTGTTCCCACCAGAGGTGTTCTTGGCGCTTTGCCACACAGTGTGTGTGGCGCCGGGCGCCTGGCAAACCTCAAGCCGGTTGAAAGGAGGTTTCCAGCCATCGCAGACCACAAACCAAGGCGGGGCAGCCTGCCACAGGGTTGGCCGGCCTGGTTAACGTCGCCCTACCTGGCGTTGGCCGGCTCGGCGCTGTTCTGGGCCGGCAACTTCATCGTGGGCCGCGCCCTGCGCAACGACGTGCCGCCGGTCACCCTTAGCTTCTGGCGCTGGACCCTGGCGCTGGCCGTCCTGCTGCCGTTGACGCTGGGCGAGCTGCGCCGCGAGCGGGCCGTGTGGCGACAGCACGGCCGCCGGCTGCTGGGCCTGGGCCTCACCGGCGTGGCCGGCTTCCAGACCTGCGTCTACATCGCCCTGCAGACCACCCCCGCGCTCAACGCCCTGCTCTTCCTCTCGCTGACCCCCGCGGTGATCGTACTGCTCTCGCGGCTGTTCCTGCGCGAGCGATTAGCCCCGCGGCAGGCTGCCGGCATCCTGGTCTCCCTCCTGGGCGCAGCGCTGTTGATCACCCAGGGCGACCTAGCCGTGCTGACGCGGTTGGAACTGCGCCGCGGCGACCTGTGGATGATGCTGGCCGTGCTGCTGTGGGCCGTGTACTCGCTGCTGGCCCGCCGCCGGCCTACGCAGCTGTCGCAGTTGGGCTTCCTCAGCGCCACCGTGCTGGCCGGCATGACCGCGCTAGCGCCCATGTACCTGTGGACGCTGAGCCAGGGCGCACGGGCCACGTGGCAAGCCAGCAGCCTGGCCGGGCTGGTCTACGTGGCGCTGCTGCCCTCCGTGGTCGCCTTCCTGTTTTGGAACCGGGGCGTGCAGGCCGTGGGCCCCAACCGCGCCGGCATGTTCCTGCACCTCATGCCCGTCTTCGGTGCGGTGCTGGGCGTGCTCTTCCTGGGCGAGGCCGTAGCGGCCTATCAACTGCTGGGCGCGGGGCTAGTGTTCGTGGGGATCGCAGGGATGAACATGGGGCGGTAAGGGGTGCACGTCCACATCAGCGCGCCGGATGCGCGGGGTAAGGGGAAAGGCAGAATCGTTATGACCGGCGCCATGTGCGCCAGGTAGTCAGCCAGTTGCTCGCAGGCTTGCTGGCGCAGTTCCATGGCGAGCTTGTGGAGCTGTGCGTTGGATGGCCGGAGGCAACTTGCGCAACAATCGTTCATGAAAGACCTCCTCTACTTCTGCGTCCGCAAGCGATGCTATCATGGCGCGCTACCGGGGGGCAAGATAGACGTGTCAAGCCAGCTCGATCCGCAACTACCGGCCCAAGGCGCTTGCTCGTTCGCGTGCGACGCCGCAAACGATCATTACGAGTGCACAGGAAGTCGGCATATCCTGGCCTAAATGGGAAAAGGTACTGGCTGCCGCCACGCGCCTGCAGCGTATCTTGCCGGGGGCAATCGTCGTGGTAAAATATGGCTAGACGGTAACTGCTCAGGCGTGCCCCTATCCAAGGATTGGAAATCCCTGGCTGACAGTACGCAGGCCCCTCAGGACCTGGCGGAGCGTGTTCCCAGCGGCTGTGGCCGCTCACCTGCACCTCGCCTGCGGCCCACCAGTCGCTTCGCTCCTTAAGGCTTCGTCGGC
>DAOUBX010000231.1:0-4164 GCA_034432445.1 Anaerolineales bacterium
TTGCGACCGGTTTCCAGCTTGAGCCGGCTCTGCAGACGCCCTGGCCAGCGCAGCCTTAAGTGCCCGGCACCTAGGGCTGAATAGTTGCCAAAAGAATTGCGCCAAAACAACTGCGTGGCCGCGCCGTGCGGCCACGCAGAATTATACGCTACTCCCGGCAGAACTACCAACGCCACTAGCGCGGGCCGATGGCCTCTACCGTCACCCGCTGCGACACCTGGCCATTGCCGAACGCCGTCAGGTCATACTGGTACAACCCGGCCGGGGAGGGGCAATCGTCCAACGACGCGTTGGGGTTCCAGTTGTTCAGCAGGATGACGCCGTTACGCACCAAGTTCACGCTGGTAGCATTCCTGGTGCTCCACTGCAACTTGATGCACTGACCGGCCACAATCTGGTTGATGTTGACCGTGAAGCTGGCGATCGTCGGCCCGACCTCAGGCACGTTCGCCACGTTGACGGTAACCTGCCGCGTCTCCTGGCCGCCGTCGCGACGCACCACGCGCAGGGTGTAGGTGGTGGTGTTCTGCGGACAGACCTGCTGTTGCGACTGGCCCGGCACGCCTTGCTCGTTCAAGAAGACGGCCTGCACGTTCTGCACATCCCAGCGCAAGGTCGTGCATTGCCCGGCGTTGATGCTGCCGTTGTCCACCCAGAAGTTAATCACCACGGGCGGCTGGCCACTGACGTTGATCGTAAGCGGAAAGTCCGTCGAGCGATTGTCCTGGCCGACCACGCGCAGCACGTAGGTGGTCGTAGCGGCCGGACACACCGAGCGCGAGTCGTGCCCGCCGACGCCCTGCGCGTTGCCACCCTCGACGAAGTACACGGCGCGCACGTTGTCCACGTCCCAGCGGATCGTGGTGCACTGGCCGGCCGTGATCCAATCCGAGTCGGCGCGCAGGTTGGGGTTGATGCCGGCCGGTGGTGGGGGCGGTGGCGGCGGCGGGTTAGGATTGGGCACCTGGATGCCGACCCAGATCACCTCGCCGAAGAAGCGATTCTTGTTGTCTTGCATCTTCCAGAAGCCCTGGAAGGTGCCGTAGGCCTGCGGCGCTTGCAAGTCCGCGGCCAGGTCGATCGTCTGGCCGCGCTCCACGCGGCGACCCACCGGCACCGCCGAGCCGCCCATCTTGGCCTCGGGTCGATTGCCGCTAACGTAGGCCAGGCGGAAGTCCGGCTCCCACGCACAGGTGCCGACGTTGCGCACGCGCCACTTCTTCGTGAAGCGCTGGCCAGGAGCCATCACCGGCGGCGCGGTCATGTTCTTGTCGTCCAAGTTGAGATCCGCCACGAAGGCCATGCCGTGCACGCACGGCGCAGGCCCAGGCGTCGGTGTTGGCCCGGGTGTGGGCGGCGTGGTTTCCTCCTCGCCGGGTGTGATCTCCTCGGCCCCTACGCCTAGATAGCTCTTGGCCAGTCTGGCAAACGTGCCGTCATTCTGCGTTGCCAGCAGGGCCATGTTGAGCTGGTCGATCAGCGTGGAGCCAGATCGTGCGGCGATGGCCAGGCGCTGTTTGTTGAAGTTCTGGCCGGCGATCTTGAGGTCGGTGAAGCGTTGGGCCTGCGCCTGGGCCGGCAGCAGACCCATCAGCACGACGTCCACCTTGCTGTTGCGCAGGTCGCGGACCATCGCCGTCACATCCTGGTAGGTTGCCAGCTGCTCCTGGGTGATCACACCCTTGTCTACCAAGTTCTCCTGGGTCCAGATGTGGTAAGTTGTACCGCGCTGCGCAGCCACGCGCTTGCCGGCCAGGTCGGTGGCCGAACGCACTGCGCCGGAGAAGTTAGTGCGCACCAACGCCGCATCCTCACCCACATAATAGAGGTTGGTGAAGCTCACCAGCTGCTTGCGCTCAGGAGTCACTGAAATGGCAGCCATGGCGACATCAACTTGGCCAAGCCGCAGCGCGTCCAACAGACCATCGAAGGCAAAATCGTTGAACTCCACGGCGACGCCCATGCGCCGGCCCAGCTCCTTCGCCAGCGCAATGTCGAAACCGTCCATCTCAAAGTTGCTGTTGTAGAACTCGAACGGTGGATAGTCGGCCGACGTGCCGATGACCAGCTTGCCGTTCTTTTGCACGCGCGCCCAGTCGTCCTGCCCCTGCGCAGCCGGCGCTGCCTGAGGCTGGGCGGTGCGTTGGGCAAGCGCCGGCGCCGCCAACAGCGCTGCGACGATCAAGAACAAGAGGAACCAACCAAGCGATTTCTTCCAGAGCGCCATATTGACCAAACCTCCGTAACGGTCTTACTCGTCATGTGAACGCGCCACGAAACGTCGCACCCGATTGTATCCAACCCAGCGAAACAAGCAAGCTCAAGCTGCGCAGCCAACACCGGCAGACATTGACCAGGCGTACGGCATGGCGTTAACAAACAGTTGGACGCCGGGTGGGGCAGCTTCTCTGTCCTCGTCAGGCCACACCAATTGACATGCCCATGGGCGTATGGTATCATCCCATTGCCCCCAACCAGGTGCATTGAACCACATAGCTGATCCCGTAGTGAGCGCTGCGTCCAGCGGTGACGCGGACTGACTGCCCGTATCCAGATCGCAGCGGAAACGCCACCCCTGCAGCGCAGAGCCCAACAGACATGACAGAGCACAAGCAAACACGAGGTGTAGCATGACGACGACTGCAACCACGGCGGCAGCCGTGATGGAGCAATGGTGGGCACAAGCTCAGGAAACACGACGACGCGTTTGGGGCGACGTGCCCGATGAGAAGTGGAACGACTGGCGCTGGCAACTGAGCAACCGCCTCAACAGCCTAGAAGAACTCAGCCGCGTGATCGAATTGACCGACGAGGAGAAAGAAGGGCTGTCGGCGCCGGACAAGTTTCGTGTCGACATCACACCCTATTTCGCCACCTTGATCGACCCTACCGATCCGCACTGCCCGGTGCGCCGACAAGTGTTGCCGCTGGGCCGTGAGCTGCGCGCCTTCACCTCGATGATGGAGGACTCGCTGGCCGAAGATGCTCACTCGCCTGTGCCGGGCCTGGTGCATCGTTACCCCGATCGCGTGCTGATGCTGGTGACGACCCAGTGTGCCAGCTATTGCCGCTATTGCACGCGCAGCCGCATCGTCGGCGACCCTTCGGCCAACTTCAGCCGACAGGAGCACCAGGCGCAGATCGATTACATTGCGCGCACACCGCAGATCCGCGATGTGCTGCTCAGCGGCGGAGATCCCTTGACGATGACGCCCAAGGTGCTAGACCGGCTGCTAGGCGACTTGCGCGCCATTCCGCACGTCGAGATCATCCGCATTGGCAGCCGCGTGCCGGTGTTTCTGCCGCAGCGCATCGACGACGAGTTCTGCCAGATGATCCGCAAGTACCATCCCTTCTGGATCAACATCCACGTCAACCACCCCAAGGAGATCACGCCGGAGCTGCGCGCGGCGTGCGCACGCATGGCCGACGCCGGCATCCCCTTGGGCAACCAGAGCGTGCTGCTGGCGGGCGTCAACGACTCCGTGCACATCCAACGCATGCTCGTCCACGAACTGGTCAAGATGCGCGTGCGACCCTATTACCTCTACCAGTGCGACCTGGTGGAGGGCGCCGGCCACTTCCGTACCAGCGTCGCCAGGGGCATCGAGATCATCGAGGGGCTACGCGGCCACACCAGCGGCTATGCCGTGCCCACCTACGTTGTCGACGGGCCGGGCGGCGGCGGCAAGATCCCCGTGATGCCGAACTACGTGGTCAGCATGGCCCCCGGCAAGGTTGTGCTGCGCAACTACGAGGGTTTCATCACCACCTACACCGAGCCGATGGACTACGACCCGCTGGAGATCAAGTACCTGGAGAAGCAGATCCCGCGGCGGCCTGAGGCCGGGCAAGAGGGCGTGGTCAACCTGCTGGAAGGCCGCCAGATGGCCATCCGGCCGGCCGGCTTCGACGCCGTCCATGCGCGCGGCGGCGAGATGCACCGCTTGCGCGCAGACGCCAGCAAGTGGCAGCCCTTCCTGGTCGGCGAAACAGTGGAGGGCCAGGTGCAAGGGCCCAACGGCCCGGCCATCGCTGCGCCTACGAACGGTGAACGGTGATCGGTGATCGATAGTAACTATTCAGGTGCCGGGCACTTGCGACCGGTTTACAGCTTGAGCCGGCTCTGCAGACGCCCTGGCCAGCGCAGCCTTAAGTGCCCGG
>DAOUBX010000232.1:0-5269 GCA_034432445.1 Anaerolineales bacterium
CGGGCAGGCCGGCGGCCGGCAGCGACGCCTGGGCCGCGCTCAGGCCGCTCAGGGTCACGGCGGTCGGGTCGGCCACCATCAGCGTCACCGGCACGATCACCAGGTCGGTATTGTTGCCAGGGCCGGGATCGCGGTCGTTGTTGCTGATACACAGGGTGCTGCTGTACTCGCCCGGCGCCAGGCCGGTGGAGTCGAAGGTCACTTCCACCGCGCTGCTCCCAGCGGGGGCTGTGGTTCCGTTGTCCGGCAGCACGCTCATCCAGGGCACGTCGGCCGGCAGGTCGCAGGGCCGCGCCGCGCCGCTGACGTACTCCACGCTATCGAGGCCGATATAGGCGCCGTGGTTGGCGCTGGCGCTGCTGTTGCCCGCCTCGGTGACGTAGTAGCGGAAGGCCAGACGCCCCTTGGCGCCCGGCGGGATCCCGGTCAGGCGCAGCGAGTAGTGCGCCCAGTCGAGCATGGGGTAGCCGCCCTGGGCCAGCGTGGGGTTGATGGTCAGCAGCAGGGTGGTGAAGTCGCCCACCTCGCTGGCCAGCGTACCCACGTTGGTGCTGGCGCCGGCCGTGCTCAGCCGCACCTCCAGGCGGTCAGCCCAGAGCCAATCCAGCAACGTACGGGTCCAGAAGGAGAAGACGTAGCCGTTGTCCAAGGGCAGCTCAGGCGTCAGCAGCCAGTTGCTGGCGGTGCCCATGGCGATCGTGCTGGCTCCTGTGGCGGCGGCGAAGGACGTGGGCGCGCCGGCCTGGGCAGGAAAGGTGTTGGCGTTGACGGCGCCCTGTACCCAACCGGTCGGACCCAGGGGCGAGCTGTTGTTCTGAACGTGCCAGCCCAGGCCCGGTAGCGCGGCCACACTATCGAAGCCCTCGCTCAGCAGAACGCCGCCTTCCCCCTGGCGCAGCGCCGTCGGCGCGCCGCCGCCCGGCTCCTGGACCACGGCCCAGGTCAGCGGCGCATCGCCCGTGTTGCCGATGTCCAGCGTCTGGCTGGTGACGGTGTTGGTGGCCTGGGTTCTGGCCAGGCTCAACGGGTTGACGTCGATCTCGGCCGGGCCGCCGCCGCAGCTTTGGCTGGACACCTGCATGGTGTAGGGGCCGGTGGCGCCGTTGTAGTAGGTGATGAGCACCACGTCGATCCAGCCGGGCGCCAGGTTGGCCCGGTTGATGGCCGACTGCAGGCCGCCGTCGTAGAAGGCGTTGAAGCCGACGCTGTTGAGGCAGGGCTGCGCCGGGTTGAAGGGATTGGCCGAGCCGTCGGGCGCCTGGTAGAAGATCATGACGGTGTCGACGGTGGTGCCGCCCACCACGCTGGCAAACAGGTTGTGGGGCGCGGGCCCGCTCAGATAGTACGAGTGGACCGCGTAGTGGACCGCCGTGCCGATGCCGGTCAGCACGCAGCGGCTGCCGAAGTTGACCGTGCGGTTGTAGGTGGGTGAACTGGCGGTCAGCTCGCCGTCCACCGGGCCGGCCGGGCACTGCCCGCCGCCCTCAGGCGCGGCGAGGATCGCCGCGGCCACGGACGCGGCGCTGGTCATGGGCGTCCGGCCGAGGCTGCGGCCGGGAGCATCAGGACGAGCAGCACCAGCAGCGCTGCCAAGCCGATGAGGGTCTTGTGTTGCATTGTCCGAACTCTCCTTGCTGAGTAACGATAAGGTATACGACGACCCAAGCATAGCATCCCCAGCGTTTTACCAGCGTTTCACGGACCCCCGGAACCAGTGGATTCTCAAGAGAATCTGGTTTGCTGCGCCGGGTGCGCCGTCCCGGTCTTGACGCCGTCCAGTTTAATATGTAGAATACAGGCACAGAAATCTGTGCTTATGGAGTGTGCCATGACTGCTGCATCACCCCCCGTTCGTATGAATGTGTTGCTGCCGGCGGACGTTGCCAAGACCCTGCGAGAGGTCGTGCCGTCGCGCAAGCGTGCTCGCTTCATTGCCGAGGCCGTCGAGCGCGAGCTGAGGCGCGTCCAGTTGGAGGCCGCCCTGGAAGCCAGCGCGGGCGCATGGCAGGATGCTGATCACCCGGAGTTGGCCGATGGCCCAGCCATTGATCGTTGGATTGCGGAAGGGCGTACGCAATTGGGCTGGGATCGTCAGACGGAGGCATAGCGATGCCGGCATACCTATTGGACAGCGGTATCTTGATCCGTCACCTACGCAATCGAACCGGCTACCATGAGTTGGTCCGACGCCTGAACCAGACAGGCGATCTCTACATCTCCGCCTTCACCCGCGTCGAGATACTGCGCGGGATGCGAGAGCACGAACGAGAGCGCACGGTCGGCTTGCTGAACAGCTTCATCACGCAAGTCATCGACCGAGCCACGGCAGATCAAGCCGGGGAGTGGATACGCGTCTGGCAAGCCCGCGGCATCACCTTGGGTGGGCCTGATGCAGTCATCGCCGCTTCAGCCCTGCAAGCCGGCGCTGCATTGGTCACCACCAACGCGCGTCATTTCCCCATGCCAGAGCTGACCGTCTTGTTGGTGGATGAGGATGGACAGGCCAGCCCTGTGATTCGCTAACTGGTCAACTCAATCAGGGATTTGCTCGCTGCGACCTCTCGAATCCCATCATCGTTCGTTCACGCACCAAACCTATCCATTCATACCATGCGCAGACGCAGCGTCAGACGCTGCTCGCGCCGGATCGCTTCCGCTTGCGCAATCAAAGCTTCCAGGTCGTCGTCAACGTCCAAAAAACACCCTGACAGCGCGTCGGCTCGACCCGACGCCAGCGCGACCACCAAGTCGACCGCCTGCTCCATGGGGGTGTCCAGCCCTTCCTCGAAAAGCTGCTGGAACCATTGCTGCACCAGCGGCGCGCGCTCGCGCACCTGGGGCGAGGTGGCGGCATAGTCGCTCAGCGGCGTGCGCACGGTGCCGGGGCCGACGGCCAGGACGGCGACGCCGTAGGGCTGGGTCTCGATGGCCAGCGTCTCCGTAAAGCGGATCAAGGCCGTTTTGCTCGCGCCGTAGGCCGAGATGGTCTCGATGCCTTCCAAGCCTGCGCCGCTGGCGATGTTGAGGATGCGGCCATGCCCGCGCGCCATCATGCCCGGCAGCACGGCGCGGGCGCACAGGAAGGGGCCGCGCAGGTTGATCTCGACCTCGCGCCACCAGTCGTCGGGGTCAACCTGCGCAACTGGCCCTAGCGCCTGGAACCGGCCCGCGTTGTTGATCAGCACCTCGATCGGGCCGAGCTGGCGCTCGACGGCCGCCACGACGCGCGCGACGGCGTGTTGATCGGTGACATCGGCCGGCAGCGCCAGCGCGCGACCGCCGGCCTGCTGGATCAGCGCCGCCGTTTGGGCCAATTCGGGCTCTGAGCGCGCGGTCACGGCCACCTGGGCGCCGGTCTGGGCCAGTGCCAGGGCAAAGGCCCGTCCCAAGCCCCGGCCGCCGCCGGTGATCAGAACAACTGGGTTAGCATCCATGGATCACTTGTTTGTCTTTCACGCCTCGCGCGATGCTCCCTCGCCTAGAATTCACGACATGCCTGGGAAACGGAGCATCTACGCCAGCGGCGCAGTCAACTCCACCTGGATATTGTCCGGATCCCGGAACACCAGCACGGCGATGCCAAACGGCTCCAGCGGCTTGATCTCACCGTGAGGGACGCCTTTGGCGTCGAACAGGTGGATTGCGGCCCGCAGATCGGCCATGCTGGCCACGCTCAGGCTCAGATGATCCAGGCCGATGCGGCTCTCGCTGAAGCGGTCGGCGGGGATGGCCTGCGCCGGATCGGGCGGCGGGTTCAGGGCCAGCAGCACACTGCCATTGTGCAGCAAAGCTTTCGGGTCGAAGTCGGTGACGAAGTTGAAGCCCAGCAGCTCGCTGTAGAACTGCTGCGAGCGGCGCAAGTCGCTGACGGTCAGGGCGACGTGGTGGACGCCGGCGGTGGGGATGGAATTGGACATGAGTGGGTTCTCCTCGTCAGAGTGACTTGTCTAGCGCACGAATGTGCGCCGGATGAACTCATCCAGCGTCGTCAGTTTGATCCCGTAGGCCGGCGCGGTCTCGGCCATGTCTACGAAGGTCTCGAAGGTCTCCATGCCGTTGAGCAAGCTACCCACGTCGGGCGGCAACAGCGGTACGTCCGAACCCAGCGGCAGGTAGTTCACAGGCAGCGGCGCGCCCATCACCGCGCTGACAGCGTCTACGACCTCGGTCCAGGAGTAGGAAGCCGGCCCACCGATGGCGATGCGCTGGTTGACCGCCCGGGGGTTGTCCACCGCAGCGATGCCGAATGCCGCCACATCCGCCTCGGAGACGAAGTTGTGCCGGTGATCGCCCTGGCCGATTAGGGTAATAGGCTGTCGGGCCATCAGCGGCATGCCCACCACCATGCCAATCCAGACCTCCATGAAGACGGCCGGCCAGAGGATGGTGTATTCCAAGCCACTCGCCTCCAATGCGGCCTCGCACGTGCCCTTGACACTGAACAATGGGACCGGATGCCCTTGAACCGAGCCAAAGGCCGAGGTGTAGATGAAGCGCTTGACGCCCGCGGCCTTGGCCGCCTCGATCAAGTTCAACGTGCCCTGCAAGTCCACGGCCGGAACGGTGTCGTCACCCCCGCGCTGCGTGGCAGTGGCTGTGCTGATCACTGTGTCCACGCCTGCTAGTGCAGCTTCCAAAGAAGCCCGGTCTTTGAGATCGCCCGGCACTGCTTGCGCACCCGCCTCGATCAGCGCCTCCGCAGTGTTGGCGCGCCCCTGCTTCGCCAGTTCCAGCGAGATCGGGTTGCGCCGATCCAGGAAGCGTACGGCCTTGCCCTGCGCCAACAAACCGCGGGTGATGCGACCGCCCAACGAACCGGTTGCTCCAACGACTAGGATCATAGGTTGCCTCCATCTTGGGTTTCAGAGTGTGTCGCCTCTTCGTCCGATGTTTCCAGCATGGCCTCCAGATGGCCGATCAGCCCCGGCCAATCGCGGAAGTAATAGGCATCGCCCTCTGGCAGCGCCTGTACTTTGCCGCGCCATTCTAACTTAGTTGGGTCGTCGTCCGTCTCTGACTGCCATAGGCGTAGCGTGAACAGGCGGGACCGTCGGGTTGCTGGTGTCATTGTTGGTGCTGCCTCGGCATGATGGCGCGAGTATAGCAGGCCGGGCGCTTCACCAGCGCTTCATGGAGCTTCATGGAGTAACTGCTCAGCCCGGTGAATGGATGAAGGTCAAGAAAATGATCCGGTAATAGATGCTTGCGGCGAGTCGTCCCTCATGCGAGCTCGCCGGACGACACCTGCACTTGCCGCGCAGGTGCAAGT
>DAOUBX010000233.1:0-4755 GCA_034432445.1 Anaerolineales bacterium
GCAGAATGAGACCACCCATCTGGGTGCGGCGGCCCCAGCCGCCGTCGACGAAGGGGGTGGCCGCTGGGTGCAGCGTATCCGCGTCGACTCGACGCCGGGCTACAAGGGGCCGGGACAGTATTTCTGGACGGTGGCGATCCTGCGTCCCGACGGGCGCATGGTGGGTGAGGCGAGCCCACGGTCGATCGCTCTCGAGGCGTCGTCCGCGCCGACTGAGACGCCGACGCGCACGCCGGTCGCACCCACCAACACGCCAACGACCCAGCCTACCAACACGCCAACGGCCAAGCCTACAGATACGCCAACGATTAAGCCCACAGACACGCCAACGCTCGAGCCGACTAACACGCCGACACCGGAGCCGCCGCCGTCGCTCTAGCGACGCCGGAGATTGCGAGTGTTCGGATCGGGCGTAAACCAGGACAACGAGCCGGAGGAGCCAATATCATGAGCTTGCGGTCGGGAAAAAGCCACTTCTGGGCAGCGGCCGGTGCGACGTTTGTGGTTTTATGCATGACCTGCCTCGTCCCCATAGTTTTACCCACGGGGGCGCTCAGCCAGCACGGCGAACCCCAAAACCTGAGTTGGTCGACAGCGCAGTTCATTGCTCCGCTTGACAGCGCTGCTGCGGTGACGGTCGGGAACTGTCTATACTTGATCGGCGGCCGCAATAGCCAGGGAATGCCCGTAAATGGCGTGCATCTGGCGCGCATCGATGCCAACGGCTCTCCAGGAAGCTGGCAAGCTGTTAGCAGCACCCTGCCCAAGCCCCTGTACAGTCATGCCGCTGTAGCGGTTGACAACAGGATCTACGTTGTTGGCGGCTATAGCGGAGCCTATGAAGGCGCGGCCTACGTTGCCACAGTGGGAACTGATGGGGCGCTCGCGGGGTGGCAGACGGTGGCTAGCTTGCCAGAGGGCGAACGGCGGGCAACGCATGCCATGGTGGCCGCCGATGGCTTCCTCTACGTGCTGGGTGGATTGCGGATCTCCGATGTGCTCGACACCGTGTATCGCACCAGGATCCGGGCTGACGGTACGCTGGAGTCTTGGACTGCCGATCGCAGCTTGCCTTCACCGCTTTACCGCCACACTGCGGTGGTTTACAACCACGCTGTCTATGTCATCGGCGGCCGGCCAAACGCGACATCGGTCTCGCGCAAGGTCTACCGCGCCGTTATCCAAAACGATGGCGCATTGGGGCCCTGGGAGGAGGTCGGCAATAACCTGCTGCCTGGCGCTCGCGCCGACCACGTTAGCTTCGTAGTTGGCGACAAGCTTTCGGTGGTGGGAGGCTTCGACGGCGTTGCAGCGCAGTCGACCGTGTACGTGTTTCGATTAGGCGATACTGTGACGCAGCTAGACGACGCCGCACCGTTGCCCCAGCCGCGCTACCGCGCGGCCGGCGCGCTCAGCCCCTTGCGCTACGCCTATGTCGCTGGTGGTCTGGACGGCAGCAACCAGTCGCAGAACACCGTGTACTTCACCCGCCTGGCTACCTTCGCTCGCCAGCGCTACCTGCCCTTGTTGCTGATCAAGTACGCTGAACCGATGCCGCCGGTCACGGTCACGCCGACGCGCACTGCAACTGTCTCACCCCCTGCCACCGCCACAGCGACACGCACCGCAACCGCCACAACACCTGCCGCGACACCGACACGTACCGGCACGCCAACCCTCACCGCTACGCCATCCGTCACTGCTGCGGTCACGGGCACCGTTACGCCGACGCCGACCACGAGCGTCCAGCCGGCCGAGGCTGACGTGGAGATCGAGAAACAGGCGAATCCCACTGCTGTGAGTCCGTTGGCAACAGTTACCTTTGAGGTCAAAGTGCGCAATCGCGGCCAGGGCGATGCCTTGAACGTGCTCATGGACGATACCTTGCCAACCCAGCTCGAAGTGCTGTTACCCATCGATGGGGAGGGCGGTTTCGTCTGTATCGCTACGACGCCAACGCAAGTGCTCTGCACTAAAACCGTGCTGCCCATTCTCGATCGTTTGTTCGCAGCCACTCGCCATGTTCTCGTCCCATCCACCGCCCCCCACTCCGCAGCCCGGCCGTCTTGGCAAGTATGAGCTCCGCGCCGAGCTCGGCCGTGGGGGCATGGGCATCGTCTACCGCGGCTACGACACGGTGCTGCAGCGGCCTGTGGCGATCAAGGTGCTGGCGCCGGAGCTGAGCTCGGATGCGCACTTCGTGCGCCGTTTTCACGCCGAGGCCACGGCTGCGGCCAACCTGCGCCACCCTCATATCGTCGCTATCTACGACGTGGGCCAGGCTGGCGATGTACACTTCATCGTCACCGAGCTGCTGACGGGCACGCCGTTGCACCGCTGGGTGCAGCAGCGCGGCCCGCTGACGCCAGCCCAAGCCAACGCGGTCCTGCGCCAGGTGGCCAGCGCACTGGACTACGCCCACGGCCGCGGCATGGTGCACTGCGACGTCAAGCCTGCCAACATCATGGTCGACGCAGCCGGCCACGCCACGTTGCTCGACTTTGGCCTAGCGCGCGCCCGTGAGACCAGCGGCCAGAGCGGGGAGCTGTCGGCCGGCACGCTGGAGTACATGGCGCCGGAGCAGGTCCTCGGCCAGCCGTTGGACGCCCGCGCCGACGTTTACGCCCTCGCTGCAACGCTCTACTACCTGTTGACCGGCCAGGCGCCCTTCGAGCGCGCGGCGCCCGCGGCCGTGGCCTACGCCCAGGTGCACGAGCCGCCGCCCGCCGTGCGCAAGCTGCGGCCCGACCTGCCCAAACCGGTGGAGGCGGCGCTGCTGAAGGGCCTCGCCAAAGCGCCGGCCGAGCGCTATCCCTCCGCTGGCACGTTGGCAGCCGACTTCGCCACAGCCGTCACGGGCAAGACGTCGCCCGGCCTGAAGCGCACGCCGACGCCCGACAGCGCAGCCCGCCGGCCGTCGCCCACGCCCAGCGCAACGCCTCCGCCGCGCCCTGCGCCGCGGCCTGCGCCTCTGATCGCGGCGCTCATCGTCCTGCTGATCGCATTGGCAGCCGGCCTGGCCTGGTGGGCCCTCAGCCCTTCCCCCGCCGGCGCACCCACGCCCACGGCGGTCGTTGTTGCACTGCCGGACACCCCCACGCCGACGGCCCTGCCGCCCACTGCCACGCGCGCAGCTACGGCCGCCGTGATAGCGCTGCCGTCGCCGGCCACCCCGACACCGCGGCCCACCGCCACCCTAGCGTCCACTCGGGCCGCCGCAGCCGTCACTGCGACCATAGCCCCCACTTCAGCGCAGCCGCTGCGCGCCACGCCAGCCAGTCCGGCGACCGTGTCCACGGCGCGGCTGCTGGAGCCAGCGGATGGCGCCACGGCCAGCGGCGACGTGGTCTTTGCCTGGGAAGGCGCGTTGGGGCCGGGCCAAGCCTATGAGGTGCGGCTGTGGCGGGAGGGCAGCGCTGAACACCCTGGCGCGGCTGAGCTGGTGGCGCAGCCGGCCAGCGGCCGCGCCCAGCAGCGCATCGACCTGCGCCTGACGCCGGCCGTTCTGCAGGGCGGTAATGGCGTCTACTGGTGGACCGTGGCCGTGGTCAACGCCGACCCCTACCAGCGCATCGGCGCGGAAGCGCCCCCGCGCCGGCTGAACTACAGCGGCGGCGAGCCGGCGCCGCCGGCGTCGACGGGCGCTGCGCCGCCGGCTGCCTCCGACAGCGACCTGGCGCTAAGCCTTGTGCTGGCAGTCGGCGGTGTGATGCTGGTGTCCGGCGTCACGCGGCGGGAACGAGAGCAACTGAGATAAAGGCAGTATGGAGAATCTCATCGGACAACGTCTCGCCAATCGCTACGACATCCAGGCCCTGGTCGGCTACGGCGGCATGGGCGTGGTCTACCGCGGCTACGACGCCCTACTGCGACGCACGGTGGCCATCAAGGTGCTGCCGCCGCAGCTCACCATCGACCCGGTCTTCGTGCAGCGCTTTCAGCAGGAGGCCATCACCGCTGCCAACCTGCGCCACCCACACATCGTCACCATCTACGACGTGGGCGCGCAGGACGGCGTGTACTACATCGTGATGGAGTACCTGGAGGGGATGACCCTCGACCAGTGGCTGATCCAGAACGGCGCGCTGACACCGCCACAGACCGCTGCGGTCGTGACCCAGGTCGCCGACGCCCTGGACTATGCCCACGCCCAGGGCATCGTCCATCGCGACATCAAGCCCTCCAACATCATGGTGGACAGTCGGGGCCACGCGACGTTGATGGACTTCGGCCTGGTGCGCGCTGGCGAGGGCACGGGGCTCACGCGCAGCAGCCTGGTGGTGGGCACGCCGGAGTACATGGCGCCGGAGCAGGCGCTGGGCCAGGCCGTGGACGGCCGCACCGACGTCTACGCCCTGGGCGCCGTGCTCTACAAGCTGCTGACCGGCGCGGCGCCCTTCGTGCGCTCGACCCCTCTGGCCATCGCCCACGCCCACGCCTACGAGCCGCCGCCCCCGCTGCGCGAGCTGCGGCCCGACCTGCCCAAGGCCGTCGAGGCCGTTGTGCTCAAGGCCCTGGCCAAGAAGCCGGCCGACCGTTACCAGAGCACCGGCGCGTTAGCTGCGGACTTCAGCGCCGCGGCGAGCAGCAAAGCGTCGACCGGTAGGCGCGCTGCGCTTGCCGCGACCCCGGCCAAAAGGACCCCTAGTCCCCCGCCCATGAGCCCGTCGCCCCAGCCCGCGCCCGGCCCCGCGCTGGCCGTCGACCCGGCGGCCGCCACGCGCTTGGTGGAGCGAGGCCAAACGCCGGCCGGCG
>DAOUBX010000234.1:0-3627 GCA_034432445.1 Anaerolineales bacterium
GAAAGCGGCTGCGGCAAGACGACGACCGGCCGGTGCATCCTCCGCGCCTATGTGCCCACGGCCGGCGAGATCCTCTATCGTCGCGCCGATGGCGCTGTGGTAGATCTGGCGCAGCTAAGCGAAGCGGAAATGAAGCCATATTGGCGCGAGATCCGCATGATCTTCCAGGATCCCTATTCCTCTCTCACTCCGCGCATGACCCTGCTCGACATCGTGGGCGACCCGCTGAAGCTGAACACCGCGCTCTCGAAGAAAGAGATCGAGGAACGAGTGGCCTACCTGCTGCGGCGCGTCGGCCTGCGCCCCGAATACATGCATCGCTACCCGCATGCGTTCAGTGGCGGCGAGCGGCAGCGCATCGGCATCGCGCGCTCGCTGGCGCTGAATCCCCGGCTGGTGGTGGCCGACGAAGCGGTTTCGGCGCTGGATGTCTCGGTGCGCGCCCAGATCCTCAATCTGCTCCAGGACTTGCAGGAGGAATTCGGCCTCACCTATATCTTCGTGGCGCACGACCTGAACGTCGTCGAATACCTGTGCGACCGGGTGGCCGTCATGTATGTGGGCAAGCTGGTGGAGCTAGCCAATACCGAGGCGCTGTATGCCCGGCCGCGCCACCCCTATACCGAGGCACTGATGTCGGCCGTGCCCAAGCCCAATCCCACGCTGCGCGGCCGCGGCAAGCGGATCATCCTGGAGGGCGATGTGGCCGATCCGGCCAATCCGCCGAACGGCTGCTACTTCCATCCGCGCTGTCGCTATGTGCGCGAACGATGCACGGTCGAAGAGCCGGTGCTCCGTGATCTGGGTGACGATCATTTCGTGGCCTGTCACTTCGCCGAGGAACTGACGTTGCGCGGGGTTGCCGGCCGGTAACGATCCGCCGGTAATACACGCGCTGCAAGAAGGCCCTGATGCGCGCTCAGGGCCTTCTTTGTGATCCTCTTGCGCATCTGTTCGAGATGCAGTAAGATATACGTAACGTTGTTCGTCAAGCTCTCATCATGGAACACGACACCAGCTACAAGAGCTTGTTCTCGCACCCAGAGATGGTGGCCGATCTCCTGCGCGGCTTCGTGCCCGAGCCGTGGGTCGCGCAGGTAGATTTTAGCACCCTTGAGCAAGTCAACGCCAGCTACGTCAGCGACGACCTGCGCACGCGCGAAGACGATCTTGTCTGGCGGATGCGATTGAGCGAGGACTGGGTCTACGTATATCTCTTGCTGGAGTTTCAGTCTACCGTAGATCGGTTCATGGCCGTCCGCGTGATGAGCTACGTCGGGCTGCTCTATCAGGACCTGATCAAGCGGCGGGAGTTCACGAAAGACATGCGGTTGCCGCCGGTGGTGCCGTTGGTGCTTTATAATGGTTCGGCGCGCTGGCGGGCGCCGGTGGAAATCGCGGAGCTGATCTGGCCGGGGCCGGCCGGACTGAACGTCTATCGGCCACAATTGCGCTATCTGCTGATTGATGAGGGCGCGCTGGATGAAGCGGCCATACCCGCCACGCGTAATCTGGTCGCCGCTCTATTTCGTCTTGAGCGCAGCCGTGAGCCGGACGACCTGCAGCGAGTGGTCAAGGCCCTTGTCGAGTGGCTGGCGGCACCTGAACAGACGAGCCTGCGTCGGTCTTTTGCGGTATGGTTGAGACGCGTGTTGTTGCCGGCCCATCTGCCGGGGACAGAGTTGCCGATCGTGTATGACTTACAGACATGCGGTGAGATGTCAAATCGGCAAGAAGCGTATAGGGAGGACATGATGCCAGAAATTAGGGACGCGTGGCAGTAATCCGGCCTCTCAGATGGTGTTGAGGCGGGTGCGAGGGATCTGGCTTGGTTTGTAGCGTGCACCGCCGGGGCGGCGCGCTCAGGTCGTCTGGGTCTGACCTCCTGACCGGTAGGCCTCGTGTTTGTGCAGCAGGACAAAGACGAGCCGGACCAATTTACGGGCGGTCAGCACGAGGGCGCGCTGATGCTGGTGTTTGGTGACTTCGGCGTACTTACGCTGATAGAAGGCACTATACTCAGGCACGTGTCCCCGGACGTGGTTGGCGGCTTCGATCAGGTAGTAACGCAGGTAGGCATTGCCGGCCTTGGACATGCGGCGGTCTTGGGCCTCGAACTGACCGGAGGCCTGGCGCGGCCACCAGAGGCCGGCCAGCTTGGCGACGCTGGCTTCGGCATCCGCGAGGGTGCGGGGCCGTTCGCAACCGCGCTGGTTATCAAACTTGGCGCCGGTGAGGAAGCGTTGGGTCGGGCGGATCTCGGCGGCGAGGCCGGCGCTGTAGACGGGGCCGAGGCCGCCGATGGCATCCAGGTTGTGGACATCCGCATCCGCCTGGACGCGCTGGGCAATGGCTGCATTGGCGGCTGCGAGGCGTTTATCCAAGAAGCGGACGATGTCGATCACCTGGCCAAGGATGAAGTGGACGGCCTCGCGCACGGCCGGATCCAGCGGATAGGAGTGCCGGGCCGCTTGTTGCAGGCGGCGGGCATTATCGGTGGGGTCGGCGAAGCGCCGCTTACCCAAGACATCCAGTTGCTCGGCCAGTTCGGTCGTTGACAGGTGGGCCAGACTATCGAGGGTGGGATATTGCGTCAGGATCTCCAGGCTGGTCTTGCCGAAGAGGTCGCCGAAGGGCTTGCAGTCCTCGTAAGCGCTGGCCAGCAGATAGATCCAGGTGCGGGCGTAGCTTTTGTAGGCGCCCAAGGTGTGGGCCAGATGACAGCGGTAGCGGGTGAGGAAGCGTAAGGGCCACTGCTCGAGCTGATTCACCCACGGCGGCGAGGCCAGGCCGGGCACGCTGAGATACTGCACGATCAAGCGGGGATCGACCTGATCCGTCTTGTCCTGAGGAGTCAAGGCGTGGCGAAAGCCATGCACGGGGGCCGGATTGAGCAGGTAGAAGACCGGGTGCAGTTCAGCCAGTTGCGGATCGGCGGCCCATTGATGGTAGAGATGCCACCACAGCAGGCCGGTGGCCTCGGCGCCGATGACCAACTGGTCGGCCGGGTGGCTGCGACAAGCGGCGATGACGGCGTCGCGGGCCGCTTGGCTGCCCGGCCGATCGTGGGTGAAACGGCGCGCCGGCATGAGCGGTCGGCCGTCAGGGCCCGCCAGAAACAGGTCCAGATGGTCGCCACTCAAGTCGATCCCCAGACGATTGACGGTAGACATGGCACAACTCCTTTCGTAGTGGTGCAAGTGGCGGGGTGACCAGCGCCGACGGGCTGAACCCTGTGTGCCCGGATGAGATCAACACCCTGGTTGCCAATCAGAACACCCCCGCCGGCTTGGGGGACCCTGGGAGCTGCTGCACCAGGCAGGCCGACGGTTGGAACATTATGCGGGTCAGAAGTACCCATCCGGCAGGGGAACACTCTGTAATAGAAGTGACCGGTGACTGAACTCGTGCAGCCACCGACCCAACCTGGAGGCATAGAACTGCCCTGATGTCAGTGCTGGCACCACTGACATTGCACCAGGTTCAGCCCGTCTTGTCAAGTCGAGGGCTGCCAGGGCCCTCAACACTTACTATACCAGGAGGCTACAAGATGGAAGTCATGTTTGCGTACTGTGCCGGCCTGGACGTGCACAAGAAGACGGTCGTCGCTTGTGTGCTAATGGCCAA
>DAOUBX010000235.1:0-13347 GCA_034432445.1 Anaerolineales bacterium
TTGGAAAATCGTCTTACGATGCGTCTGCGTCGAACGTGCAAGACGATTTGGAAAATCGTCTTACGATGCGCTCAACAAGAACGGATGAAACACCGCATTGAACTCATCCGGCTTCTCGATGAACGGCGCGTGGCCGGCGTCGTCGATCACCACCTCCTGGTACCAGCCGCTGGCTGCAGCGTACTGGTCCAGCACGGCGCGCGTCTGTTTGAGCATGGGCTGGGGCGGGAAGACCGCGGGGCCCGGCCACCCGGGCAGGAGGCCGAGCGCGCCCAGCGTGGCCGCGTCGGCGGCCGCGCTGTCAGAGACGCTCAGGTCGTGGCTGCCGCGCACCCACAGCACCGGCGGCTTGGGCTGCGCGGCGATGAGCCGCGGCGCGGCCTCGCTGACGTACTTGGGCGACAACGCGTTGGCCGCGCCCCACACGCCCGGCGCCACGAAGGGCCAGTTGGGCGAGAGCACTTTGTCGCCGGGGAAGGCGCGCTCGCCGACGTGGATCGACAGCGACGCCGACAACAGCTCCTCCTCGCGCGCCGGCACGAAGGGCGGCTTGAAGACCAGCCGGCGCAAGCCGCTGCGGTAGCCAAAAGGGTTTTCCAGGCTGCGATCGCCGGCCTTGACCGCCTCTACCACCGGCGCGCCGATCAGCCCGGCGCCGGAGCCGGCGAAGTCGGGCCAGCACGGCGTGCCCTGCTCGTCCTTGGTGCCGCCGAAGCCGTAGGGCGAGCCGGGATCGACCACAGTGGCCGTGAGGAAGCGTTCAGGCGCGTCGGCCAGCAGCCGCCAAACCACCACGCCGCCCAGCGAGCTGCCCACCACGTGGGCCTGGCCGATGCCCAGCGCGTCGAGCAGCGCCACGGCGTCGTCGGCCCAGTCGCCCGCGCCGCGCGTGGCGTCGATGGTCTTGTCCGGGTCGGCGTCGCCGAAGCCGCGCTGGTCCGGCGCAATGCCACGGAAGCCGGCCGGCAGGGCCAGCATCGTCTCCTCCCACCAGGTCGCGGATGAGGCGTTGCCGTGCAGGAACAGCACCGGCGCGCCGTCCTCCGGCCCGCTGAACAGCACGCGCGTCGTGATGCGCTCGGTCGTGATCATCTTGGACGTGACGCCCGGTAGAGTTGGGATGGACATAGCTGCCTCAGAGAGTGTCAGAGTGTCAGGGTGTCGTTATCTGTGGAAATCGTAACTACTCAGCTATAGGTGCCGGGCACTTGAATCTGCGCCTACAACAATGTTTACCCGGCCAATTTGGTCTACACGTAGGCTGCAAGTGCCCGGCACCTGAGTAGTTACGGCATCCGCAGCGCTGCGCCGGCGTAGTTGTAGCCGACGCCGGAGCCGACCAGGGCCACCAGATCGCCCGACTTGACCTTGCCCTGCTCGATCGCGCTGTCCAGCGCCATGCCGATGCAGGCCGAGCCGGTGTAGCCCCACTCCTCCATGATCCAGTGGGTCTTCTCCAGCGGCAGGCCCAGGTCCTCCATCACCAGCTTGATGGACGGCAGGCGCACCTGGGTAAAGATGATCAGGTCGATATCGGCGATGGCGAAGCCGCCCCGCTCGGCCAGCAGGCGGGCGATCTTGGGCCAGTTGATGTGGTTGACGTCGGGCGGATAGCGCTGGAGCAGGCGGACGTTGGTGCGGCCGGCCTGCACCGACTCCACCGTGGCCGGCTCGTAGGTGCCGCCGCTGTACAGGCCCCAATACTGGTGATATGCGCCGTCGGCCAGGTAGGCGGAGGAGATGAAGCCAGGCTTGCTGTCAGCCGCCAGCACGGCCGCGCCCGCGCCGTCGCTGTAGAAGAACGACACCACGTCGTTGGGGTCGGCCAGCTTGCTCATCATGTAGACGCCGATCACCAGGACGTACTGCATCCACGGGTTGGTGGCCAGCAGGCCGGACGCGGTGGCGATGCCGGTGGGGAAGGACGCGCAGGCGCAGCCGATGTCGTACGTCCCGGCGTTGACCGCGCCCAGCTTGTGCTGCACCACGGTGGAAGTGGCCGGGGTGATGTAGTCGGGCGTGTCGGTGCCCAGCAGGATCATGTCCACCTGGTCAGCGGTGATGCCGGCCTTGTCCAGCGCGGCCTGCGCGGCCCGCACCGCGATGTCCGACGCGGCCCACTCGCGCGGGGCCAGCCGGCGGGCGCGGATGCCGGAGCTCTCGTAGAAGGCATCCACCACCTTGGCCAGGTCCGGGTTGACCCGACTGACCTGCTCCTTGAGCATGTCGTTGGTGTGTATCGTCTCCGGGACGTAGCGTCCCGTGCCGATGATGGTTCCGTAGCGTGTCATGATGGGTATTCATCCATGAGGAATAATGGCCGCGGATTTCGCGGATTCCACGCGGATCGGATTGTCTGTTCTGATCGGCGACAATCCGCACCGATCCGCGTCATCCGCGTTCACTTCCGCTGAACTGCCGCTTGAGCTCCGCCTTCATCACCTTGCCATACGGCGACACCGGCAGCGCGTCGACGAAGGCCACCTGCTTAGGGACCTTGTAGCGGGCCAGCCGGCCGGCGCAGAACTGGCGCAGCTCGTCGGTCGTGGCCGTCTTGCCGGCCTTCAGCACCACCACCATCAGCCCCACCTCGCCCCATTTGGGGTCGGGCAGGCCGATCAGCGCCGCGTCCTGTACGGCGGGATGGTCGCGGAAGACCTTCTCGACCTCGGCGGCGTAGATGTTCTCGCCGCCGCTGATGATCATGTCCTTGAAGCGACCGGCGATGGTGTAGAAGCCGTCCTCGTCCACGCGGGCCATGTCGCCGGTGTGGAACCAGCCGTCCACCAGCGCCTGGGCCGTGGCCTCCGGGTTCTGCCAGTAGCCGCTGCAGACGTGCGGACCCTGGATCAGCAGCTCGCCTGTCTCGCCGGTCGGCACATCCAGCCCGGTGGCGGGGTCGATCAGCCGCATCTGGCTGTGGAAGATCGGCTTGCCCACCGAGCCTGTCTTGACGAACGACTCCTCGTCGGTCATGCTGAAGCAGTTGGGGCCGACCTCGGTCAGGCCGTAGCCCTGGCGGAAGACCACCGGCTGCTGCGCGCGCCAGGCCTCCACTAATGGCACGGGCAGCGGCGCGCCGCCGCTGATGAAGAAATGCACGGCGCTGAAGTCGGCCGATGCGAAGCCGGGCGCGTCCAGCCACATCTGGAACAACGTTGGCACGCCCAGGATCACCGTGCAGCGCTCGTCCTGGATCACGCGCAGCGACTGCTCGGCGTCGAAGCCCTTGGCCAGAATGATGCGGCCGCCGGCGTAGAACAGCGGCGTCAGGAAGGCAAACAGCCCGCCGGCGTGGAACAGCGGCGTCAGCACCGGCGACACGTCACGCTCGGACAGGCCCCAGCTCACCACCGTGTTGATGCAGTTCCACAGGATCTGGCGGTGGGGCAGCACGGCGCCCTTGGGCTTGCCGGTGGTGCCCGACGTGTACAGGATGCAGTAGGGCGACTCGCCGTCCAGCGGCGGGCGGGCCGGCTCGGCTGGCGAAGCGGCAGCCAGGCCTGCGTCGTAGTCCAGCGCGCCCGGCACGTCGGCCTCGCCCAGCCGGATCACATGGGGCACGTTCACCGCGGCCTGCATCTCGGCCCACACGCCGGCGAACTCTGGCCCGATCACGATCACCGTGGGCGTGCAGTCGTTGACGATGTAGCTCAGCTCGGTCGCGGTCAGCCGCCAGTTCAGCGGCGCAAAGATCGCGCCGATCTTGGCCAGGCCGTAGAAGAGGTCGAGGTAGACGACGCTGTTGTGGGCCAGGATCGACACGCGGTCGCCGGCCCGAACGCCGAGCGCAGCCAGGAAGTTGGCCAGCCGGCAGGCGCGGCTGTTCAGGTCGGCGTAGCTGAAGCGTTGCCCGGATTCAAGCTCCAGCAGAGCCTCGCGGTGAGGCGTCAGACGGGAGCGGCTGGTGAGGAGGTCGGCGGCGTGCATTGGGATTCCGGAGAATGGTTAATGGTGAATGGGTAACGGTTAATGGTTAACTGCCGGAGGCGCGTCTGGTCAGCGGCGTGTATGGGGAGTCCGGAGAATGGTTAATGGTGAATGGGTAACGGTTAATGGTTAACTCCCGGAGGCGCGTCTGGTCGGCGACCTTGGGTGGTTTGGATGCTGGAGTAGAGAATGGCGCAGAGTTCCTGACATTCGCGCAAGATCGGACTGACTTCGGGCTGTGGGAGCATCTTGCTGCGGAGGATGACAATGAGCCAGACGCGCGATTCGTTCATTTCCTTCAGTGCAATTCGCAGCTTGTGCACAAAGTCGCGCTTGCTTTCGGCGCTGCGAGCCTCACTATAGTTAGTTCGGTGCGGGCGACGTTCCGCTGCGCAGGAGTTGCCCGCCGACGTGCCTGCCGCCCGGTGTGTCGGGCAGCTTGTCGACCAACGCAATGATCGCTACCGCAAAGTTGATCAAGCGTTCTTCGATGTCGTCTCCTTTGGCCATCGCTTGGTTCCCTCCTTGATAGTGAAGCTAATGGTTAACGGCGAACGGTTAATGGGTAATGGTCAACCGGCGGGCGCTCTCATTAACCATTAACCGTTACCCATTCACCATTAACCATTTCTCAGGTTCCCACGACGATTCCGCCATCCACGCGCAGCACCTCACCCGAGACATAGCTCGCCTCATCCGACGCCAAATACAGATACGCATTGGCGATGTCGCGCGGGTCGCCCATGCGGCGCAGCGGGACGCGCGCGGCCATCTCCTCGCGGATCTTCTCCGGCATCTGCAGGGTCATCTCCGTGAGGATGAAGCCGGGGGCCACGGCGTTGACGCGGATGCCGTAGCGGCCCAGCTCCCTCGACCACACCTTGGTCATGCCGATCACCCCGGCCTTGGTGGCCACGTAGTTGGTCTGGCCGAAGTTGCCGTCCAGGCCCACCACCGAGCTGGCGTTGAGGATCACGCCGCTGCCCTGGCGGATCATCACCGGCGCTACGGCCTGGGTGCAGTTGAACACGCCCTTCAGGTTGACGTTGATGACCAGGTCCCAATCGGCTTCGGGCATCTGCTTGACCAGCTCGCCGTCCTTCACCACGACCAGCCGGCCGTCGCGCAGCACGCCCGCGTTGTTGACCAACACGTCGATGCGGCCAAAGCGGGCTACCACGTCGTCGATCCAGCGCTGCACGTCCTGCCGGTCGGCCACATTGACCTTGTAGAACGCGGCCAGCCCCAGCTCGTCGACCGCAGCCTGGCCGGCCTCCTCCTTCACGTCGCAGATCACGACGACCGCGCCCTCTTCCTGGAAGCGCTGCGCCGTCGCCTTGCCAATGCCGGCTGCTCCGCCGGTGATTAAGGTAACTCTGTCCTTGAGACGCATATTTGTGTCCTTTCTGTGTCAAAGATCTGCCGCGAATTGCGCGAATTAGGCGAATTCTCTTTTCGAAAAATTCGCGCAATTCGTGGCTACTCAGGGATTCCCCACTGGACGACGCCCGCCGCCCAGACGTAGCCAATGCCGGCCGCAACGATCGCCATCAAGTCGCCATCCTTCAGCCGGCCCGCCGCCAGCCCCTCGCGGATGCTGAACATGGCGTCTTGCTCGCCGGTGTGGCCGATGGCGCCCAGGTAGACGGACTGCTCCTCGGCCAGGCCCAGCCGCTCCAGCATCTCGCGGTGGCCGCTGGGCTTGATCAGGATCATGTTCAGGTAGTCGATGTCGGCGCGGGTGAAGGGGCTTCCGTCGGGCTTGTGGCCGCTTTTGCGCAGGGCCTCGTCCACGCAGCGCAGCCAGTTGTCCATGCTGACCGCGTTGAGCCGGTTCTTCATGGCCTCCGGCTCCACCAGGTCGAAGTAGAACAGCTCAGGGGGCAAGGTGTTGCCGGCTATGGCTTGCGGCGTGGCGAACTGCGCGGTGCCGCTGGCGGGGATGACGACGTGCTTGCTCATGCTGCCGTCAACGATGATGTGCGAGCCCAGCACGTGGTTGGCCGGCCAGCCCTTGCGCAGCAACATCGCGCCGGCGCCGCAGCCGATGTTCCACATGAACGACGTGCGGGGGTTGCGGAAGTCAATGAAATCGGAGACGCGGTAGCCGCCTGCGATCAGCACCGTGTTGATCTCCGGGTCAGCCAGCATCATGTCCTTGGCCATCTTCATCGCCCCGACCGTCGTCGCGCAGCGCATGTGCAGGTCCACGGCCCAGGCGTTGACGGCGCCGATGGCGTGCGCCAGGTGGATGCCGGTGGTCCACAGCAGATACTCGCGCCATTCCTCGGTGGTGCAGAGGACGACGTCGATCTCGCTGGCGGGGATGTCGGTCTGGCTCAGGCAGTCCAACGCGGCCGTGATTGCCATTTCGTTGGGCTGGTCGTCCGGCCCGGCCACGTGCTTGCCCGTGATCCCCATCTTGTCGCGGATCACCCACTCCGGCAGCCCGCTGGCCGCGGCGATCTCCGCTGCGGTCATGTAGCCCGGCGGCGAGTACGTCCCAACGCTCACAATGCCAACCGATCGCTGCTCAGGCATGGCTTATCCCTCCCCATCCAATTCGGCCATCCCATGAGGCCGCGCGCCCGTTCGCTGTTCTGCATCCGCTGTGGTATTCTCCCCACCCACATCCACAAACCGCCCAATAAACCGCAGCGCCTCCTCGATGCGCGTGAAGCGGGCCTCCTCGTCGCTCTGCACGTGGCGCACCACCCCGCGCCAGGGCAGGTCGGCCTCGCTCTCCTGGGTGAAACGGAGGATGAAGGAGCTGATCACGGTCTCGGACATGGGCGTCACCTGCATCTACGCCGCTTCTGCTTTTGGCGGGAACATGCTACAATCGCGCCGGCTGGCGCGGCCCGTAGGCCGGTTTGGGGCAAACCAGAACCAGTATACCATAGGCAAGTTACCGTGGAGTTACACACTGGACGTTGTCCAGGTTGGCATGTTGTCAAGCGCCAAGCGGCGTGATAAAATCTGAACCAAGCCTTTCTTAACTCCAGCTCTGTTACGCGGAGTATGATCATGTCAACCCAATCTACTGAGCGATCTCGCAGATATGCCGAGGCTGTGGCAGAGGTAGTGGCTGTCCTGCCGCCGGCGCGCGCGGCGCAGGTGTACGACTTCGCTCGCTTCTTGCAGGCGCAGTTTGCCGCCTCTCAACCGGCTCCAGACAATGATGACGACTGGCTGAACGATTCTGAGGAACAGTTGCAGGCGGAGGATGCGCAATGGGCTGCTTTCTATGAACAACGCGCCGCTCAATTCCTGCAACTGCGGGAACGCGCCCAGCGCGAGATTGCCGCTGGCGAAACCCAGCCGCTGTTTCACGAAGACGGCGACCTGGCGCTATGAAGTCCCATACAACCCGAAGCTTCAGGGAGGCGTTTCGGGCGCTGCCGCCAGACGTGCGGCAGAGGGCAAGACAGGCTTATCGGCTGTGGCGCGCCAACCCTGATTTACCCGGCTTGCGCTTCAAGCGCGTTGGCGCCGACGTCTCCATCCGCGTGGGACGCGGTTATCGCGCCCTGGGACTGATCGAGGGCGACGTGATCTACTGGTACTGGATCGGCAAGCACGACGACTGCGACCATATCCTGGGCTAATCCTCATGCCCATCCTCCGCACCAAGCTCACCCCACCCCACCTGCCCCGGCGCACGCTGCAGCGGCCGCGCTTGACCGCTCGGCTGGCCGAGGCGCTGGACCACCGGCTGACCGTCGTTCACGCCGAGGCCGGCTACGGCAAGAGCACCGCGCTGGCCCTCCTGGCTGCGTCCGGCCAGCCCACGGCCTGGCTGCACCTGGACGCCGAAGACGCCGAGCCGCTGCTGTTCATGCACGGCCTGCTGGCCAGCCTGCGTCTAGCCCTGCCCGGCATCTCCGACGCGGCCGAGGTGATGCTGGAGGCGGGCAGCGCGGCTGGCGGCGAGGTCCGCTGGGCCGCCGCAGTCGACGCGCTGGTTGGCGAGCTCGACGCACACCTGGCCCAGCCGCTGCTGCTGGTGCTGGACGACGCGCACCACATCGCCCGTTCGTCGCAGATCCTCGAGGCGCTCAACCGCCTGCTGGACCGCGGCCCACATCACCTGCACACCGTGCTGGCCACGCGGCTGCCCCTGCCGCTGCCATCGCTGCCGGCCTGGCGCCTGCGCGGCGAGGTGCTGGAGATCGACCGCGGCGACCTGGCCTTCACCCGCGACGAGATGACCGCGCTCTTTGCCCAGCACTATGGCGTGGCCCTGAGCGAGGCGCAGGTCAGCCGGCTGGCAGAGCAGACCGAGGGCTGGGCCATCGCCCTGCCGCTGGTCTGGCAAAGCAGCGCGCACGACGCGGCCGACAACGGGGCTCGGCGTCGCCTTGCCGCCCGGCCCGACGACCTGTTCAACTACCTGGCTCAGGAGGTGCTGTCTCAGCAAGCGCCGCCCGTGGTCGATTTCCTGCGCCGGACCGCGGTGTTGCGGGAGTTGGGGCCGGAAGTGTGCGATTGCCTGGTGGGAGCTAGAGGAACTGAGGGAGCTGGAGGAACTGGGGGAGCGGCCGAGGTGTTGCGCGGGTTGCTGGACAGCGGGCTGTTTGTGGTGAGTTTGGGCGAGGGGCACGCGCGCTATCATCCGCTGTTCCAGCAGTTCCTGTTGCACCAGCTCTCGCCAGCCGAGGCGCAGGCAGCGCATCGCCAGGCCGCAAGCTGCTATCTAGCCCAGGGCCGGCCCGAGGACGCACTGCATCACCTGCTGGCTGCGCAGGCCTGGGACGAGGTCGCACAGGTGCTGCGCTCGCTGGGCCAGGAACTGGTGCGCGCCGGCCGGCTGGACACGCTGGCCGGCTGGATCCACGCGCTGCCGCCCGACGTGCTGGAGCGCCACCCGCCGCTGCTGGCCTACCTGGGCGACGTGGCCCGCCTGCACAGCCGCTTCAACGAGGCGCTGGGCTGGTACCAGCAGGCCGAGACTCACAGCCGCGCCCAAGGCGACCTGCAGAGCGCGGGCCAGGCCCTGCGCGGGCAGGCGCGCGTCTACCTGGACACGGTCAACCCCAGCCAAGCCGAGCACCTGCTGCAAGAGGCCCTGCGCCTCTCCGACGGCCAGGAGGACCGCGAGACCCGCATCCGCCTGCTGGAGCTGCTGGCCGAGAACCGGCTCAACCTGGGCCGGCTGGAGGACGCCGAGCGCTTCCAGGCCCAGGCCGCGGCCCTGCGCGACGAGGTCAGCAGCGAGGCCGAGCTGGCCGTGCGGGTGCTGGTGCGCACCGGCCGGCTGAGCGAGGCGCGGCTGATCCTGGAGGAGCGGGCCGAGGCCGAACGCCGTTCACCCGTGCTGCGCCCGCGCGCCCACCGCGAGACCACCCTGCTGCTCTCGCTGCTGCTGGCTTTTCAAGGCGACGGCGAGGCCGCGCTGCGCACCGCCGTGGAGGGCACCGAGCGCGGCCAGGCCCTCAGCTCCCCCTTCATCACCGCCGTGGGCTTCATGCGCCAAGGCCATGCCTGGCAGTTGCAGTCCGCGCCCGACGCGGCCGAGCAGGCCATCCGCTGCTTCCGCGCCGCCATCGCCATCGCCGAGGACCTGGCCGTGCCGCGGCTCAAGGTCGAGGCCTTCTGGGGGCTGTGCCGCGCCTATGGCTACAGCGGCCAGGTGCCCGCCGCCGAGGCCGTCGCGGCCCAGGGCATAGCCATCGCCCAGCAGACCGGCGACGAGTGGGTGACTGCGCTGATCCGGCTGGCCATGGCCGGCAGCTACGTGTTGGCCGGCCGCCACGACGACGCCGCGCCGCTGCTGGCCGAGACGGCCGCGGCCTTCCGCGAGTGCAGCGACACCTTCGGCGAGACCGCAGCCCGGCTGTGGCAGTGCCTGCTCTGGCAGGCCACGGGCGACGCGGCGCGGCTGGAGCGGGGCCTGGAGGACTTGCTGCGGCCGGCCCGTGACCACGGCTACGACTGGCTTTTCCTGCGGCCGACGCTGCTGGGTCCGCCCGACCCGCGGCGCATGGTCCCGCTGCTCTTGCAGGCCCGCAGCGGCGAGCGCTTCCGGTCCTATGCCGCCAGTCTGCTGGGCCGGCTGGGCTTGAGCCGGCTGGAGCTGCACCCCGGCTACCAACTGCGCGTGCAGACCCTGGGCGCGTTCGTGGTGTGGCGGGGCGCAGAGGCGGTTGCCGCGCACGAATGGCGCCGCGACAAGGCCCGCCAGCTCTTCCAGTTGCTGCTGACCCGGCGCAAGCGGCTGTTGGAGCGCGACCAGATCGTGGAGATGCTCTGGCCCGGCTTGGACGCCGAGACGGCCGAGCGCGATTTCAAGGTGGCGCTGAGCACGCTCTACCGCGTGCTGGAGCCGGCCCTGCCCGCGCGCGCGCCTTCGGCCTACGTGCTGCGCGAGGGCACGCTGTACGGGCTGCGGCCGGGCGCGGACCTCTGGCTGGACGCAGAGCAGTTCGAGCGCCTGGCGGCCGAGGGCGACCGGCTGGTGCGACAGGGCGACGAGGCCTTCATCGAGCGCTACCGGGCCGCGCTGGCGCTGTACGGTGGCGACTTCCTGCGCGACTACCCCTACGACGAGTGGTGCAGCGAGGAAAGGGAGCGGTTGTTGGGCGTGTGGCTGCACGCGGCCGACCGGCTGGCCGCCGCGCTGGCCGAACGGGGACGCTGGCAGGAGGTCATCGACGTGGGCCAGGCCATCCTGCAGCAGGACGAGTGCTGGGAGCAGGCCTACCGGCTGTTGATGCTGGCCTATGCCCGCCTGGGCAACCGCGCTCAAGCCCTGCGCACCTATCAGCGCTGCGTCGAGCGCCTGCGGGCGGAGCTGGACGTGCCGCCGTCGGCCGCGACGGTGGGGTTGGCGGAGGAGCTGCGGGTGGGATGACGAAGGTCGTGGCACGTTGGCAGAATGACCTGCGACGGGTATAATGGGCGCACGATGATGGATGCAAGGAGATGAGCGATGCTGAAACCCCAACGAGTGACCTTCGACGAACTCAACGAACGGCTGCGCGCCTACGAGCAGAAATACGGCTACTCGACCATCGAGTTCTAGCGGCGCTATCGGGACGGAGAGCTGACGACGACGATGACCTAATGATGTGCGCGGGGTTGTACCACCTGTACTTGACCTCCCCGCCGGTGAGCCATGATTGAACCAACCATTCAACGCCAATTCAAAGTGATGGTCGAACGCGACCCTGAAAGCGGTTGGCTGGTTGGCTCGGTGCCGGAGTTACCCGGCTGCTACACCCAGGCGGCGGACATGGCCGGCCTGGAGGCGAACATGCGTGAGGCCATCGAAGTGTACTTGGACACCATCGAGACAGTCCCCAACCGGTGAAATGAAACCATGCAACGCGAAGCAGTCCTCCAAACCCTCAGCGCCCACAAGCAAGAGCTCTCAGCCAAGTACGGCGTCACGCGCCTGGGCATTTTTGGCTCCGTCGCGCGCGGGGAGGCCAGCAGCACCAGCGATGTGGACATCGTCGTCGAGATGCCGCCCGACCTGTTCAAGATGGTTCACATGAAGGAAGACCTCGAGGAAATCCTCGCCGCCCCGGTCGATTTGATCCGCTACCACCGGTTCCTCAACGACTACCTCAAGCGCCGCATTGACCATGAAGCCATCTACGTCTGATCCGCAGTTGGTGCATCAAATCCTCGCCAACATCGCCACGGCCATCGAGCGCATCGAGCGTCGCTTTGCGGGCATTGAACGCGCCGAGGATTTCCTGGCCAGCGACGACGGGATCGACCGCCTGGATGGGATCACGATGATGCTAATCGCGATCGGGGAGCAGCTCAAACAGTTGGATAGCGTCGCTCAGCTCGACCTGGGGCAGCGCTTTCCCGAAATCGACTGGAAAGGCGCCAAGGGCATCCGCGATTTCCTCAGCCACCATTACTTCATCCTGGACGCCGAGGTGATCTACGATGTGTGCCAGAACAAGGTTGGGGGCCTGAAGGCCGCGATCGATACGCTGCTTGAGGAGTATCCGGGCGACTAAGCTGGACACCTCCGCCAGACCGTTGCGCAAGGGGATGACTGCCTGGGAGCAGGCCTACCGGCTGTTAATGCTGGCCCACGCCCGCCCGGGCAACCGCGCCCAGGCGTTGCGCACCTACCAGCGCTGCGTTGGGTGATTGCAGGCAAAACTAGTTATGTCACAACTAGTAGCGATGGTGGGGTTGTTCATAGAACTTAGCAATGTAGAGGGGAAATCGTCTTTTGTCGGCGATCCTTGGTTAACACCAGTCAGCTGGCTCATACCGTAACTGGGACACGTTTCAGAGTCTGCGCATGCCAACAGCTTCTGCGTGAAGTCTGCAACTTCAGCGGGGTTTCGCAACCTGACAACACTAATCCCATCAGTATATAGCCTGAGCCTTGCTTCAATTTCGATTTTGTCAATGCTTGGGAATTTCCATATAGCACACAGGAAGTCCAGATCAATCTTGTCAGGACACCCAGGAGCTACATCTGGCAACCTCTTGCCTGGGGGCCAAAATCTCCGTTTGATTACCCGCCAGAAGCATACAGGTCGTGCAAAGTCCACGAAGACAACTTCCTCTGCGTGTTGCAGTTCAAAATCCAGCGTGTCACCGTAGTTGCCATCGAGAATCCACGAGTCCCCGGCCACAATTTCTGAAAGTTTACGGAGGCGTTCTTCTTGAGATCTGCGTCTCCACCCTGGTAGCCAGAAGTAACTGTCCAAATGAAAAACGGGTAGTCTCCCTATTTTGTGTTGATGACTTCAGGAGCCACAACGGTCATCAGTACGGTAGTTTCGCTCATTTTATTGGCACCGTTGGCTAATTCAGTGGCTGCATATAGTGCCATGCAAAAAACTGGCTACTACATCTAGGCCAACTAACTTGTGGACTTGGTGCGAGGTGACCGCCTGTCGTCTTTAACCTGACATAACGTCCGGTGGGGCCTTGAGACCAAGCGGAACTGTACGGATTTTAGGCCGAATTGGCTTCCCAAGACTTCAAAATAAGCGAAACTACCGTCAGTAGCTCTTTAACAGTCCAAATATGGTCGGTCAAGCCAGCGGCCATCGCTGGCGAGCAAGGCTGCCAGCGGCGTTGCCCGTCGTTGACCTCGCTGCGCAATGTTTTGACAGGGCGGGTCAGGTTGTACACCCAGTCCTCCCATGCGCAAGAAGCCTCGAGCATCTTCCGTTCTTTGGAAAAGGACAAGGTCTTGCGCACCAGTCGCCCGTTCATCTGCCGGGAGGTCAGGTGGGTGCGCTCGACGTAGGCCGTATGCTCACCCAACAGCTCCCGTACCTTTTCCGGGTCGCCATAGATGACTTCGATAGTGACCCCTGTCAACCGGTTTCCAGAACGATGCTTGACCACCTGGAGGTAGTGCCAATCAGGTTGGGCTTGCTTGCGCGTTGGCGGTCGCCCTTTCCCTGAGTATTCGGGCACCTGCCCCCA
>DAOUBX010000236.1:0-5212 GCA_034432445.1 Anaerolineales bacterium
ACCCTACACACCAGAGCAGAATGGGCTCATCGAGCGATTTTTCCGCAGCTTCAAGGAGGAGTGCGTCTGGCAACAGAACTTCACGAACTTCCTACCCCGAACAGGTCGCTGGATTGGTGCTGGTCGATCCGGCCCATCCCCACGCGCTCACGCGCTTGCCGGCTGCGGTCGTGGAGCAACAGTTGGCCTTCCGCGACACCCTGCGGGCCTTGCCGTGGCTGAGTTACGTCGGCGGAACGCGCATCCTGAACATGGCCGGCGCACTCAGCGCGGATTTGCCGGAAGCGGAACGGAGCGCAGCCCAGGCGCTGTTTGCTACCACCCAGTATGCCCAGGCGATCACGGCGGAGGTGGACGGCTGGCCGGCGCTTGACAGTGCGGTGCGTGAAATTGACGGCCTCGGCGATCTGCCGGTGGTGGTGCTCTCGGCCGATCGTTTCCCGCCCGGCGAGGCTACGCCCGAGGGGTTCTTTGCCGCGACCCACGCCATGCACGCGGAGCTGGCCGCGCGATCTGGCAAGGGCCGCCACGTGATTATTCCCGACTCCGATCACTACAGCCTGGTGATCCATCCCGCCGGCTCCATGGCAACTACTGCTGCGGTGCGCGAGCTGCTGATGCAGGGGCGCTGAACCGCACCACATGACGACGGCACTCAGTCTTCCGGCTGAGTGCCGTACCCATCAGGTGACGTGACGCGAACCGGTGAGTTGCCGCAGGTGCAGTGCCGCCGTCGTCGCTATGCTAAGCGTAGCAGGAACGCGGTGGAACGCAAAGGAGTATAATGGCCCGTGGAATCTGGACAACGATGAGGGCGGTGATCGTGTAGACTATCGGTATGAAAACGGTTTACACTCCAGCCTTCAAAGCCCAGGTCGTGCTCGAGCTGCTGAAAGAGGAGAAGAGCCTCTCGCAGCTCGCCGGCGAATACAAGATCCACCCCAACGTCCTGCGCGAGTGGCGCACCGCAGCGGTCAACAACCTCGCTTCGCTCTTTGAGCGCGGCGACGATGTCGCCAAACTGCGCGCCAGCTATGAGCAGCAGCTCGACGAGCTGTATGGCCAGATTGGCCGCTTGACCACCCAGTTGGCGTGGGTCAAAAAAAAATCTGGCCTCGACCCTGACAAGAGCACAACGACGGGCGATGATCGAAGCGGGCGTCGCTGACGTGCCGCTCACCGTCCAGGCCGACATCCTCAGCCTCAGCCGCTCCAGTTTGTACTACCAGCCGAGCCCGCCCTCGGCGCAAGAGGTGGCGGCCAAGCATCGCATCGACGAGCTGTACCTGGAGTTCCCCTACTACGGCGCTCGCCGTATGGCCGCCCAACTGTGCCGCGAGGGCCAGGCGCTCGACCGCAAGACCGCGCGCAAGTACATGCAGGAGATGGGACTGCTCGCGGTCTACCCGGGCCCCAATCTGAGCAAACGGCACAGCGAGCATCGGGTCTTTCCCTACCTCCTGCGCGAGGTGACCCCATCTGCACCAGATCATGTCTGGGGAATGGACATCACGTTTATCCGCTTGCGGCACGGCTGGATGTATTTGGTTGCCGTGCTGGACTGGTACTCGCGCTACATCGTCAGTTGGGCCTTCGACGACACGCTCGAGATCGGCTTTGTACTCGACGCAACCCGTCAGGCCCTCGCCCGGGCGACGCCTCAGATTTGGAACACTGACCAGGGCAGCCAGTTCACCAGCCCGCAGTTCACCGAGCTGGTGCTCACCTCGGGGGCCCGCTTGAGCATGGACGGCAAAGGACGGGCCTTGGACAATATCTTCACCGAGCGCCTCTGGCGCACCATCAAGTATGACCACGTCTACCTTCACGATTGGGCCACACCCCGCGAGGCTCGACAGTCCCTGAGCCAGTTCATCCGCACCTACAACGAGCGACGGCTCCACGAGTCCCTTGGCTACCGCCCGCCAGCCGCGGTCTACTTCGCAAAGGCTGCCGCCTAGCCCGCCTGCTCGACCGCACTCGCCGGCCGGTGCAGGGGCCTCAGCCTACCACGCCGCTCCAGGCCGCTGCGCGCAAGCCCGCGCTGGGCCACCTGATGGAAGGCGCTGCGCGCATCTATCTATACTGGCCCCCGCGGGGCCTGGATCTGGCGTGGTGCGGCTCGCCTGCCTGCACCGGCTCCGGCATCGCTCGCATTCGTCGTTCGGTTTTGTCAAGCGTTCTTCAACAAGGAAAGGAACTGCCTGCACGGATACTCGCCCGATTCGGTGTCTTGACAAACTGGGCCATCATACTTCATTCGCTTCGTTACTTCAGACAAAAGTGCCGCCGGCGATGCAGGGCCGGGTGTTCGCGCTCCTATTTCAGTTGATGTATCTCACTAACCCGCTCTCGCTCCTGATCGTCGGACCGCTGGTTGATCACGTGTTGGAGCCGGCGGTCACAACATCGTGGTGGGCATGGGTAGCTCCGGTGGTGGGGGGTGTTCCGGGAAGCGGCATGGGCCTGCTGATAGTCAGTGCCGGTGGACTGATGTTTGTGTTGACGGCACTGGTGTACGCCCATCCAGCAACACGCAGTCTGGAGCAGGCACTCCCTGACCATCACATCACAACATCGGCATCGTAACTGCGGCGGATGCCGGATTGCGAGCGGTGAGCCGGTGCGAGTATCGGTGTGGCGTGCTGAACGCCACACCTTTTTTTGCGGCCACCCCGCCAACTGACCGGTTCCACACTCCGCCAGACGTCGCTGTGCCGCTCCACCCATCTGGCGCATCTCCAGGCGCATTCCTCCCGCTATTGTAGTGCCAGACCTCATGACACGCTTGTACATACTGGAGGCTTTAGAATGTTCAAATCTATCACCCGGATCACCGCCACCCTGGGCCTTGCCGCTATTGTCACCGCCTGCGGCACACCCGCCATCGCCGTTCCGCCGACCACTGTACCGACCGTTGCGCCGGCACCCACCGCTGTGCCGATCCCCACCGCCGTGCCCGTCCGAAGTGTCGATACAGCCGCGATTGACGCCTTTGTCGAGCAGATGCGCACTGTCTACGACGTTCCCGGCGCGGCGATTGCGCTGGTGTTGCCCGACGGCAGCACCTACACCCAGGGCTACGGCGTGCGCAACACCGCCGACAGCGCAGTGGTCACCGCCGACACCCAATTCGGCATCGCATCGGTTACCAAGTCCTTCACCGCTCTCGGCATCATGTTGCTGGTGGACGAGGGTAAAGTCAATCTCGACGCCCCGGTCACCGATTACCTGCCGACCTTCCAACTCTCCGATCCTGCGCTGACCCCGCAGGTTACCGTGCGCCACTTGCTGATGCACGCCAGCGGCATGGATCGCAATGACCAAGGCACCGGTAACCCAACCATCACCCGTGATCAGATTGTGGCACTCGCCGCTACAACACCCTTGCTCGCAGCACCGGGCGAACTCCACAAGTATTCGAATGTCAACACCATCGCCGCCGCCCGGATTATCGAACTCGTCAGCGGCCAATCGTGGGAGGAATTCACCCGTGAGCGGATCCTGGAACCACTTGGGATGAACAACGCCACGATGGATGCGGCGGCCTTGCAACAGCAGCCGAACGTCGCCCTTCCTCACGAGCGCGATCTCTTGACCGGCATGGTCGCCATGCCGCCGTTCGAACCCTATGCCGAAGCGCCGGCCGGCGGTATCAACGCGAGTGCCACTGAGATGCTGCGCTACCTTCAGTTCCAACTCGGCGACGGTACATTCGGCAATACAGCGCTGCTATCGGCTGAGTCGTTAACGGAGATGCAACTTACCCAGATCACCACCGATGCAACCAGTCAGGGCAGCGACGCGGCTCGTCGCGCCGCCGAACAGGGTATTCCGGCCCCCGAAACGATCATCAGCGACTTCGGCTACGGATTGTACTGGTATACCGAGACAATCGCCGGCCAACGGGTGGTGCAACACGACGGGCAGGCACCCGGTTATAGCGCCAGTGTCAGCTTTGCGCCTGAGGCTGGTGTTGGGGTGGTGATCTTGACCAACGCAACCTACGCCTTCGGGTTTGTGGAGTCGGTGCGGTTGCATATATTGGAGGAGTTATTGGATGCCCAACCACGCCACGATATCCAGCCGATGATCGAAGCGCAATTGGCCTTGGAAGGGCGTGATCTGACGAGTATCCTGGCGCCCTCTGAAGCGGTACGCAGCTTCGTTGCCGACCCGGCACAGTTGGAAACCCTCTCCGGCACCTATACCAATCTCTTCGCCCCGGAACCGGCCACAATCACAGTCGTCAATGGACAAAGCTTGTTCCTGGAGCTACAGTCGCCGATGGGGCCGCTGAGCCTGGATCTACTGCCGGTGGCCGCCGACATCTTCCTGATCAACACCGCGCCGTACCGTGGCTTTCCGGTGGAGTTTAAGACTGATGGCGAGGGCATCCTGGTGACGCTGAACGGCTTTGAGATTGCGCGCCGCTAAGGACGGCAACCGGAGCCGGCTCCATAGCACACAACCATTGTTTGTTTCGTGTCGGCAGCAAATCTACCGACACGAAACAAAAACCAGGATAGTTTTCACGCACGCGTGCGCGGTGGCAACACCGCGCCACACGTATCACGGAAAGGAACAGAAACCATGCGTAAGCTTTTTTCACTGACCCTGCTCGGCCTGTTGGCGGTGCTGCTCACGGGCTGCAGTAATGGGTGGTTTGGGGGACTTCAATCGGTGTCGGGTTCGGGGAATGTGACGATTGAGGATCGGGCGGTGGGCGCATTCGCTGCGGTTGATATTGCAGTCCTCGGCGAGGTGTTGATTACTGAGGGCGATCGCGAGAGTCTGACGATTGAAACCGATGATAACCTGCATGAGTTGGTACGGAGCGAAATCAGGGATAACACCCTCTATGTCGATTTCAAGCCGAACGTACATCTCCATCGCGTCACAACGCTGAACGTGACAATCACCGTGCGTGACCTGGATGCACTGACCCTCGACGGTGCCGCGACGATTACGGTGGAGAACCGGAGCGGTGAGACCCTGACGGTCACGAACACCGGGATTGGGACGATCACGGTTGATGGGATGGTCGAAGAGCAGCGGGTAACCATGAGCGGCATGGGCAACTACGATGGCACAGCGCTACGCAGTGAGCGTGCCACGGTACGCCACAGTGGGGTCGGCGAGGTTGTCGTGAACGTGCGCGCACAGCTCGTTGTAGTGCCCCCCATTTGTCAAACCACTCGAACGCCTTCTC
>DAOUBX010000237.1:0-10912 GCA_034432445.1 Anaerolineales bacterium
GGCACTTGCGACCGGTTCCCAGCTTGAGCCGGCTCTGCCGACGCCCTGGCCAGCGCAGCCTTAAGTGCCCGGCACCTAGGGCTGAATAGTTGCCCTTCTACGGCAAAAACGCCGCAAACACCTGGTTCCCCACCAAGCGGGCGGCGCGCGTCAGCCGCACACGATCGGGGAGCACCTCCAGCAGCCCTGATCGCCGCAGCCGCTCGATCTCGGCGCCGAACACGTCCTGCAGCAAGCGGCCATGGCGTTGCGCAAAGCGCTCGAACGTCACCCCCTCTTGCACCAGCCGCAGTCCCAGCATCATGGTCTCGCCCATGGCAAGCTGATCGTCGATCTCCTCGACGAAGTCCACGGCGCTTTCGCCGCGCGTGATCCGCTCGATGTACTCCGGCACAGGCCGGATGGCCGCCCAGCGCCGCCCACCTTCCGACGAATGCGCGCCCGGCCCAAAGCCCAAGTACTCCTCGTTGCGCCAGTAGGTCAGGTTATGGCGGCAAGCGAGAGAGGGAAACAAAGGAAACACAGGCTTGGCCCAGTTGCTGATCTCGTACTGGACATAACCTGCAGCGGCCAGCAGCTCGTCCGCCAGCTCATACAGGTCGGCGGCCAGGTCGGGGTCAGGCTGGGCCAGGCGGCCGGCCGCGGCCCACTCGCCAAAGGGGGTGCCTTCCTCGATGGTCAGCGCGTAGAGCGAGATGTGCTCGGGCGCCAAGGCGATGGCTTGACGCAGCGTTTTCTGCCAGGTGGCGGGGGATTGATCGGGCAGGCCGTAGATGAAGTCCAGGTTGATGTTGCTGAAGCCGGCCGCGCGCGCGGCCTGGAAGGCCTGCACGGCTTCGTCGGCCGAGTGGATGCGGCCCAGGAACACCAGCTCGTCGGCGTCGAAGCTCTGCACGCCCATGCTCAGCCGGTTGACGCCCAGCGCGCGCAGCGCGGCGAAGCGGCCAATGTCCACGGTACCGGGGTTGGCCTCGCTGGTGATCTCGGCGTCGGGCAGCAACTCGAAGGCTGTGCAGCACGCCTCGATGATGTGCGTCAGCAGCTCTATTGGCAGCACGGTGGGGGTGCCGCCGCCGAGGAAGAGCGTTTTGACCGGCGGCCGGCCGCGCGCTGCGCCAGCCAGCCGGATTTCCTGCACCAGCGCCGCAGTGAACGGCTCGAACAGCCGGTTCAGCCCCGCGTAGGTGTTGAAATCGCAATACGGGCATTTGCGCTGGCAGAAGGGGATGTGGACGTAGAGGGAAAGCGGCATGGGGGGAGCAGCGATCGGTGACCGGTAAGCGACGGTCGGTGGTTGGTGGATGAGCTCCTGGGCGCTGCGCACGGCTTACCGATCATCTTCCGGTCACAGGGGCGCGGTCGTAGCGCAGGCCGTGGCCGCGCACGGTGACGATGTACTGGTGATCGGGGTCTAGCTCGGCCAGCCGCTCGCGCAGGCGCCGCACCAGCGCGTCGATGGCTTGCTCGCTGACGCCTTCCTCTACAGCTTCCGGCCAGACGGCGCGCACGATCTCTTCCCGCGGCACCACGCTGCCTTGCGCTTCTTTCAGCAACGCCAGCAAACGGTATTGCGCCGGCGACAAGGGCGGATCGAGCACTCGGCCGGCGATGATCACCTGGCGTGTGTCTTCGTCGATGCGCAGCCTCTCTGGGGTAACGCCGATGTCAAAAGTCAAAGGCGCCGTCTCGCCTGCGTCGACGAAGGCCAGCTTGAAGGCCAGCGCAATCTGGATTTCATCGCCGTCTTCCAGCACGCGTGGCCCGGTCAGCTCTTGGCCGTTGACAAACGTGCCGTTCTTGCTGCGTAGGTCTTCCACGATGTACACTTGCCGCTCCGGGTCCCAGAGCACGTGCGCGTGGTGGCGCGAGACAAGACGGTCGGGCAGGACGATGTCGCAGTCCATGTGTCGACCGATGACAATACGCCCGTGGCTGAGCGGCCAGCGGCGGCCCGCTTCGTGATCGCCGCGTTCTAGGATGAGCATGGCGTTCTCGATGGGTGGCATAGGCGACTATCTCGATTTCTGTTTGACAGTTGAGCAGACGTGCGTCATAATTGCAGTGTATGCCTGCACCATTTGCGGTTGGTACCGTACTGCGCTCACGCTACAAGATTCTCGAGCTGATCGGCCAGGGTGGCATGGGGGCCGTCTACAAGGCGGAAGACCTGCGTCTGGCCGGCCGCTTGTGCGCGGTCAAGGAAATCTTGCCCAATCTGGGTGGTTTTCCGGAGGACATGCAGCAGATGCAGGATCAGTTCTACCGCGAGGCCTCGGTGTTGGCCCGGCTGGACCATCCGAATCTGCCCAAGGTCTCCGACTATTTCACCGAAAACGGTCGCGAGTTGCTCGTGATGGACTACGTGCCGGGTCGCGACCTGAAGGAACTGGTGGACGAAGCGCGGCGTCGCGAGAAATTCCTGACCGAGCGCGAGGTGCTCGACTGGGCGGCCCAGCTTTGCGATGCCTTGAGCTACCTGCACAGCCAGGAGCCACCGGTGCTGCACCGCGACATCAAGCCTTCCAACATCAAGTTGACCCCGCGCGGCACCATCAAGCTGGTCGATTTCGGTCTGGTCAAGGTCTTAGCGCCTGATGACAGCCGCACGATCACCGTCGTGCAGGGCCGGGGCACCGTGCAATACACGCCGTTGGAGCAATACGGGGGTGACACCGGGCATACCGACGTGCGTTCAGACATCTATTCCTTGGGCGCCACCCTGTATCACCTGTTGACCGGCACGCCGCCCGCCGACGCCAAGCAACGCTTTCTCAAGCCGGGGGCGTTGGTGCCGCCGCGCCAGATCAACCCGCGCATCTCGCCGCGCACTGAGCGAGCCATCCTTCACGCGATTGCCATGCATCCGGACGAGCGTCCTGCCACAGTCGCCGAGCTCCGTGCGACCCTGATCGGCCCACGGCCTACTGTGCCGGCGGTTGCGGAGGCTCCTTCGCGCGTCGAGGAGTGGAAGAGTGCGTTGCGCGCCAACGGCATCCTCGCTGGCGTGGCGCTTGGCCTGATGGCCGTAGCGTTAATCGTCAGCTTGTTGGCCCCGCGGCTGCCCGCTCTACCGGTTGAGCAAACGACACCCGCGCCGGCAACGTTGACCACAGAGCTGGTACGCTAGCGGTGGGCAAGGGCCCCGTGCGCTGCGCCGTCAGCGTTCCCGGCGTTGGCGCGTCCACAGCGCAACCAGGGGCGCTAGGCTGCCGGCCAGGGCAACAACTGCCGCGCCCCAAGGTCGCCACTCGCGCTGCAACCAGGTGGCGCCGGGCAACAAGCCCAGGCCGTACAGCGAAAAGGCCACCAGACCGCCCACGATCACCAGCAAAGCATTGCGCACGGCGGTCTCAGGCACCTGAGCCATGGCGCCGAAAGCCAGGAAACTGCCGGATACCACTGCCAAGATAGCGCCGATGGCCACGACGAGGGCCCCCACGTCGACGCGGCGCGGGGGTGGTGGCGGCGGCGGTGCTGGCGTGGGAGTTGGCGCCGGACTGGGTGTGGCGGTTGGCAGCGGCGTTGGCGTGGCAGTCGGCGTCGACGTCGCCGTGGGCTCCGGCGTCGGCGTAGCCGTGGCGACAGCTACCTGCGCCTCCCCTTGTGCCTCGTCGACGATGCTCAGCAGCAGGCTGAGCGAGCCGATGGCTTGGCCGCTCTGCACCTGCACTTCGAAGTCGCCGGCGCGTTCGAGCACCACCAGCGCCTCGGCGTAGCCGTCTACCGTGCCCGATTCCTGCAAAGGCAACTGGAATTGATCGGCGCGCTGCTTGAGCTTGAAGCTGGCCAACGTGCCGTCGGGCACCAGCCGGCCGTTAAGATCGAGAATCGGACCGGCGACCACGCGCAGCGTGTCACCCACCTTCGCCGTGAAGGTGTTGGTTCCCATCTGCACCCGTACATCCGGTACTTGCAGGGGGATCGTTTGGTTAGGATCGGGCCGCAGCTTCTCTGCCAGGTTGTAGTTTGTGCCGCTGATCGTGACCGGGGAGGCGCCGGTGGGCGTGAACTCGCGAAACAGCGCGCGCGCGGCCGCTTCAAGGAAAGGCGGCGTCTTGCTGTAGATGCCGAAGTAGGCCGTGAGCTTGGCGATGTCGGTGGCATCCAGGAAATAGGGCGCGTTGAGGGCCAGCACCACCAGCCGCTTGTTCTCACGATTCTCTGGGCGCCGGCTCAAAAACTGGCGCAACGCGTTGGAGGCCGGCTTCTGCGCATCGACATCCAACATCGCAAACACCAGCCAGTTCGCGTTGGCCAGCAGTTGTTCGATCTCCGCGCCGGGAAGGTCGGTGGGCAGATCGGCTAAGTAGTCGCTCAACTGCTGAAAAGTCAGGCTGTTAACCCGTTCCGGTGTCAACTGACCGCTGGCCTCCGGACCGTAGAGTCTCAGCACGATCTCTTGCAGAGCGTTGGGCTCAACGAGCGGAAAGGAGGGACAATCGGCTTGGGTGCACTCTTGCACCGGCCGCGCGTCGGTGATGATCAGGAGGCTGTCGTTGCGGCCGGGGCCCGTTGGCATGCGCTGCGCCAGCTCCGCCGGACCAGGGCTGATCAACGTGACGGCATCGCGGGCCACCTGGCCGACGGTGGCTGCGTCCTCGCCAAGGCGCGCGGCGAGGTCGTTGCCGTCCACCAGAGCGTTGGCGAGGTTCAGCTCGGGGTTTACGCGCGCTTTGACTGTGAGGATGCGTAGGACGGCAGCATCCACGCGGCGCCGGAAGTCGGCGTCAGCCCGATACTTCTCCTGGAAGAAAGTCACCGTTTCCTTGATGTTTTGCAGCTCATCGGGCCAGTTATCGGTGAGGGCGAAGCGCGCCAACAGCAGTATGTCGTTGCCGGCCACCAGCGCTTCCTGAGCAATGCGCTTGTGCGGGAAGTTCTGCAACGTCGGATCATAGTAGACACGGATGGCCGGCGCGCCCAGCGCATCGCTCATCACGGCGCCGCCTACTTTGCGCCAATTGGCGAAGGCCGGGCTGTTCAGCAACTCCTGTCCAAGCTGAGGCGCCAGGCTGATGGGAGGCACGCCCTCGCTGCTGCCTTGTACGCCGGCATAGCGAATATGCGTGCTGACCAGGCCGTCGGTGGTGGTGGAGGCTTTGGTGCGCAGCTCAGGCGGCGCCGTCGTGGGTGACAGCAGACGATCCAGCGTGCCCGGTTGCACCGCCGCAGCGAAGGGCGCCATTTCAACCGCCACCAGCTCCTCACGCGTCTTTTGCACGGTCGCAATCTCGTCTTCGGGCAAGCGGTCGCTGCTGCCCTGCCCTGGAAAATGCTTGGCGAACGTTGCCACACGGTTGCCAGACCCCTCGTGGACGCCGCCGATAAAGGCCCGGCCCAGGCGACCTACCCAGAAGGGGCTGCCGCCAAAGGAGCGCACACCCAGGCTGGCGCGCGTGTCGAGCCGCGGTGCATCCAGCACATCCAGCGACGGCCCAACCAACAAGTTGACGCCCACGGCTGCCAGCTCGGCACCCACAATCCGTCCGATGATCGCCGCATCTTCTGGGCTCCAAGTGGCGCCTAGCGCCATGTTGCTGGGTAAGGGCGTGAAACCGGTGAAGACCTCGCTGAAGGGAAAGCCATCCCCTTCCTGTTCCAATCCGATAAAGAGCGGCAACGTTATCCCGCGATTATCCGGCACAGGCAGCGGCTCGATGTCGTCCAGCGTTGGCGTCAGGGCGCGCTCCTCCGGGAGGTTCCCGTCAAAGGCTAGGCTTTGCAGGCGGTTGGTCAGCCGCGCCAGCTGTTCGGGTGTATCGGCTGGAGTTCCGTCCGGGTTCAGGTTACGAAAGTTGCCCTTGTCTGCTTGCAACAGAACGCCGCCGATGCGATAGGTGCGGATGAGCTCGGCGATATCGGACGTTGGCCCCACATCGTCGCCTTCATAGGTGACCATGAACAGTTGGCCTACCCGGTCGGCGACGGTCATCGCGTCGAGGATAGCCTGGACGTTCACGGCTGGCTCCTGGCCGCGCGCCGCCGGCGCCGGCAGCAGGCTGGCCAGCAAGAGCAGCAGCAGGCAGCTGTGCAACGCACGAGCAAGGAGGCTGTGTTGCGGTTGTCGGCGGAGACGCACAGGTTTGCGCATATCGGCTAGTATACATGGCGCTTGGCGCGACGTCAAACAGGCTGCGGATTGGCTGGCCGAAGCGTTTGGACAAATGGCCGCGCCAAGGTTATAATCTACGCATTGCGAACCGATGTTCTGACCCAAGATAGTGAACGAGGTTTAGACGTGCCGGACTTCAAATTAGTTTCCGAGTTCCAGCCGATGGGGGATCAGCCGACGGCGATTCAGCAGCTGCTGGATGGACTGCATAAGGGCTACAAGCACCAGACGCTCCTGGGTGCAACCGGCACGGGCAAGACCTACGTCATGGCCAAGGTGATCGAGGCGTTGAACCGCCCGACCTTGGTGTTGGCCCACAACAAGACGCTGGCCGCCCAGCTTTACGCCGAGTTTCGTGAGTTCTTTCCGCACAACGCGGTGGAGTACTTCGTCAGCTATTACGACTACTATCAGCCAGAGGCGTACATCCCGCGCACGGACACCTACATCGAGAAGGACGCCAGCATCAACGACGAGATCGATCGCCTGCGCCTGGCGGCAACGGCTGCGCTGTTCAGCCGCCGCGATGTCGTGATCGTCGCCTCGGTGTCGGCGATCTACGGCTTGGGTAGCCCGCAGGACTATGGCCAGGAGGTGGTGCACCTGCGAGTAGGCGACCAGGTGCGCCGCAACCAACTGCTGCGCCGGCTGGTGGACATCTACTACAGCCGCAACGATCAGATCCTGCAGCGCGGCAAGTTCCGCGTGCGTGGAGACACCCTGGAGGTGCAGCCGGCCTACGGCGAGACCGCCTACCGCCTCCAGCTTTGGGGCGACGAGATCGAGCGCATTGCCGAGATCGACACCCTGACCGGCGAGCTGCTGGCGGAGCACCGCGAGATCGACATCTTCCCGGCCAAACATTTCGTCACCACCGCCGAAAAGCTGGCCGAGGCCATCGTTGCCATCGAGCAGGAGCTCGAAGAGCGCGTCGCATGGTTCAAGGCCCACGACCGTTTCTTGGAGGCGCAGCGCATCGAACAACGCACGCGCTACGACCTGGAGATGCTGCGGGAGACCGGCTATTGTAACGGCATCGAGAACTACAGCCGGCCGCTGGCCGGCCGGCCGCCTGGCTCGCAGCCGTGGACTCTGCTGGATTACTTCCCGGCCGACTGGCTGTGCATCATCGACGAAAGCCACATGACGATCCCGCAGATTCGCGGCATGTACAACGGCGACCGCCAGCGCAAGGAAGTGTTGGTGGACTACGGCTTTCGGCTGCCGTCAGCCCTGGACAACCGGCCGCTGCGCTTCGAGGAGTTCGAAGCCATGCTCAACCAGGTGATCTACACCAGCGCAACGCCCGGCCCGTATGAACGCGAGGTGTCGGCGCAGATTGTAGACCAGGTGATTCGCCCCACCGGCCTGCTCGATCCACAGGTCGAGGTGCGGCCCATCAAGGGACAGGTGGACGACCTGGTCAAGGAGATCCGCCAGCGGTTGAGCAAGGGCCAGCGGGTGTTGGTAACGACCCTCACCAAGCGTATGGCCGAGGACCTGGCCGACTACCTGGCCGAGCTGGGCATCAAGGTGCACTATCTGCACAGCGAGGTGCAAACCATCGAGCGCGTCGAGATCTTGCGCGACCTACGGCTGGGCGTGTACGATGTGGTCGTCGGCATCAACCTCTTGCGCGAGGGGCTGGACCTACCGGAGGTTAGCTTGGTGGCGATCCTGGACGCCGACAAAGAGGGCTTTCTGCGCTCCGAGTCGTCGTTGATCCAGACTATCGGCCGGGCCGCGCGTCATGTCGAAGGCAAGGCCATCCTGTATGCCGATCAGATCACCAACAGCATGAAGCGCGCCATCGAGGAGACGAATCGCCGCCGCGAGAAGCAGCGTCGCTACAACGAGGAGCACGGCATCGAGCCGCAGAGCATCGTCAAGAGCATTCGCGACCTCACGCAGCGCTTGCAGCTGGCTGTGGCCGAGGAGAAAGTGGCTTACGAGGTGGGCGGCGATGGCGCAGCCCGGCGCCCGGCGCCTTCGTTGACAGCCTTGCCACGCGGGGAGCGGGTGCGCATCATCCGCGACCTGGAGAAGGAGATGCACAAAGCCGCCGAGGAGCTGCGCTTTGAGGAAGCTGCGGCCTTGCGCGACCAGATCATCGAGCTGCGGCGCAGTTTGCAAGAGGAGTCGGACCTGCCGGCCTGGCGGCAGGATGTGGCGCTGGACTTCGGTTATGAGATCAGCCGGGAGCCGGCGTGAGATGGACACCACGGTTCTTACCGTTTGGAGTGGCGCGGCTAGTGGACAGGTTTTCGTGAGGTTTCTATCATGGTAGACACACTGAAATGGCCATCTTTCCCCACCGTTTACGAGATCAACACCTGGATTTGGCTGCACGAGCTGAGCGAGGTTGCCGGTGAACGCATCACGCTGGGCAACATACCCCAGGTTGAGCTGGAGCGGCTGGCCAGCCTGGGCTTCGACGCTGTTTGGTTGATGGGCGTCTGGCAGCGCAGCGTGGGTGGCCGGCAGGTAGCGCGCGAGCACCCGGGTCTCCAGGTGGAGTACGCCAAGGCGCTGCCCGGTTACACCGACGAGGACGTGGTAGGCTCGCCGTACTGCGTGGCCGATTACACGGTCGACGCCGAGCTGGGCGGCGATGCTGAGCTGGCCAGCCTGCGCCAGCGTCTGGCCGCGCTCGGCCTGCGGCTGATGTTGGACTTTGTGCCCAACCACCTGGCCCGGGATCATCGTTGGCTCGTGGAGCATCCCGATCGCCTGGTGCAGGGCGGATCCGATAACTTGGCGCGCCAGCGGGGCAACTATTTCACGCAGCGCACCAATGGTGAGTGGCAGGTTTTTGCCCACGGCCGCGACCCCTATTTCGACGGCTGGACCGATACGGTACAAATCGACTATCGTCGGCCTGCTGCCCGCCGCGCCATGGCCGACCTTCTTCTGTCCATCGCCGAGCGCTGCGACGGCGTTCGCTGCGACATGGCGATGTTGGTGACGCGCGAGGTGTTCCTGCGCACGTGGGGCGGACGCTTCGATCCGCCGCTGGCCGAGTTTTGGCCCGCAGCCATCACCGATGTGCGCGCCAGAGCGCCGGAGTTCCTTCTCTTGGCCGAGGTCTACTGGGACATGGAGTGGGACTTGCAGCAGCAGGGTTTCGATTACACCTACGATAAGCGCCTGTACGACCGCCTGCTGGAGGGCGACGCCATGGCAGTGCGCTTGCATTTGACCGCAGACATGGCCTATCAGCAGCACCTGGCGCGCTTCATCGAGAACCACGACGAACGCCGTGCAGCCGAGGCGTTTGGCCTCGATCAAAGCCGCGCCAAAGCCGTGCTGGCCCTCACCCTGCCTGGCCTGCGCTTGTTGCACGAAGGACAGCTCACCGGCCGCCGGGTGAAGTTGCCGGTGCAGCTTGGTCGTCGTCAGCACGAGGAGGCCGCCCCCGGTCTGTTCGACTTCTACCGTCGCCTGCTAAGCGCGCTGCGCCATCCCGTCTTTCATGAGGGTGACTGGCGGCTGCTGCAGCCGCGCGAGGAGTGGTCAGGCAACACCAGCCACCGCCACATCATTGCCCATCGCTGGAGCCTAGACGACGAGAAGCGGCTGAGCGTGGCCAATTTGGCAGAGACGAGCGCACAGTGTTTCCTGCCGCTGGACTTTGCGGGCCTGGCCGATCACTTCTGGCGCTTGACCGACCTGCTCACCGGCGTAGAGTGGGTGCGGGCCGGCAATGAGCTGGTGCAGCCGGGGCTGTATCTCGACCTGCCGCCGCACGGCCATCATCTGTTGGTCATTCGCCCGGCCTAGGACAGCGGCCTCTGCGTGGAGAGAAGTAACGCTGCGATGATCACCCTATTCGCTTGGCCGGTTGGCCCGTGGGTCCGCCTGGTGCTGTCTGCGCTGCTGGCGCTCTGGGCGGGGCTCTTGCTTTTTGGCTTGCTGTTCGGCGAGCCCGACGCTGCCAAGCGCAACCGCCTGCCCTTGCGGGCGCGCATGGGCTTGTCCGTCACGCTGGTGATTGCCGCCCTGGTGTGGTGGCGTGCGGGTACGGCAGGAACTGCGCTCGACCGCTTTGGTCTGTTCATCCTTTTGGGCATGAGCTTTGGCCTGCTGGGCGACCTGTTCATGGCGCGTTTGATCGTGCCCGCGCCGCGACACGTGATCTTTGGCATCCTGGCGTTCGGGGTTGGCCATGTGTGGTACATCCTGGCCTTCGTGCAGGCGCGAACAGCGTTGGGCCTTGACGCGGGGTCGGTGTGGGCAGGCGCAGTCGTGATCTATCTGGTGGTGGCTGTCGTTCTTTGGCTGGCCCTTGTGCGCGAGCCGGCGCGCGGCAAAGCGCTTAACCTGGGGACGCTGGGCTACTCTTTGTTGCTTAGCGCTATGGCCGGCGCGGCTGCGGCGCTGGCCGTGCAGGCCGGAGCGTTCCTGCCCCTGGCGCTCGGCGGTTTGTTCTTTATGGCCTCGGATTTGATTCTGGGCAGCGAGCTCATGCGCCGCGTCAGCTTCCCGGGCATCGGCGACGTCATCTGGGTGACCTATACCGTGGCGCAGATGTTGATCGTCTACTACTCGTCGGCTGCGGCGTTGCGCTTGCTTGCTTAGGGCTAACGCCAGGCCACGCGACGGGCATGCAGCATTGGCGGTGAGGTGCATGGCGCCAAGCGCCTGACGGCGTAGTCACCTTGTCCGACTCTCGTCAGTCCAGCCGGCCAACCGCCAATGCCCTTTTGTGCAACGTAACTATTCAGGTGCCGGGCACTTGCGACCGGTTCCCAGCTTGAGCCGGCTCTGCAGACGCCCTGGCCAGCGCAGCCTTAAGTGCCC
>DAOUBX010000238.1:0-10247 GCA_034432445.1 Anaerolineales bacterium
CGACGCGCATGGGCATCTGGCTTGCAAACGTGTCTGCGAAGCCAACCTAGGTCGCAAATCGCCTACAAATGCCCGGCACCTGAGCAGTTACCAAGAAAGTAGCTGTCACAGTGGCTGTTTAAAAGAACTGGCAGGCTGCTAGCGAGGTATAGCAATGGAATTACGTAAAGACAACTGGTCGGCAAGCGATGAGCCGATTTATAACATCGGCGTGGTGTCGCGCATGACAGGCATCCCGGTCGCTACGCTGCGAGTCTGGGAACGCCGCTACAAGTTCCCCAAGGCAACACGCACCAGCGGCGGCCATCGCCTCTACTCCGAAGAAGAGATGGTGCGGTTGCGCTGGGTCAAAGCCAGCATCGACGAAGGGATGCAAACATCACAGGCCATTCGCGCCCTGCGCAGCCGCGAGCGCACAGGACGCATCCCAGAGCTTGCGCCGGCCCCTGCGCCCGTTGCACCTCCACGCCTGGCGCCCGCGCCGATCGAGTCGCCGCTGGATGTCTTCCGCGGCCGCCTGGTGGCGGCCTTTGTGCGCCACGACCTGGCCGAAGCCGAGCAGCTTTTGGGCGAGATTTTGCCTGTTTATCCCCTGGAGACTGTCGTGCTGGATGTCATCCGGCCGGCGCTGGTAGACATCGGCGAGGGATGGGTTGCGGGCCAGGTGGACGTGGCCACCGAGCACCTTGCTTCGCACTTCATCCGCCAGCGGCTGATGCTTTGGCTGATCTCTGGGCCGCCTGTGCATCCTGTGCAGCCGATTGTGCTGGCCTGCGCGCCTGAGGAGTGGCACGAGATCAGTTTGTTGATGCTGGGTGTACTGCTGCGACGACGACGTTGGCCGGTGGCCTATCTCGGCCAATCGGTGCCTCTGGCCGACCTGGCCAAATTTGTTCGCGACATGAAGCCGCCGGCCGTGGTTTTGGCGGCGATGACCGAAGCTTCGGCCAAGCAACTGCTGGATCTGACCCACTGGCTGCCCGAGGCCGCTGCTCAAGGCAGGCCACATATCGCCTTTGGCGGCGCCGCTTTCACCAGCCACCCTGAGCTGGTGCAGCAGATGCCGGGGATCTACCTGGGCGCCACGTTGACCGAGGGCGTTGAGACGCTGGAACATCTCTTGATCAACGGCGCTTCCCATTTGTAGTCTGTCCTCTTGATCAACTCTCGAAAGTCGCCGCTGCGCTTGATCGACCACTGATCCGCGCATGGAACCAAGTTTGTCCTAAAAGCGGCGGCTTTCGAAGTTCGCTCACTGCTCCTCCATCGATCTTGCCATCCAGGCAACATCCCTTCCGTTTCACCGCTCGATGACGCAGTTGCCGATTTGTCTCATCTGGGGCCGTATTGATCCGGAAGGTGTATGCTTTCGGTTCGATTTGCCAAATCCGGCGTTCACATTTTATAATTGGCGCTGTCTCGTCCTCGAACAGATTCCCGATCACACTTAGTATCTTCACGTACCGTGTAGGGCCTCATCCACCGGGCCTGATCGTTTTTGCCGTTCGTCGAAACACCGGCCGATGCTCGGCCCAGCGTCTTTTGGAAAGGAGGGGTAATGGTCTGAACAATCACTTCTGTGTTGCGTTTCAGATACTCTAGGCTATTCGATTGATCACTGACGGCGCTCTGGATGCTGGTAGAGGTAGACCCGTTTACGCCCTGCGCCGGGATGCTTCGCTGACGCCTCTGCGCCCTGCGAGTCGCGTGTTGGCTCCGCTCACCATGACAGAATGCGAGCTCACTCCCCTGCTGCGTGTCTTACGGCACATGAGTAACTCGCAAGTACACACAGTTCGCCGGGTCTCCGCCGAAAGGAGTAAACTGCCATGAAACGCTTCTCACTCTGCTTGCTGCTCTGCCTCATGAGCGCCGTTTTAGCGGCCTGTCCTGCTCAAACTCCTGCACCCGCCCCTGCGCCTCCTGCCGAACAGCCTACCGCTGCTCAACCGGCTGCCCCTGCCCCCGCTGCTGCAACGAAAACTGCAATCATCGGCTACACGGCCTCCAACACCGGCAAGCTCCAGGTTGAATCCGTTCGGCAGAAAAACGGCCTCGACCTCTGGATCAAGCAAGTTAACGAGGCCGGCGGCATCAAGCTGCCCGACGGTACGATGCTTAAGTTCGAGGCCAAGTCCTACGATGACGAGTCCAACAACGACCGCATCCAGGAGCTGTACACCAAGCTGGCCACCGACGACAAGGCCGACTTTCTGATCAGCCCCTATTCCAGCGGCCTGACAGCCTCGGCGTCGGTGATCGCCGAGCAGTACGGCAAGCCCATGATCACAACGGGCGCGGCCTCTGACAGCAACTACAAGCAAGGCTACACGCTCGTCTATCAAGCCTACACCCCCGCCAGCCACTACCTGACCGGCGCAATCGACATGCTCATGGCGAAGGCGCCTGATGTAAAGAAGATCGCCGTCGTCCATGAAAACGACAAATTCTCGACCGACGTCTCGAACGCACTCAAGGATTATGCCGAGGCACACGGCTTTGAGGTGGTGCTCTTCGAGGGCTACGACTCCGGCACCACCGACTTTGCGCCCTTTATCAACAAGATCCAGCAGGCAGCGCCGCAGGCGATTTTGGGCGGCGGCCATTTCCAGGACGGCAGCACCTTCGCCCGCCAGCTAACCGAAAAGGGCGTCAGCGTGCCCTACGTAGCGCTGCTGGTGGCTCCGCCAGAGCCTAAGTTCGCCGAGCTGGGCGACTCCGCCGTAGGTGTCATCGGGCCGAGCCAATGGGAACCACAGGCCGCCTATAGCCCTGAGTCCGCCAAAGCGGCGGGTCTGACCTACTACGGCCCCACGGTGCAGGACTTCGTCGCTGCGTACAAGGCAGCCTACAACGAGGACCCCTCCTATCACGCGGCAGGCGGCTATGTCGCCGGACTGATTCTGCAGAACGCCTTGGAACGGGCGGGCTCCACCGACGCCGCCGCTCTCAAGCAAGCCTTGGACGCCACCGACATCCTAACCTTCTTCGGCCACATCAAGTTCAACACGACGTCAGAGGCGCACGGCCTGCAAGAGGGTCACGACATGGTCTACGTCCAATGGCAAAAGGACGCCAGCGGCAACCTGGTCAAGCAGATCGTCTGGCCGGCGGAAGCAGCCACGGCCGAGCTAATCACCCGCTGAGCGCGGGCTTCGAAAAGCCCTGAAAGCTTCGAAACGTTGCTGGTCCTCCCTGCCCGAGCGAGTCTCCGATGGGCGCAAGCTGGTTCGTAGATGTTCGTCTACCTCTAGCTAGCCCCATCGGTTGACTGCTTGCCGGTTTACCTCCTAGGGAGTGGTCTGTCCGGACCAAGACACTGGTCTGCTTCGCCAAAGGCAAGTCGTCTTGCGCGGCCCGGCGACTGTCGAGGGCCGCGCAGTGAACCTCTACCCTTGGCCACCTGGGTTCGGCCTCTGCTTCCCACCCCCTTTTATCCCATCCTCCTTTTCCCCATCCCGGAGAGAGCCGATGAGTGAAACGTTGCTTGCCTCCGTAACCGATGGTCTGTTGATCGGCGTAGTGTATGGGATTGCCGCCATGGGGCTGACGCTGATCTTCGGCGTGATGAACGTTATCAACCTGGCCCACGGCCCGATCATCGCCTTAGGCATGTTCGGCGTGTACCTCCTGTTCAGCAGCTTGGGGCTCAACCCCTACGTTGCGCTCATCCCGGTCGGTGCCTTCGGCTTGTTGCTGGGCATTGCCATCTACTTCATCGCCGTGAACCGCGTGATCGATGCGCCGCACCTCTCCAGCCTGTTGGCCACCTTTTCGGTGAACATGATCATTATCGGCTTGGGCACCGCCGTCTTTACCACCACCTTTCGCAATGTGGACTATAGCCTGGGCACGTTGAGCATCGGGCCGATCACAGTGCCGGTGACGCGCGTGGTGTCGGCCGCAGCAGCCGTGCTCGTGACTGGGGCGCTCTACCTGTTTCTGCGCCGCACCCGCTTGGGCAAGTACGTGCGCGCGGTGGCCAACAACCGCGCCTCGGCCGGGCTGATGGGCATCCCCTCGACGCGCGTGCTGGCTTTCAGCTTTGGCCTGGGCACTGCGCTGGCTACGATTGCGGGCGGTCTGATCGCCATTTCGCTGCCCTTCACCATCCTCTCGGGCGGCACGTATGAGCTGAAGAGCTTCGTGATCGTCGTGCTCGGCGGGCTGGGCAACCCTGTCGGCGCGTTGGTGGGCGGCCTCCTGCTCGGTCTGATCGAAGGCATTGTACCGGTGTTCTTGAAAACCACCTGGGTGCCGGTGTTGGAATACGCGCTGTTCGTCCTGATCCTACTGGTGCGACCCCAGGGCCTGCTAGGAGCGAAGAAATGAAACCTTGGCGCAACCCTGGCCTTTGGATCGCCCTGGCGATCGTAGCAATTCTGGCCATCATTCCGGCAATCACGGGCAGCGCAAGCACGCGCGAGACGTTGTTCAATGTTTTGCTGTCGATCGGCCTGGCCTCTAGCCTGAACATCCTGCTGGGCTACACCGGCTACGTCAGCTTCGGCCATATCGTCTTCTTCGGGCTAGGCGGCTATGTAGGGTTCTACCTGATCGACGAGGCCGGCTGGCACCTGCTGCCGGCTACACTGGCGGGCGGGCTGGCCTCCGCCCTGCTGGCCTTCCTCTTGGGCCTGGCCATCCTACGCTTGCGCGGCGCCTACTTTGCGCTGGCTACCATCGGCATCAACGAAGCCATGAAGGCGTTGGTGATCAACCTGCCTTTTCTCGGCGGCCCCACCGGCATGGAGCTCAATTTCCAAGTCTATCGGCAGTACGGCGGACCGGGCCAGATGCTCTGGATCGTCTACGGCGGTGCGGCCGTGATCGCCCTGTTGGTTGTATTCATCAGCTTCCTGGTCAAAAAGTCGAAGTTCGGCTTGGGGCTGATGGCGATCCGCGAGGACGAGGACGCAGCCGAAGTGATGGGCGTTGTGGCCCCGCGCGCCAAAACCTATGCCTACGTCCTGTCTGCTCTCTTTCCCGGCATCCTAGGCGTGCTCTTCTTTTTCAAGCAAGGGGTGATCGAGCCGGCCAGCGCGTTTCGCCTGCACATGTCGATCGAGTTGCTGGTCATGGTGATGTTGGGCGGCGCCGGCACCGTCCTTGGGCCGGTCTTGGGCGCCGGCGTCTACCAGATCTTGCGCGTGAGCCTGCTGACCAGCGACCTCCAGGTGTTTGGGATGCGCATCCGGGACATTCAGCTGGCGGTGGCGGGTGTCTTACTGCTGCTGATCGTGCTGTTCATCCCGGCCGGCGCCATCGGCTGGCTGCGCAGACGTTCGGCCTTCTTGCGGAGGGTGCTGGAATGATTCTGGAAGTCAAACGCGTCAGCAAGGTCTTCGGCGGTCTGACGGCGGTCAACGATGTCAGCTTTGAGCTCCCAGAAGGCCAGATCCTGGGCTTGATCGGGCCGAACGGCGCCGGCAAGACCACCCTGTTCAACTGCATCAACAGCGTTTACCCAGTCAGCCAAGGCGAGGTGATCTTCCGCGGCCAGTCGATCACCGGCATGAAACCTTACCAAGTGGCGCGGCTGGGGATGGCGCGCACCCACCAAATCGTGCGGCCGCTCAACGAGCTGACTCTGCGTGAGAATGTGATGGTTGGCGCCTGCTTTGGCCGCCACCATCACCGCCTTTCAGAAGCCGCTCACATCGCCGACGAGGTGCTGCACTTCGTTGGTCTCGCCCCTAAGGCCGATCAGCTGGCCGGTACCCTAAACGTGGCGCAGAAAAAACGTCTGGAACTGGCGCGTGCCTTGGCGGCTCAACCTCACCTTCTCTTGCTCGATGAGGTGTTGGCCGGCCTGAACCCGGCCGAGGTCAGCAACATGGTGGAGATCATTCGCCAGATTCGTGACCGCGGCATCACCATCATCATGATCGAGCACATCATGCACGCCATCATGAACCTATCGGACCGGGTGCTCGTCTTGAACTACGGCGAGTTGATCGCCGAAGGCACACCGGACGAGGTGTCGCAAAACCAACAGGTGATTGAGGCTTACCTAGGCGATCCCGACTTGGCCGAGCGGTTGTTGGAAAAGGAGCGGGCGTAACCATGGCGCTTCTCGAAGTACGCAACGTATCCTCCGGCTATGGGGAACTACAGATTCTGTGGGGCGCTAGCCTGGCCGTGGAGCAAGGCCAGCTCACAGCGCTGGTTGGCTCTAACGGCGCAGGCAAAACTACGCTCTTGCGCACCGTCGTTGGTCAGATCAAACCCTGGGAAGGACAGGTCTTCTTCGAAGGCCAAGACGTCAGCCGTTTGCCCTCGTACCGCAAAGCCGAGATGGGGCTGATCTTGGTGCCGGAAGGGCGCCAGCTCTTCACCGACATGACAGTGCGCGAGAACCTGGAGATGGGCGCTACACCGCGACGTGGGCGTAGCCGCATGGCGCAGAATCTGGAGCGGGTCTTCACCCTGTTTCCTCGACTCAAGGAGCGCGTCCAGCAAAAGGCGGGCACGATGAGCGGCGGCGAACAACAGATGTTGGCTGTTGCGCGCGGCATCATGTCCGAGCCGGTTGTGTTGATGATCGACGAGCTGTCGCTGGGCCTGGCCCCCGTGCTCACCCTGGATCTTTTTCAATCGCTGCGCAAGCTGCGCAACGAGGGCATCACGATCCTGCTAGTCGAGCAAAACGTGCGCATGTCGCTCAAGGTGAGCGACTACGCCTACGTGCTCAGCGAGGGCAAAGTGGAGATGCACGGCCGCTCCAGCGAGGTGGAGCAGAACGAGGCCGTGCGCGCGGCATATTTGGGGCTTTAACCACTGCGTCCAGAGCGCTGCTTGCGCCACACAGGTCCATCGACGCCCCCGGTTGGCACCGGGGGCGCTTGTTTGGCCGTCTAAACAACGCCCTGCGCGCCGAATTGTTGACTGAGTGCTTTAGGGGTATCATGAAGCTCCAAGGACTCCAGGGGCCGGTGCACACTTCCTGCGCCTGCGCCACAGGCTTGCTTAGCTTATCTGGCGCAGGCGCCATTGGTACAGTCGGAAGGAATCGGTCCCTGGGCAGGCAATCTAGCACAACACGAAATGAGAGGCCTATGGGTGACTATCTCGTGCGCGCGCTGGCCAAAGAAGCCGGCGTGCGGGGCATTACCTGTGTAACAACTGAGCTGGCGCGCGAAGCAGCGCGGCGCCACAACGCCGCGCCGGTGGCTGCAGCCGCGCTGGCCTACGGTATGACGGCAGGCGCACTGCTGGGCGCGCTGCTCAAGGCGCAACAGCGCGTGGCACTGAAGGTTGAGGCCAACGGCCCACTGCGCAAGCTCGTTGTGGAGGCCGACGCTTACGGCCGTGTGCGCGGCTACGTCGCCGAGCCGGAGGTGCTGTGGCCGCTGCCGATTGGCCCGGCCGAGGTGGCCGACGCCATCGGCTACCTCGGTGTGTTGACCGTGGTCAAGGACCTGCGGCTCAAGCACCTTTACGAGGGCGTGGTGCCGTTGGAGTCCGGCGCGTTGGACAAAGAGCTGGCGCATTACCTCAACCACTCCGAACAAGTCCCCTCTCTGGTGGAGATCGGTGTCCTTCTGGACGGACTGGGACAGGTGACCGCAGCCGGCGGCATGCTGTTCCAACTGCTGCCAAACGCCAAGCCGGGCACGCTGGATGAGCTCAGCGAGCGCTTGGAGGACTTGCCGCCGCTGGAGACGTTCCTGGCCGACGGTCATACGCCGGAAGAGATTCTGGCCAGCGCAATGGGCCCGATCGACTACATGATCCTGGAACGGGAGACGCTGGAGTTTCGTTGCACATGCAGCCGTGAACGCTCGCGGCAAGCGTTGCTGACACTGGGCCGCGAGGATGTCCTGGCCTTGATTGCTGAGGGCGAGGCCGTGGTGGACTGTCACTTCTGCCATGAACGCTACGTGTTCGACACAGAAGAACTACACGCGATCTTGCAAGAATTGTGACCGGTACTAGAACGTTCCCGGAGGTTAGACCCATGACAACCCTGCCCATTACCCACATGACCCTGTACAAGCACGGCGTAGGCTTTTTTGAGCGCTGCGCCCGCCTCACGGGTGACACCGTGGCTTTGTCCTTCCGCGTCGAGGCGATGAACGATGTTCTCAAGAGCCTGACAGCCATCGACCGAGGCGCCGGGCAGGTGCTGGGCATCGAATACACCACCCCGCAAACGCGCGAAGAACGGCTGGCCGGCTGCTCCATCCGCCTGAGCGACGGCCGCAGCTTGCAGGACCTGCTCGTCAGCCTGCGCGGCCGCCACGTGCGCTTGCTGCTCGATCAACAGGAAGCGCTCAGCGGCACGCTGGTCGGCCTGGACGAGGCGCCCGAGAAAGAGCCCCTGGCCACGGCGCTGGTCTCGGTGTTGCTGGACGACTCGAACTGGGTGCAGACAGCGCCGTTGGGCCGCGTGCAGGGTGTGGAGGTCCTGGACGAGCGCGGCGCGGGCGACCTGCGCTTCTTCTTGCAGACAGCGCTCACGTCAGAGAACTATCGCACGGTGACGGTGCGGCTGTCGCCGGGCGAGCACGACCTGTCCGTGAGCTACATTGCGCCGGCGCCGACCTGGCGGGTGAGCTACCGGCTAGTAGTGGAGGAAGAGGAGGAAAAGGAAGGAAGGGAGGTAAAAGAGGGAAAGCAGGGAAAGGCAGGAAAAGAGGGAGTGCGGCAGGCGTTGTTGATGGGGTGGGGGATCTTCGACAACCGTCTGGAGGAGGATTTGCAGGGCATTTCGCTGGCGTTGGTGGCGGGCATGCCGATTTCCTTCGTCTATGACCTGTACACGCCGTTCACGCCCAAGCGACCGGAGATGAAGGAGGAAGGACGAGTAGCGGCAGCGCCGGTGGCGTTCGAGGAGGCCGTGCCGCGGATGGCACCGGCGGCGATGGGTATGGCTGCTATGGAGACGGACGCAGCAGCCAAAGGGATGCTGCGCGCTGCGGCGCCGGCCCGCCGCGCCATCAACGCCGATGCGCTGGAAGCCACCACTCACCTCGCCATGACCGGCGCCGACCTGGGCGAGCTCTTCCAATACACCATTGTCACGCCGGTGACCGTGGGCCGTGGCCAGTCGGCCATGGTCCCGATCGTGTCCAGCCGGCTGGCGGCGCGCAAAGACCTGCTCTACAACAACGGCAAGCAACCTCTCCACCCCGTTGCCACCCTGCGCCTGAAGAACGAGACCGGACTGACCTTGGAGCGCGGCCCGGTAACCGTGTTGGAGAACGGCGTGTATGCCGGTGAGGCGCTGCTCCCCTTCACCGTCGCCGACAGCGAGCTGGTGATCCCCTATGCTGTGGAGCTGGGCGCCAAGGTGCGCGAGGAGAGCGGCGCGCAGCGCGAGATGGCCGGCCTGCGCATCAGCGGCTATTACCTGGTCATCGAAGAGTGGGACATTCGCTGGCGCACCTACCAGGTCAACAACAGCACCGGTCGGCCGCTCACTGTGCTCGTCGAACACCCACGCACAGCCCACTTTGAGCTGTTCGACACGCCCGAAGCCGTCGAGCAAACCGCCGACCACCTGCGCTTTGCCGTCACAGTCCCTGCCCGGGGCGAGGAGACGCTGTGGGTGCAAGAGCGTCGCCTGGTCAGCCGCCGCGAGGAGCTGCGTCGCCAATCGTCCGCTGCGCTGCAGGGCTACCTGGGTCAGGGCTTGCTCGAGCGCCACACGCACGACCAGCTCTTACCTCTGCTGGAGATGTGGGAACGCATCGCCGCCCATGAACAGCGCTTGGCCGAGATCGAGAAAGAGCGCGCGTCGGTCTACAAAGCCCAGGAGCAGATCCAGGGCAACATGAAAGCCCTTGCCACGGCGGGCAAGGAGGGCGAGCTGCGCGCCAGCTACGTGGACAAGCTGCGCGCCAGCGAGCAACAGTTGCAGGCTCTGGCCGGCGAAGAACAGCGGCTCAAGGTCGAGATCCAGCAGCTCAAAGATGAGATAGATGCCAGGATCAAAGCACTGGAGTAGCCGCTCCGGCGCCGGCACCTGGGTTGAACAGTTGCCTCAGCGCTACGATCTGAGCAGTAGCGCGCCGGGCCAAGCCAGACGCCACGGTGTCGTGCGCAACATAGCAATCGCGCCTACAGTCGGCAGATCGCAGAGTCGCTAGAATCGCTCCAGTTTGGCCCTGTCTTCATCAAGCCCTCAACCACCCCATCTAAGTTCATCGGTAACTATTCAGCCCTAGGTGCCGGGCACTTAAGGCTGCGCTGGCCAGGGCGTCGGCAGAGCCGGCTCAAGCTGGGAACCGGTCGCAAGTGCC
>DAOUBX010000239.1:0-5167 GCA_034432445.1 Anaerolineales bacterium
GGGCACTTAAGGCTGCGCTGGCCAGGGCGTCTGCAGAGCCGGCTCAAGCTGGAAACCGGTCGCAAGTGCCCGGCACCTGAATAGTTACGGCAAAACAAAAGAACCGGGCTTTTGCGCCTGAAAAGCCCGGTTCTTTCGCGCTTGCTGTTGGGTGGCTACACTTGTGAAATGCTGACTGTTCGGGCGCCGGACACTTGCGACCGGCTTGCGCAGCTTCAAGTGCTCGGCACCCAGGGCGGAATAGGTGCACTAGATGAAGATGATCTGCGCGCCCTCGGTCATATCCATGAAGTCGCTGGCAGTAACGATGGCCTCGACGCCCTCGATGAAATCATCCATGCTCAGGTCCATCATATCCACCGACATCTTGCAAGCGTAGAGCTTGGCGCCGGCATCCACCAGCATTTGCAGATACTCCCGCACGGGGGGCACCTCCAGCTTCTCCATCTTGTCCTTCATCAGCTTGGTGGCAAAGGCCGTCATGCCGGGCAAGACGCCGAGGGCGTTGGGAATGCCCAGGTTGCCCGTCTTGAGACCCATCATGGTCATCTTCATGCTGGTGTTGGCCACCGGCGCAATCTCCAGATGATCGACCCGATTCTTGTTGATCAGGTCCATGCCCCAGAAGGTGAAGAAGATGGTGACGTCGATGCCGTTGCCCAGCGCGGCCCAGCCCATCACCAGGGCGGGATAGGCCATGTCCAGCGTGCCTTTGGAGCAGATGAACGCAACGTGGCGGTTCTGATCAGACATAATTTGTGTCTCCTTGCGTAGAAGGCCCTTCGGGTTTGCCGCAAACCCGAAGGGCCTGGGATATGCTAAACACAGCCTTCCGGCTTGCCCAGCCCGGCAATGCGCGCCACTTTCTTGGCGGGGCCTTTGGGGAACAAGGCGAACAGCTCTTTGGTGCTCACGCCGGCGCCGTTGGTGATCTGGCGCAACGTAGGCGACTTGCCGTCGCCAAAGGCGCGGGCAAAGTCGATCACCTTCCAGTGAGCCGCGGTCAGCTCCGGGATGCCCTCTTCTTTGGCGATCTCGGCTGCGATTTCCCGGGTCCACTCGGCGGGGTTGATCAGAAAGCCTTCGTCGTTGACTTGAACGGTCTTGCCTGCGATGTCGCGGGTTGGCATAGGGGTATGCTCCTGTTGGTTAGAAAATTGGGAAATTGGTGAATTGGTAGATTGGTAGATTGGTCAATGGGTGGCGGCGCCGTTGCCAGATGGACTTTCGGCGCCGACGGCGCGCAGCATGCCCAGGGTAATGGCCAGGCCGCGGCGCGTCTGCGGGTCACGCAGTTGGCGCAGCAGGCCGCGGAACGACGTGTCCACCTCCTGCGGCTCGGCTTCTACCTGGCGCAGCCCGCCGGCCAGGTTCTGCATCATGCCCATGATCTCAGGCTGCGTCATCTGCTTAACCGTGGTCAGGATAGTCACGACGTTGTCGCCCAACTGGCGCACGTCCTCGGGACCAAAGTGATCGACAATGTTGTCCAGCACATATTGGCCTTCTTTGAGCAAGCGGAAATAGCCGCGGCGCTCCAGCGCGTCCAGTTGCTGCACCGACATCAACACTGCGTCGTTGAGGATCGGCATGGCGTCCCGTCCCAGGTCGGACAAGCTCTCCACCTGATCCAGCAGCATCTCGATGTTGCGCACGTTGCGCGCCAGGCGTTTGAGCAGGTAGAGCAGGTCCTCCAACTGCATATAGGGCTCGACTTCCTCGAGCTGCTCTACGACTACCTGGTAGGCGTCCAACGCTACCGGGGTCAGGTCAGCCTTGAGCTCGTCCCATTCTTGCTGGCGTCGCCGTTGCTCATAAACGTAATCAGTCAGGGCCTGCATTTGCGCCGTCAACGCGTCGATCTTCTGATTGAGCTCCTGCAAGACCTGCGTTTGATCGTTGTCCATCTTCAACCTCTCATCCTTCGGTTCCCTGCACCGGTTACCGGCCACCGTTTGCCGTTCACCGGTGAGCGGCCACCGATCACATCCACTTGCCTGCCATCTGCATCTCGGCCGTGATCGGCAGCGGCTTGCCCTTCAGCAGCAGGTTCCAATACATCCAGCGGAACATCATCTTGCCCCAATGGTTGATGCGCGACTCCTGCAACAGGGAGAAGGGCCCGATGCCGGGCAACGGGAACTTGCCGGGCAGCGGCTCCACGTCGTAGTTGAAGTCGATCAGGAAGCCCTTGCCAAAGCCGGACTCGATGTAGCAGTTGGCGTGGCCATCGAAGGTCTCGCGCAGCGGCAGGCCATCGATGTAGCGCAGGAAGTTCTCGATGAAGACGTCGCCCTGGAAGTGGGCCACCGAGCCAGCCTTGGAGCTGGGCAGGTTGGTTGCGTCGCCTAGGACGAAGACGTTGTCGTAGTTGCTGGCCTTGAGGGTGTGCTTCTCGGTGGGCACGAAGTTGAGCTCATCGCCCATGCCGGAGCGTGCGATCACCGGGTCACCCATGTTGATAGGGATCGTCACCAGCAGGTCGTACTCCACCTCGGTCTCGTCGTAAGCGATGATCTTGTTGGCGTTGGGATCGACCTCCATCAGCAAGAACTCGGGCACGACCTTGACGTTCTTTTGCTCCAGGATGTCGCCCAGCAGGCTGGCCGCGCGCGGCTTGGTGAACGCGCCGGGCAGCGGCGTGGCGTAGATCAGCTCCACGCGATCACGAATGCCGTGCTCGTGAAAGAACCAATCCGCCAGGAAGAGGAACTCCAACGGCGCCACCGGACACTTGATGGGCATCTCCGCCACGTTGAGCACCAGCCGGCCGCCCTGCCAATGGCGCAGGTAGCGAGCCAAAGCTGCTGCGCCATCGACGCTGTAAAAGTCGAAGATGTTGCGCCGCCAGCCGTCCTCGGTCAGCCCGGGCGTCTCGTCGGGTACGATGCGCGAGCCTGTGGCGATCACCAGGAAGTCATAGGGCAACACGCGGCTGTCCTTCTTGATCTTAACCCGGTTCTGGTCGGGCTCGATGACATCGATCTCTGAGAGGATGAACTCCACGCCGCGCGGCAGGTAGTCACGCCGCGGCCGCACTACGTCCTCCCTGGTGTAGATGCCGAAGGGAATGAAGAGAAAGCCCGGCTGATAGTAATGGTTCTCGGACTGGTCCACCACGGTGATCTTCCATTGATCCATGTCCAGTTCCTGAACCAGCTTGTTGGCAACGATGGTGCCGGCAGTGCCGGCGCCCAGAATGACGATGCGTTTCATGGTCTGTTAACCTCGGGAAATTGTTAGAAGCGGCTGATTTCAGCAATACGCTGCAGGCGGCCGGCCAATTCCAGCCGCTCTTGGGCAATGTGCGAGAAGATGTCGGCGATGCGCTGCACGAAAGGCAGCACGCGCGCCTGTTCTTGTGGGTCTAGACGGTGCACCTCGTTGATGTGTTGACGCAATAGATCAAGGGGTAACTCCAGGTCTGCGCCGATGCGGCGGATCTGCTCGTCGTTGGGCGGCCAGTTCTGAGGCGCTATGCCACCTACCACCAGCATGGCTTTGATCTCGTTGCCGGCGCGAATCAGGCCGCGAGCGCACAATAACCCGAGATGGCTCTCCACAAAGCGCGGTGTCATCGAGGGCTCGCAGGCGATGCGAGCCCAGAGCTCCAGGCACCGCTGACGCGCAACTGGCGAGGTATCGGCAGCGGTGAATAGGCCACAGGCGTTGCTCGGCCGGGTGATTGGCTGGCCGGCGAGGTCAGTGGTCAGGATCATGACACCCAGAGCGTCGGCAAAGGTATCCTGGATCAGCTGCACACAGTCGAGCGGAAACAGCGCGGCGCCATTTTCAGCGCTTACATCTACGCCGTTGGTAGCCAGCGTCAAGGGCTTTGCCTGCCGCTGCAGCCAAGTCTCGATTTGGGCACGCGGGAAGCGCCACTGGTTGCCTACTTTGATCGCCGGCAGCCGGCCGCTTTCAGCCATTCGGTAGATCGTTGTGCGATCGACCAGCAGCAACGTTTGCAGTTCTTTGGTCGTGAGCATTTCCGACATAGACATGCACCAGCCCGCCTTGTCATTGCGGCGGTTGATCCGTGCTCTGAACAACTTGCGCCAATTATAACAGGCTTGAGCAAGGGCGAACATGATTGAGATCATATTGTGCCAATGAATTTGCTGCATTAAGTCATAATTGATGCATTTGATGCATCATGTGCAGCGCAGCACATCACCCACCCTGGTTGAACAGCTACCTCCGCGTAACGCAAAAGCGCTCCGGCGATGGGCTACCCGGAGCGCTCGATTGGTTGCTAACAGTCTGATTGTGTAGTCCCCCTGTCTGCCCAGCTTAGACCCACACGACTGCCCCATGCGGACAGCGGTCCAAACAGATGAGACAGTGTTGACAACGCCCGGGATCGATCATCGGGACGTCCTCGCTATCAGGCCTGAGGACTGCCATCCAGCGGCAGTTACGCAACACGAGACAGCGCTTGCAGGCCTGACAGAGGGCGGCATCAATTGCCAGATGTGTGCTCATGAGGTGAAGAATCCGAACTCTGTGACACCAAGGGGAAGGGGGCCCTGCAACATCCTTGGCGCCTTTGCTCGTCTAGGCCTCGTCCATTGTTGTGGCAGCGCCGAGGCATCAGGGTATTGATGTGTTGACACAGTGGATTGTATTCTCCTGGCATGGAAACGTCAAACACACGGCTCGTCGCGATCGCAACGACGGCTGCAGGTCGTGAATTAGACAAGCGACTTGATTTTTTGTGCTGGTTGGTGTAAACTATGCGTGTCGTTTGTATTCTACCCTATTGGAGGAATGGTTTCGATGAGCCGAAGCCGAGCCATCGATGCTCATGACAATGTGATCGAAGTCGCCAAAGCTAACCGCAAGGGGCGCATTGGCAAAGGTGCGATCATGCAGCTCGGCGAGGCCGTAGACATGAAGACCACGGCATCCCCCTCCGGCGCTCATACGCCGTACTTGGCCCTGGGGATGGGTGATAACCCCCGTGGCCAGGTGGATCCGGCCGTGGAGTACAGGATCGTCTAGAGGCGCGGCGCTTTCGACAGCTTCGGCCACTGCCAACTTGACCGAAGTCGCGAGCACGCCGAGGCCTTCCTCCAGCGTAACTATTCAGGTGCCGGGCACTCGCGACCGGTTTCCAGCTTGAGCCGGCTCTGCAGACGCCCTGGCCAGCGCAGCCTTAAGTGCC
>DAOUBX010000240.1:0-5357 GCA_034432445.1 Anaerolineales bacterium
CGGCGGGGGCGGCAGGCTGTTGCGAGGCCGGTTGAGCCGCCGGCTGGGCCGGGGCTGGCTGGCCGCCGCCTCCACCGCCGCAGGCGGCCAAAATGGCCAGAAGAGCGAGGAAGCTGATGATCAGATAGGTCTTCTTCATGGTGAAACTTCTCCTTCGATCGTTGTTTCAGAGATGGCTCGGTCGGAGACCGGCCAGAGCATAGACGGTGCTTACCTAACGCACGTCGTATTCGAACACGACTTCACCTAACACTACGTCTCCGTCCTTGACGACGACGGTGACGGTCCACGGCCCGGCCATGCTGAAGTTGACCGTGCCTAGATAGCGGCCGTCGCCCTGGGAAACGGGGTTTTCGTTGCCAGGGGAGCCGTGATCCATGGTGGGCATCCAGGGTGTGATCTCCAAGGTCAGGTCGGTGAGGGCCGGCCAGTCGAACATGCCGCGCTTCTGCATGACGTAAACCTCGAAGGGCTGTTTGCCAACTTGCGGCATGGTCGGCTGGATCACCGAGACGAAGATCTTCTTGTCGTCGGGGCCCATGAAGGACTGGTGCAACTTCGACGGCGCCACGTCCACGGGCAGCAGCGTCGTCCCGCTCTGGCTGGCCACGGTGTCGGTGAAGGCCACGGCCACGTCCCAACTGCCCAGGTCTGGCCCGCCGGGCATGGAGAAGATCAGCGCGCCCTGGAACATGCCGGGCGCCGTGGGGGCCGGCCCCAGCACGCCGGAGCCATGGTGCTTGCCGTCCAGCATGTTCATGCGCGGGGCCAGGGTCACCTGGGCGCCCTCCACCGGCTGGCCGTCCGGCCCGGTCAGGTGCAGCCAGACGGTGTTGTAGCCGGCGTGCAGGGCCTCCTGGCCGATCAGATGCACGTGATAGCCGTTCACCTCCGCTTCGACCTCGCGGCCCGGCGTCGCCTCGGCGGCAGACGGTTGAGCGGTCGCATGGTCATGGCTGTCGGCATGGTCGTGACCGCCGGCCGGCATGGCTGCGCCGGCCTCGACCATGAGCTGGCCGGCCTTGTGTCGCTGCAACAGGCCGTTCCAGTCCAAGACCTCGCCTTGCAGCTCGCCGGCCAGCCGTTGCGCGGCTTCTGCGCTGCCAAAGGCCGCCGTGCCCTGGGCCATGGGCGTTTGCAGGTTGTTGCTGAACACGTAGGTTGCCTTCTGTCCGTCCAGCCACTCTTTGCTGTCGTAGTCATGCACCCACCAGGCGACGACCTTGTGCTCCGGGTGCTTGTCGGCGTAGATCAGCATGTCGCCGATGTCGTCGAACAACACGTTTTCGTAGCGACCGGGGCTGATCTCGTAGGTGTAGGCTGCGGCGAAGCGCGGGTCGCTGATGATCATGACGCATTCGGCGCAGACGTCTTCGCCGTAGCGAATGTCGGGCGGCTTGATCTCGGCTGTGCCTTGCGCGCAGGCTGCCAAGCCGAGCAGCAGGACAAATGAGACGAGTAGAGATAGTGTTTTCATAGGGTTCACTTGCACCTCGCACAGTGATGGGCAAGTACACACGGCTCGATCTTGTGTCGTAGGTCACCGGGTGTCACGGATGGACACGTTGACGGCTTTATCGCCTGACTTCTCGAAGAAAAGCGTGAGCGGCAGTGTGTCGCCGGCGTTGAAGTCGACCTCCTTGTCGATGCACATGATGTGGAAACTGCCGGGCTTGAGCTCGACTTGCCCGCCGGGTGGTATCTCGATGAAACCGCCCGGGACAGGCCGCATGCCGCTGACGCCGTCGTCAGTCTGGTAGGTTTCGTGCAACTCTATCGTGCCGCACAGCGTCGATGCGCCGCCCATCAGCCTGTCGGTCTCTGCGCCCTTGTTCTGAATGCGCATGTAGAAGGCTGCCACCTTGAACATCTGCGGTGTTGACCAGCCCCACGCATCCTCGACTCGCATCTCAGGTCCGCCGGCGGCCGGTGGCCTGCAGCCTGCTGCAGCTACTGACAGCAGGAAGACCGCAATCACCACCTGTCGGCTTACGAGGCTACGGCTCATTAGAAGTCGCCTCGTGCGGCAAGGCGCACGTAAGCTATGGCGGCCGGCGCAATCGTCCACACCGCCAGCACGGCCAGGAAGATGACCAACAGCCCTTCACCATAGCGCTGCACGGCATAGATGCCGGCCGGTCCGAGGATGTCCAGCGTGGCGCGGATGTCGAGAATCGCGGCCATCTTGAACACCTGCAACGGGTTGGTCAGCGACATGAGGAACAGGTTGGCGATGGGCACGCGCAGCGCCATGGAGGTGCCCATCATGCCCAGGTCGCCCAGGAAGACGAAGGCCAACCACAGGAACAGCCCGATGCCCACGGCCACGCTGGCGCGGCGGGTGAAGGCCGAGACCAGAAAGCCGACGCTGAGCATGGCCAGGCTGAGCAAGAAGGCCAGCGCCATCAGGCGCAGATACTGGGTGGGATCGGTCGCGCCGCTGCCGCTGAGGGCCATCACCAGCCCGGAGACGCCAAAGCCCAGCGCCAGCGCGGCCAGCAGGCTCAGCGCCAAGCCGAGGTACTTGCCTAGCATCACCTCGTAGCGCCCCACCGGTTGGGTCAGCAGGTAGGAGAGCGTGCCGCGCTCCCACTCGCCGGCCAGGCTCTGGCTGCCGACCGTTAGCGCCATCAGTGGCACGATCAGCAGCACCAGGTTGATCAGGCTGGCGGTGGTGCGGCCAAAGCCGGCGAAGCCGACAATGCCCGCGCCGGCCAGCGCCAGATAGGAAAAGGCCAGCGCCAGCGCCGCAAAGGCCGCGCTGTACAGCAGAAACCAGCGGTTGCGCAACGCATCGCGCAGCTCTTTTTGGGCGAGGGTCCAGACGGTTGTTAGGCTCATGGGAGATCGGTGAACGGTGATCGGTGAAAGGTGATCGGTGAACGGTGATTGGTGATCGGTGAACGGTGAACGGTGATCGGTGATCGGGCTGATTACCGTCTACCGGTTACCGCTCACCGCTTACTGTACCTCAAAGTCCACCACGTCGATCGCGGCCGCGCGCAAGGCGTGGATGGGCGCGGCCTTGGCGCCGGGGACGACGTCCACCAGCACGCCGTGGCCGTTACGCGAGGCTGTGAAGCCGCCGCTGTGCAGCACGGCCAGGGCCTGTTCGACCACATCGCCAGGCAGGCGCAGCTTGACCTGGGTGCGTAGACCGAGCCGCTGCGGCAACTCGTCCGCGGTGCATGTGGTCACCTGCCGACCGCGCTCCATCACCAGCACCTGATCGGCCAAGGCTTCGATCTCCTCGATGCGGTGGGAGGTGAACAAGACGGTCTTGCCGGCCGAGCGCACGCCGGCCAGCAGGTGCAGGAATTGGTCGCGGCCGGCTGCGTCCAGGTTCGACGTCGGCTCATCCAGCACCAGGATCGGTGGGTCGGCCAGCAGGGCCAGGCCCAGCGCCAGGCGCTGCTTCATGCCGCCCGACAGCGCGCCCACCGGCTTGTCGCCGTGCTCGGCCAGCCCCACCTGCGCCAGCACCTCTCGCGCCCGGCTGGCCGGAACTTGCTTGAGCCGGGCGTAGAAGCGGGCCGTGTCCAACGCGCTCAAGTCGTTGTAGAAGGCCAGCTCCTGCGGCACGTAGCCCAGCTTGCGCCGCACGGCCTTGCCTTGCTTGTGTGCGTCCTGGCCGCCGACGACGATTTGCCCGTCGTAGCGCAGCAGGCCCAGCAGGCACTTGATGGCCGTGGTCTTGCCCGCGCCGTTGGGACCCCAGAGCGCCACCGCCTGCTGTGGCTCGACCGAGAAACTCAGGTCATCGACTGCGGTGAACTTGCCGAAGCGTTTGGTGAGGTGTGAGAAGTGGATCATACTCGTTACGCCTTGTGTCTCGCGCCATGCGTGCCGGCCCACAGCACCGCCCCCGCCAGCCCCAGCATCCCCAGCGCTACGGCCAGGTTAGCCAGGGTGGACGGCTCGGGCAGGCCGGGTACAGTCGGCAGGTCGGGCGGGACCATCAGCGGGTGCTCGTCGGCCATCTTGGGCCGCGGCTGGAAGACCGGGAAGGCGCGCGCGGCCAGGTCCAGCGCATCGGTAGCCGGGCTGAGCTGGAACAGGCGCAGCTCCGGGTATTTCTGCATCAAGTCTTCGTACAGGCTGCTGGAGCGATAGGCGATGTCGCCGACGCGGTCGCCGTTGGCGTCGAAGCCGGCGTAGTCGCTCCAGTAGTTGCCGCGGCCGTCCATCGACCAGGCGTTGCCGCGCAGCTCGCCGCCGCCGGAGATGTGGATCTGCTCGCGGTTCTCTTGGAAGATGTTGTTGCTGTACGTGTTGCGCTGCACCAGGGGCAGCATCTCGATGCCGACCTCGTTGTAGGCCAGCAGGTTGTCGCGGAACAGCACTGTGGCGTCAGCTTCGCGCGGCGAGTTGTCCACATAGACGCCGACGCGGTTGTTGACCAGGCGGTTGCCCACGGCCAGCACGTCGTCCACGTCCTTGAGCGCCGCGCCGTAGCCGCTGGGGCCGTTGTTGTCGATCATCAGGTTGCGCTGCATGTCCAGGCCGCGGCTGTACATCAGATAAACGCCCACCGAGTTGCCGCGCAGGATGTTCTCCTCGAGGGTCTGCCGGTTGCTGAACATGAAGTGCAAGCCGTAGCGGCCGTTCTCCACCACATTGTGACGCAGCACGCCATCGTCAGAGAACCACATCACCACGTCGCGCGTGTCGTAGACGTGGTTGGCCTCTACCAGCGTACCTGGGCTCTGCCAGATGCGGATGCCATCGCCGCGCCGGCCGATGGGCAGGTTCATGCCGGTGACCTGGTTGCCGCGCACCACGCTGTTCGGCGCCTCCTTGAGGTAGATGCCGAACAGCACGTTCTCCAACCGGTTGTCCTCGATTAGGAGGCGCGGGGCCAGGCCGGTGATGCCGGCGTGCTCGCGGTCCAACGAGTCGCCGCTGTGGCGGATCGTCAGGCCGCGCACCGTCACGTCCGGCGCGGTTACGGTCAGCACATCGCCCAGGCCGCGGCCGTCGATGATGGCCCCTGGCTGGCCTTCCAGCGTCAGGCCAGGGACGTCCACCACCAATGGGCCGGCGTAGACGCCCGGCGGGATAACAATCGTGTCGCCCGGTTTGGCTGCGGCCAGCGCGGCCGGCAGGTCGAAGGAATCGCCCTGCGCGGCCGCGGGGCTGGCCAGCAGCGTAAGGAGGACGATGGCGAGGAGGAAGCGGGACATGGTTAATGGTCAATTGCCAATTGGTGAATTGGTGAATGGTGAATTGGTGAATGGTTGATGAGCTGGGAGCAGCCAGCTCGTAGCACGATTTTTCAAATCGTGCGGTTTCGCATTGGACCGCAGGCAGAACGATTTTGGAGAATCGTTCTACGAGCGCCGGGCATCCACCAGCGG
>DAOUBX010000241.1:0-2712 GCA_034432445.1 Anaerolineales bacterium
GCGAGCAGACACTATTCGTGCATTCGTGATCGCGCAGCCATTCGTGGATGGCCGCTTCCCTTGCGATTGACTCCCTCCCCCCGCTACGCTATAATCGGCCCATTCCTACCCATCTCTTCGATCGCGAAAGGACTAGGCATGGCCGACCCCTCTCGTCTCCTCTTCATCCACGGCCTGGAAGGCAGCGGCCAGGGCTTCAAGGCCCAGTACCTGCGCCGGCTTTTTCCCGACCTGCTGGCGCCCGACTTCACCGGCGACTTCTGGCAGCGCATGGCCAAGCTGCGCGAGGTGGTCGGCGACATGACCGGTTGGACGATGATCGGCTCCAGCATGGGCGGGCTGATGGCCGCAGCTTTTGCCTGCGCCCACCCACAGCAGGTGGACCGACTGGTGCTGCTGGCGCCGGCGCTGCCCTATCTCGATCCAACGGATCCTCGGCTGCAGCCCACGGGCATTCCGGTGACCATCTACCACGGCAACCGGGACGACGTGGTGCCGCTGGACGCCACCCGCGCGGTGGCCGAGCAGCTCTTCCCGAACCTGGACTTCCACGTAGTCGACGCCACCCATGATCTCAATCCGCTGATGGCGACCATCGACTGGATGGCGTTGCTAGGAGCTTAGCCGTGGCCTATCTGCGTGCGGCGGTGCGTTTTCTGTACGGCGTGCCGACCTTGGTGTTCGCCACCCTCATTATCGTCCTGCTGTCGTGGGTGCCCGTCAACCTGCGCGGGGTGCGGCTAGCCTCCTGGTTCTTCGCGTGGGGCGTGCGCATCGTCATGCCGGCGCTGGGATTGCGCTTTGTGTGCGAAGACCGGCAGACCATCATCCGGCACCGCGGCCTGATCCTCTCCAACCACGTGTCGTTCTTCGACACGCTGGTGATGAGCTATTTAGTCCCCATGCGCTACGTGTCCAAGGCCGAGGTGCGCAAGTGGCCCTTCATTGGTCAGATCGCTGCGGCCACCGGCACGATGTTCGTCGACCGCAACGACAAGAGCAAGCGCGCCGACGTGCGCCAGCAGGTGATCGCCAGCCTGCGCCGCAGCCAATATCCGCCGATCGTCGTCTTCCCCGAGGGCACGCGCAACCCGCAGGACACCCTCCTCCCCTTCCGCTACGGCATCTTTGAGATCGCGGTTGAGACCGGCACCCCCTATCTCTTGTGCGCCATTCACTACGAGGACACCGAGTCCATGACCTGGCAGAGCCACAAGGAGAGCCTGACCACCACCATCAGGCGCATCGTGCTGCGCGATCCCAGCCGGGTATGGCTCGTTCCACTCAAAGTCGTGCAGCCCCAGCCGGGCGACGACCCGCATCAGCTGGCGGCCGAGGCGCGGGAGATCGTGGGCGAAGCGCTGCGAGAGATGCGCAGTAGGTCACGTTGCTAGCGCCGCTTACCTTCGCCTCGCCTCTGCTTTAGAGCGGTTTTGCTCGGCGCGAAATGCGGTTATCTTGCTGATCAAATCGTAGGGGACGAAGCCCGCCTGCGTGTACAGGCGCACGGCCGGCTCGTTGTCGGTGTAGACTTCCAGCTCTAGGCGCCGCAGATTCAGCCAGTTGTCGGCCACGTCCAGCGCAGCCTGCGACAGCGCCGTACCCACGCCCTGGAACTCGTCGTGTACGACCATGCCGATTGCGCCCACGTGCTGGCGGCGCGGGCTACTGGGAAAGGTATGGATGTTCAAATGGCCTACCACCCGGTCGTCGATGCAGGCTACGATGCCGAACATTCCCTCAGGCGGCTCGGCCAGCCGCTTGCGCCACGTCTCGACCGAGGGAAAAGGCAGTTGCATTGTGCCCCAAACAACCCGTTGGCCCGAATAGACGCGCTGCAGGGCTCCGTAGGCGCTCGGCTCCACACGTCGAATGGAGATGTTCATGGTCGAAGCCCTATCCCTTCACATACGACAGCTTCTCGCTGATTAGCCCGTCCTTCACGGTGAAGATGTCGACGCCGCGCACGTGGCCCGGCTGGCCGGCCGCGTCCACCCAGTCGTAGCGCCAGCGCAGCACGCAGCGCCAGCCCAGGCCGAAGATCTCCTCGACGTGGATGTGAGCGTCGGGCGAGGCGCGGAAGAGGTCCTGCCAGAACTGCGTCACGGCCGCCTTGCCCGCGTAGCGCGTGCCGTCCGGCGCGGGGCTCGTGTTCTCGAAGACACAGTCGTCCGTCATCAGCGCCATCATGGCCGGCACGTCGTGGTGGTTGAAGGCGTCGTTGAACGCCAGGACGACACGCATGGCCGCTTCGATTTTTGCCATTTTCATGGTGGATGATTTGTCATAATCTCGTAGCTGTTCAGGCGCCGGGCACTTGCGAGCGCTTGCAGCTTAAGTCGGCTCTGCGGCACCCGTGCCAACGCAGCCTCAAGTGCCCGGCACCTATGGTTGACAAGCGTCGATCAGTCCTGCCAACTGCGATCTTCTATCGCATGTCGTATGCGCGGTCATGGGGGCCAACCGTTAGAAAGACAACGGTGGCGTCTGGGAGACCTTCGCAGAAACAGTACAGGCATTCTGGCACGCGCCGAAATTCCTCACACACCACAAAATGATACGGAAACTTCGCCCAATTGGGGCGCTGCGGCAACCGCGCAGATCCAGTGTTCCGCCAACATCGCTTAGAGACTGTTTGAAAAGCCCGGCATCGCCGGGATCAGAGGTTGAAACCATCTGGCTGAAAGTACGAAGCGGCCTCAGCCGCTGGTT
>DAOUBX010000242.1:0-10752 GCA_034432445.1 Anaerolineales bacterium
AAATCGCTCGGGCCGGTCTCCGACCGTGCCCGCCGCGCTTTCATTGACGGTTGTGCGCCCAGCGCATGGGCATCTGATTTGTCGATCTTCAGAAGTGCGCATTGCGAACAGAGAATCGTGAACTACTGAAATTGGTTTACATGAAGAACGGCGGACTGGTAAAGATGTAGTTCTCGAAGCGGCCGAAGGGCTCGTCGCTCATGAAGAAGACGGTGAAGTCCTCGAATTGGAAGCCGCGGCCCAACAGGTAGTCCACGGCGTGGCGGTTGATCAGCGGCAGTTGCATGCCGAACTCGTCGTCGCCGCGGCCGGCGGCCTCGCTCTCGGCACACGCCAGCACGGCCGGGAAGTCGGCTGCATCCAACAGGGCGATGGGACCGACGCCCTTGCCGAAGTAGCCGTAGCCAACGACCTGGTCGGCGCGGCGCAACAGGATGGCCTGCCGGTCTTGCAACAGAAATCGGTGGTCGACGTCGCGCGTGAAACCCAGGATGGCCAAGTCGATGGCCCGGATGGCGGCCAGGGTCTCCGGGGTGTCCGTGGCCGGGGCGAACTCCAGGTCAGTGCTCACCTCCACCGGTTCCGGCTTGCGGAAGGTGTAATAGTTGGGAAAGCGCGGGTAGACGCCGGCCTTCATGTAGCGCGCGAGGGCGCGCATTTCGCGGGTGGCGATGATGGCGCGCCGCTGTGCATCGCCGGCCGGAAAGGCGCGGCGCAGCAATTCCCCGCCGATGCCCTGGCCCTGATAGCCGGGGCGCACGAAGAACTCCAATAGCTCGCGCACCCCGTCGCGCAGGGAGGAGCGGGCAAAGCCGACGATCTGGCCGTCGACCTCGGCCACCCAGAACTGGTCAGCCGTGCGCGCCAGGTGCTCGAACAGCGACTGGCGGCGCTGCCAGTAGCTGGCGACGAAGGTCGCGTCGAGCCAGTGGTTGTCGGCATCAGGCAGGCCCATGCGATGATCCAGGTCAGCCGTGGCCTGGACGAAGACGTCGTAGACGGCGAGGGCGTCGTCCACCGAACCGGGGCGGAGATAGGGTAGCATTCGGTCACTCCTTGGTACAGCTCCAGGCTTTTGATACTTGGTTGGTGACCTAGCCCGCTTGACAAAGGGCAAGGCCTGACTAAAATGGCTATCGAGATAGCCATATGGAGGTTTTGATGATCAAGGAATATTCGATTGCCGAAGCTCGCAACCAGTTTACTACTATCGTCCGCGATCTCGAGACCACACCGTCGATCCAGTTGACCCGGCGCGGCAAGCCGGTGGCAATGCTGCTGGCCATCGAGGAATACGAGCGCCTTGCGGCCGGCAGAACTGGCTTTTGGGACAACTACCAGGCGTTCCGCAACGCTGTCGATCTGGCCGAGCTGGACATCGATCCGACAATCTTCGACGGTCTGCGCGATACCTCGCCGGGGCGAGAGGTGATCTAGTGACACTGCCATGAAGTCGAAATAGCGGCCCGCATCGGCCGCGCCGCGCTTGAAGCGGTCTTGGGTGGTGGGTTCAGGCATGGTTCAACACTCCCATGAGCACTAGGTCATCGTAGGCGCCGTCGCTCCAGACGTGCTGGCGCAGCCGGCCCTCCTCGACGAAGCCGCAAGCCAGGTAGGCGCGGATAGCACGCTGGTTGCGGCCATGCACCTCCAGCCAGATCTTGTGCAGGTTGTGGTGGCGAAAGCCGTAGTCCACCAGCAGTTGCACGGCCTCGCGGCCGTAGCCCTGGCCCCAGTAGGCCTTGTCGCCGATGGTGATGCCCAGCATGGCCCGTCGCGCCACGTGGTCGAAGTTGAACAGCGCGCAGCCGCCGATGTAGACGCCATCCACCTCGATGGCGAAGCTGGTGCCATCGCGGCCGCCGCGGCCAAGGCCGGCGTCGAACTCGGCCTGCAAGCGCTCCAGCGACTGGGGCAGCGGCGGGTCGCCGCCGCCGGCCAGCTCGACCTCGACGTCGTTGTTGAATTGGTGCAGGCGGGGCAGGTCGTCCCTGCTGAGTGCGCGCAGCACAACGCGCGGTCCTTTGATCATTGCACTCTCCTCCTGGTCAAGTGGCCGAGGCTGCGCGCTCATAGCCCCAGCAATCGCTGTAAGACCGCCTGCACCGCCCACACGATCAGAGGCAACAAGACCGCCGTCAGAAAGCTGACGAGAGTGCCCGGTTGCCAAGGCCAGGTTGGCAGTTTGACCACCATGCCGCGCTCGACGAGCAAGGCTTCCATCACCTCGCGCAGCGATCTCACGGCTCCGGTGTCGTTGGCGTCGATATGCCGGTGGAGCGCCACAAATGAAGCCTGCAGCCTCCGGTCGATCTCCTCCATCTGCCTTGCCTTTGCTTCGCGAATACGCACATGGATGTAGAACAGAGTCGTGACGAAGGTATAGGCAACACTTAGCAGAATCAGGCCACTGGTCACCGCCCAAGGCAAGTTGCGCATCAACGCTGGATAGAACAGTGCACCGGCATAGATCACCATTAGCCAGCCGATGCCCATGCGCAAGGTCAGCGACGAGAATGCATACAGTTCACTCGCCCGAAATAGATCGAGCTTGCTTGCCTGCGCATACGTCCGCCGGATGAGTCGCAATTGCCGAAAGCTCAGGTAGATCACTGTGAGGATGACGCCCGCTCCTGCCATGCTGAACACAGTGTTGACGGCGGCCGCAAGAGGTGTGTCCATGAAAGGATCCGCCGTCTCCGGGAATAGCCGAAGCGATGCAAGAGTCAAAAGCGCTCCCAAGGCGCTGCTGATCAGCACCCCGCGCTGTGGCATCACAGTAAACTGATAGCGTAGATCGGCGAAAGCACCATCGATTAAGTCAAGCGCCGGGCGAAAGGCACCAAGCGCATCGGCCGCAGTCCTCTCCAGGTAGTAGATGAATCCTAGACCGTAGGGCACCCAGGTATTGATCACCAGGATCCGCGCGTCGAGCTGCCATCTCGGCACGATACCCTCGCGCCAAACGGTGACATGCACGATAGACACGAGCACGACCCACAAGCCGACCAGCACCAGCGGAACTAATGTCGGCCACCGCTCGATGCGCCGCAGAAGCCGGTCGATCCAACTGGGCGGATAGGGGCGCACTGGCTCGGAACGAGTATCATCCGAAATGGCTGAAGGGACCGTTTGCGTCATGAACAGGGCGTTTCGGGCGAACTGGGCGTTGTGATTTGATGCGGGACGAAGGGTGCCACTATGCGGTTAAACGACCAGTTCAGCGCATTTGGTCAATGATCTAGCGGGAAATCGATGGAAGGTAGAGCTTGAAGTGCCGGATTACTGCGAACGACTGCGACACATCGGGCGCGGGGTTGTAGGACACGCTGCCCGCCTGTTGGGCAGCGATCATACACGTGCCGGCCGCGCCCGTCAAGTTCACCGTGTTGCCGGAGACCGTACACACCCCGCTGGCAACAAAGCTGACGGCCAACCCTGACGAGGCTGTCGCAGAAACAGCAAAAGGCGGATCGGTCACATCGCGCTCTGGCAGTGGACCGAAGGTGATCGTCTGGTCGCGCTTGATCACGGTGAACATCAGCGCGGCGTCCGACTCGCCGCCGTCCACCACCGGCGTGAGCAGCTTGATCGGCAAGGCGCGGCCGGCGACAACTGCACTGGCCGGCACTTGGGCGCGCAAGGTCTGGGCGTCAACGACGGTAGTGAGCAGCGCTGCGCCCTCCCACACCACGCGGGTGTGCTTGGCGCCTTCGATGAAGTTGGAGCCGGTGGCCGTCAGCGTAAAGCTGGGGCTCAGCGCCAGGATGCTGGTGGGATCGATGCTGACCAGGACGGGCTTGGCGCCATACTCGAACGCGCCAATGTCGCAAACGCCGTCTTGCGGCCGCAACACCCCGCGCTGATCAACGGCCGGGCAGAGCGCGTTGTTGCCCGCGTTGCGCGCCGGACTGCCCGCGCTGAGGCTGCGGGTCCACGTCCGGCCGCCGTTGTCCTGCAAGGCGCCCAACTGGGGATCGGCCGCCGCGCCCACGCAGCCGCCGCCGGGGTTCTGCAGGTTGTTGCCGCCGTCCACCAGCGGCCCCAAGCAGGACCCGTTGACCGCCAGCGTGTTCTGCAGGGCCAGGGCGCCGGCGGGCTGGGGCGCTGTGCGGTGCTCGATGTTGTCGCCGGCCGTGTTGGGCGACAGGTTGTCGGCCAGGGTGACGTTGGTGAGCGTCAAGTCGGCCTTGTTGACCAACGCCACGCCGCCGCCGCCCTTGTCTGCGCGGTTGCCGGAGATCGTGCTGTTGACGATGACCGCCTGTGCCAGGTCGGTCTCGACGTAGATCGCGCCGCCCAGGGCCTGCGGCGACACCTGACCGGCGTCGTCGGCCTCGTTGTCGTAAAAGGCGCTGTGGCGCACGGTCAGGGTGACGACGGCGTTGGTCTTGGTGGTGTGGGCGATGGCGCCGCCGGGCCCCAGCGCGCGATTGCCGGCGAACGTGCTGCCTTCCACGGTCAGGTCCCCGCGCGAGAAGATGGCGCCGCCGGCCGCCAAAGCTACATTGTCGGTAAACACGCTGGAACTAACGATCGCCAGACCTTCATTGTTGATGGCGCCGCCCTTCATGTTGGCGCTGGTGCCGTTGCCGGTGAAGCGGCTGTGGCGCACGGTGAGCTGGCCCTGGTTGAAGATCGCGCCGCCCGCGTCGTTGAACGTCACGTTGTCCTCGAACACGCTGTCCGTGACCGTCGCCTCGCCGGTGGGTTCAACGGTGATTGCGGGCGCTTCATGTCCTCGAAACGTGGTTGCGTCGACCTGGGCCGTGCCCCGGCTCCAGATGCCGCCGTTGGCGTTGTCCACAAACGCGACGTTGGTCGTGGTCAAGTAGCCGCGCTCGTTCCCCGCTTGGTCGACGTAGACCGCGCCCACGGCCGGACCGCCGGCGTCGCGGATCGTCAGGTTGCGCAGGGTTAGCCGCGGGTTGCCGCTGCGTTTCACGGTGAACAAGCGGGTGGCGCCGCCGCCGCTCAGCGTGATCAGGTTGTTGCCGTCGATCACGGTGTCGGCCGTGATGTCCTTGGCGACGGTCAGAATGATGGTGAGCGCGGCTGCGCCGCAGTTGAAGGTCACCTGGCCGCCGCCGGCCAGCGCCGCCGTGAAGGCCGCTTCGGTGCAGCTGGCTGCTGTGCCGGCGCCTACGACGCCCGCCGCAGAAATCGGCGCGGCGGGCTGCGCGGCCAAGCCCAGCAACACAAGTAGCAAGACGACGGTTGCGCGTTGGAAAAGATGCATGACTGCTGACCTCCTCACGTAATTGGTAAACTCAGGTACCCGGCACTTCGCAAACGCCCTGCGCCTCACGGCGTGGTCACATACTCAAAGGCTCCGGCGATGCCGATCTCGATGCCGTCTTCGATGCCATAGGTGAACGGGCCAAAGCCGGCTTGCCCGCCGATCTGAGTCTTCGCACCCACATCGGAGATGCCGTGTTGGTTGCCGCGGATGTACACCCCTTCGCCCACCGACATCTCGCCGATGGGGGTGGGCGTGCGGATCTTGACGCCGGTGTACAACGTGTAGTTGCGGTTCTTCAGGTCGGTGGTGAAGGCGACGAACGGCGTGGTGAAGGAGGAGCCGCCGGCCGCCAGCTCCGTCTCGATCTGCTCGCAATTGCCCTTCACCTGCAGCACCTCCAGGAACGTGATCTGGAACTTGCCGTTGGCCCAGGTCGCCGGGCAGCGCACGGAGCGTGGAGTCTGCGGGTCTTCGACCGGTGTGAAGGGTGGTGGTTCGGGCGCGTCGCAGACTGGCCACCAGGTGGCGCCCCAGCCGTTGTTGGTGTTGGCCTCGGTGGCGATGCGATCCAGGTCGTTGTCCATGATCTGTTCGATTTGAAGCGAGACGTATTCGTGGTTCAGCTCGTCGGCCAAGTGCGAGGCGGTGGCAGTGCCGGCCACGTATTTCAGCTCCATCCACGTGCGCATGGCGGTCTCGAACTGGCGGAACGTGGGCACCCACGCGCTCCAGTAGCTCTGCAGCGCGGAGCGGCAGGCAGCTTTGAACGCCTCCCCGTGGAGGGTGTCGCTGGCCTCGGCGATGCGGTCGCCCACCTCGTTGCGCAGGTCGGCCAGCTCTTCCTGCAGTTGCTGGGCCTCCTCACCGAAGGGCGCGATGTCCGGCTCGTTCTCGGCGCGCATAGCCGTCACGTGAACGCTGGCGAAACGCTTTAGGGAGACCGGCAGAGGCACAGGCCGTGCGCTGCGGAGCTGGCTGTTGGCCTCGATCAGCGCCGTGCGGTCGTCGGTGCGCTGGATGTGACGATCAAACAGAGCCTGGTAGTAGCCAACCATGCCCTCGGCTTGCTGGGGGCTAGCCGCGACGGCTACCCGCGGGATGTTGGGCATCTTGCCGTAGGAGCGGTCAAAGGTGTACTGCGGCGGCAGGCGCGTGCCCTCCACCTCCGGCGGGGTCAAGGGGATCAGCGCGTCGTACAGCCGGCGGCGCTCGCCCAGGCGGTACCAGCGCGCCGCTTCTTGATCCTTGTTTTGGCAGAGCAGCGCCACGGAGAGGTTGGTGCGTGCCTCCGCCAGCTCGCTGCCACTGGCCGCCAGCGGCCGCAACACCGCCTCGGCCTGCGCCCAGCGGCCCTGGCCTAGCAGCGCTGCCCCGCGGTTGTTGATCGCCAATTCCGCACCGGGGATGCCCATGGGCGCGCCCAGCGTGACGCCGGGCTGGCTGCGAATGGCGTCCGCCCGGTTCAGAAACGCCAGCGCCTCGTTAGGCAGGCCGGCCGTGATCAGGGCGCCCGCAGCGTTGATCAACAACAGCGCATTGTTGGGCGCCTGCTCGTAGGCCCGCAGGTACCCGGCAATGGCGCCGTCCATTTGACGGTAGAGCATCGATCCGGCGGCAAAGGTCTGAGCCTCTGGCACCGTGTCATAGCGAGGATCAGCCCTAAACTCGGCCAAAGCCGGAGCACCGACCTTCTGCTCCAGCCGCGCCCACAGGTTCTGCACGGCTTGCTCGATAGTCAGGTCCAACGGCGTCACGGCCGGCGGTTGACACATCAGCGACTTCTGCGTAGCCAGAAACTGGGCGTCAAACGAAGCCGGCATGAGCACGCTGGCATCGCTGTACCCATAGAGCCGCATCTGGCCCACGCTGCTTGAGATAAAGTTGCGCCCCACTCCCGGAAAATAGAGGCGACTTTGGAGAGCGGGCGCCGGGCCTTCGGGCTGCGCCGCGCCGGCTTGTACAACCTGCGCCGGCAAAGCCAGACAAATCAGCGCCACGGTCAAAAGAGTCCATAGAGTCTTCGACTGATTTCGCATCAACACTGCCTCCTTGAGATGGCTCCGACCAATCACCGATAGAGGTACAGCTCGAGGTAGCTGGTCCCTTGATCATTCGCTTGCGAATCTCCACGGGTGACAACAAAGAACTTCCAATCTGGCAACGTCTGTGACCTCAACGGTTGGGAGATCAACACGTGTACAACCGGGCGGCCTTGGGTGCTAAAGTGATGAGTTAGCGCCAAACGAATGTGACTCATCCAGGGCGCTGACAGCTCGAGCGGCGCCAGCTCAGCAAGCAGGCTCTCCACCGCCTCAACATCCCGATGGTCTCGGTCGGCAGTCGGATCGACTTCGACGTACAACTGCCATTGCATGACTTCCTCAGTTCTGAAGCACTTCTCAAAACGCGCGGGCTATGGTAGACTAAGCCCATCGACAGCCGTCCAGCCGCCAGGGTCAGAGCCTTGCAGGCTCAGCGCCGCAGGCAGCGGCGGGCGCGACGGCGGCGCTTGATGGGCTATTCGGCACTCAGCGCCTGAACAGCGGCGATGTCCTATTTAATGCCCAAAGAAGGAGCGTTTGGGGTATGAAACTTGCACAATCACTGGTACAAGTTTCAGAGCAATGGTCAACGAAAGACAGGTCCGCATGGACTGTCTCCAGTGAGGTGCCCGATGAGCGACTTCATGCCCTTTGGCGAGCTTATGCGCCGCCATCGCCGCGCGTTGGACCTGACCCAGCAGGAGCTAGCCGATCGTGTTGGCTGCGCCACGACCACCATCGTCAAGCTGGAAAACGAGACCCGGCGTCCCTCGCGGGAGATGGCCGCGCGGTTGGCTGATGTCCTGGGGCTGTCTCCGGCGGAACGGGGTCCTTTCCTGAATGCGGCGCGACGCAAAGAGCGCAGCCGAGCGCACCACCTCGTCGGCAGCTCACCTGCCCACGAGGCAACGCCGGCAGGCCGCCGGTCAATCCCGCTGCCGGTTCCTCTCCTGCCGCTGATCGGCCGAGACGGGGAGATGGCCGTTCTGAGAGACTTGTTTGCGCGCCGCGAGGGGCGCCTGGTCACCATCGTCGGCCCTGGTGGAATTGGCAAGACGCGGCTGGCCCTCCAGGTGGCGGCTGAACTTGCCCCCCAGTTTGCAGACGGCATTTCTTTCGTGCCGACGGCGTCCCTCACCTCGGTCGGCGACCTAGTGGTTGCCATGGCCGACGCCACCGGTTGCCCCTTTCAGGACGCAGGGGACGTGGCTGCACAACTGGCTATCCACCTTCGGCCGCTGCACGGGCTGCTGGTGCTGGACAGCGTTGAACATTTGCTGGGTGACGACAAAACCGTGACGTTGGTGGCGACGCTCTTGGAGCAAGCACCTCGACTGGCGTTCCTGATCACCTCGCGCGAGCGCCTGAACCTGCGCAGCGAATGGGTGTTCGAACTGCAAGGCCTGGCAACGCCGCCTGAGCCACGCGCCGACGCCGTTGCGCCGGCGCAGATCGAAGCCTACCCGTCGACCAATCTCTTCTTGCAGCACGCCCAACACCTGCGCCCCACCTTTGTGCCTACGTCCAGCGATGCGACAGCCATTGCCCACATCTGTCGAGCTGTGGAGGGTCTGCCGCTGGCGATTGAATTGTCGGCCGCCTGGACTTCAACCCTTTCGTGTGAGGAGATCGCCAGAGAGATCCAGTCGGGGATCGACTTCTTGAGCGGAGCGTTTCGAGACCTGCCGCCGCGACATCGCTCGATGCGGGCAGTATTCGACCACTCGTGGCGCCTGCTGCAAGCCAGTGAGCAGCAAGTGATGCGTCGGCTGGCGGTGTTTCGCGGCGGCTTCACACGGCGGGCGGCAGAACAGGTGGCCGGGGCCAGCTTGCGCCAGCTATCAGCCTTGGTGGCCAAGTCGCTGGTGCGTCACGGCGACGGCGGCCGCTACGACCTGCACGAGCTGATCGGCCAGTACAGCGCTGCGCAGTTGCAGGCCGCCGGGGAGGAGGACCTGATCAACCAGGCTCACGCCGAGTACTACCTGGCCCTGGCCGCCGGCTATCTGGACCGGCTGCAAAGCGCTGACCAAAAGCAGGCGCTAGCGGAGCTGAACCGGGACATCGACAATCTGCGCAGCGCCTGGGAGTGGGCTGTCAACAACGCGCTGGTTGGTCCCTTGCAGCAGGCGGCCTGGGCATATTGGTACTACCTTGACATGCGCAACCTGTATCGTGAAGAGCAGGAGGCGTTTGCGCGGGCCGCGGCGGCGCTCGAATCGCTCAGCGCGGCTGCGGCGGGAGGCGATCCTCCGGTGGACGTGGCGCTAGCGCAGATGCGCACCTGGCTCGCCTTTGCCTGTTTTCGGCTAGGACAAGTCGAGGAAGGGCGTGCGCTGCTGCGCGATGCCGTGCCCACCTTGCGGCATCACGGCGCGCTGGCCGAGCTGGCCGACGCCCTGTGGGTTGACGGGTTGCTGTGCTGGTTAACCGGCGCGTTCGACACAGGAGTGACGGCGCTGGAGGAGAGCCTGGCGCTCAACCGATCCCTGGCGCGGCGCTGGCAGATGGCTTTTGTGCCGCTGGTGCTGGGGGCCGTGCGCCACGAACAGGGCGCGTATGCAGAGGCCTACGTCCTGTTGCGGCACGGCCTGGACTTGTGTCAGGAGCTCGGGGTGCCGCGCAACACGGCCTTCGCCCTGGGCCTGCTGGCGCGCACCGTGCGCGTGCTGGGCTACGCCGATGATCTGCGGATGCTAATGCGGGAACACTTGCGGCTGGCGACGGAGATGGAAGACCGCTCGGCCATGGCCTTCGTGATGGAGAACTTGGCGCTGGCCGTCGAGGCGGCGGGGGATCCGGTCGCGGTGCGCCAGTACTTTGGCGACGCTATCGCGCACTTCCTCGAATTGGGCGACCTGTGGAGCGCGTCGCGCGCGTTGTGCCATGCTGGCAATTTCGAGCTGGCGCAGGGTGCGGTGAATGACGCCCGTCAGCTTTTCCGCCGTGGCCTGCAGGCGGCGCTGGCCGGTCAGTCGACCGCCAATGCCCTGGACTCGCTGGTCGGACTGGCCGAGGCGTGCGCCCGCACAGGAGACGAGGAGACGGCCGGGCGGCTGGCGCACGTCGTTGTCCAAACTCCGGCCAGCAGCCAGGCTGCCAAAGAGCGTGCCAGCCAATTGATCGTTGAGTTGAGCGAGGGACCGGAAGCGACGCAGGCGCACGCCTTGACGCTTGACGAGGCGGTAGCGATGGCTTTGAGAACGTAGTCGGTTCACTTGCGCAGCCAGATGCTGACGTGCTCCGGCTGCAACGTCTCATCCACCACCCGCACCAGCTCAGCTAGCAGCGCGTCCAGGTCGGTCTCGTTGCGCGCGGTCTGGGCGAACTGGGCCAGCCCCTGCTGCGCGTTGTACTTCTTGCGGTAAAAGCGGCGGTCGATGGCGTCCTGGATGCGGCGTCGCAAGGGGGTGAACAGCGCGGCGATGGCTAGCGTCGAGACCACCACGGCCAGCGTGGATTGCTCGA
>DAOUBX010000243.1:0-6395 GCA_034432445.1 Anaerolineales bacterium
GCGGGCTGCCGGCGGCCGGGCCGCCGCGGGCAGGGCGGGTGCGGCCGCTGCCAGCGGTGCGCTCGGTCGGGCGCAGAGCACCTTGCTGCGCTTTTTCACTCGCCTGCTGCGCACCGGCGCCACCGAGGCTATCACCGTCGAAGGGGTTGGCTTCGGCGGGGTACGGGTGGCTTTGCGGGGCACAGAACTGGTGGTGACCCGTGGCGCCATCGTCAACGTGGGCCGGGTGGCCGGTCAAGGACGCTTGATGCATACGGCGTTCGAGCAGGCGGCCATCCAGGCGGCGCGTCAGGCCGGCGCTCGCACGGCGCGGGTGGCTATGGAAACGGTTGTCAACACCCGTTGGGCTGCTTACCTCGAGTCTCAGGGCTATACGTTTCAGGTCGTCGCCAACGAACTCGGCGGCTTCAGCCGCGTGTTGACCAAAGTGTTCACGCTGTAGAACATGGCGCCTGCATCGCTCACCGTCATCCTTCCCGTTTACCAGCTCGCCGGCCGTGGGCTTGATCGGGTTGACCGCTCCCTGTACTCGATTGCGCTCAACACTGTCGTGCCAGCGGTGATCGTCATGGACGGCAGCCGGCCCGACCAGTTCGCTGCCGTGGAGGCGATCACCAGCCGCTATGCCTTCGTGCAGCACGTGGCCTGGCCGCTGCAACGTTTGAACCTGCCGGTGCTCTTCAACCGCGGCATCGAACGGGCGCAGACGCCGTACCTGTTCTGCACCGGCGCCGACTTTCTGTATCGCAAGGACTTCTTCGCCCGCCTGCTGGAAGCCATGACGCCCGAATGTTTCGTGACCGTCCCCGTCCAGATGCTGCCGCGCTGCGAGGTGACCGAGGCCATGGTGGCGGCCTGGTCGTTTCCACCGACACACCCCAACGCCTTTGGTGAATGGGCCGATGGCTTGCAGTGCTTTCATCGCAGCTGGTACGAACGCGCCGGCGGCTACGACGAGCGCATGGCCGGCTGGGGTGGCATGGACAACGATCACCACTTCCGCGCCCGCCGCGCCGGCCTGCGCTGTCGCTGGCTGGAGGGCAGCGAAGTGTTGCATATCTGGCACGAGACGGAAAAGGCATCGGGGCCCGACCGCGAGGAAAAGCAGCGGCAATCGCGGGCCAACTGGCGCCTGCGCGACACCGACAAGACCATCCGGCGCAACCAGCGCGTCCAGCGGGAGATCGTCTACCGCGCGTCTGATCGCACCCTCGGCGCCGCTCGCGTTTGGATCAAGGACCCGCGCGAGGAGGTCCAGGCGCACTGGGCGCAGGGCAACTTCTACGAAACCCAGCGCCACGGCCTGCTGAATCTGGTCCACCAAAAGTGCCGCGGCGGGACGTTCATCGACGTAGGCGCGTTCATCGGCAACCACACCCTTTTCTTCGCCGCGTGTTGCGGCGCGGAGCGCGTGCTGGCCTTTGAGCCGGTTCAGGAGGCGTTTGAACACCTGACCGCCAACGTGGAACTCAACGGGCTGACCAATGTCACAGCGTTCAAGCTGGCCCTGGGCGAGCACCGCGGGCGGGTGGGCCTGCACTTCTCGACGGTCGATCCCGGCCAGGGCGGCGCAATGATGACCACCGTCGATGAAGGCGGCTCGCTGGCGCCGATGGAGCGGCTAGACCAGATCGTCGAGCAGGAAGGCGTGCAACAGGTCACCTGCCTCAAGGTCGACGTGGAAGGGTACACGCTGCCCGTCTTGCGCGGCGCGGCCGACACGATGCGCCGCTTTCGGCCGGTCGTTACCTGCGAATGCCGAACATCGGAGGAATTCCAGCTCGTGGACGCCTTCTTGACCGAGCTCGGCTACGGCGTTTACACCGTTCAGGGCAAGCCGTTCGCCATGAACCACACGCCGACCTATTTGTGGGAGTTTCAAGAAGTGGCTGACGTCACCGTGGTCATCACCACCTACAACCGGCCGGACAGCCTGCGCCGCCTCCTGCGAAGCCTGATGGCCGACGCAGGCGACCTGCGCGTGGACTGCCGGGTGTACAACGACTGCTCGACCATGCCCTACGTGGGAATGCCGGACAGCAGCGAGCGGTTCAGGATCACCACCGTCGACCTGGATTGGCACCACGGCAAGCAGGAGTACTGGCGCATGGTCGACCGCATCTTTCGTGACCTGGAGAACCTTCGGTCGCGCTACTACGTGCAGTTGCCCGACGACGTGGAAGCGTTACCCGGCTTCCTGCGCCACGCCATGCACACCTACGAAGCGATCCAGGACCCCGACAAAGCCTGCCTCAACCTGTACCTGGACAGCCACCGCATCGGCAAGGCCAACTGGACGGCCGCGCTGCCGCAGATCGAACGGCACAACGGTGTCAGCGTGTTCAAGACCGGCTGGGTCGATCTCTGCTACCTGGCGGAGCGGCGTTTCTTCGAGCGGCTGGGCTTCCGCATCGACCCCATCGGGCCGGAGCGGTGGCGGCGCAACCCGCTGCTCAGCTCCGGCGTCGGCATGCAGATCACACATCGGCTGCAGGGCCAGGGGCTGTACCAGGTGCGCCACAGCTATCTGGCCTCGGACAGCGTACCCAGCGCCATGAACCCCCACCGACCGGCCGACGAGGATCTGGCCATCTGCCAGCTCGACCCTATCGTTGCCGGCGTGGCCTCCATCCCTGACCGGGCCGAGTATCTGCGGCAGGCAGTGGGGTCGGTTGCGCCGTACGTCGATGAGTTGCACGTCTACCTGAACGGCTATCCGGAGACGCCCTCTTTCCTCGACCAGCCAAAGATCACGGTGCACCGCAGCCAGGAGCACGGCGACCTGGGCGATGCCGGCAAGTTCTTCACGGTGGGCACGCAGCGCGGCTACTACCTCGCGCTGGACGACGACATTGTTTACCCGCCGGATTTCGTTTGGACCCTCCTCAACACCCTGCGCGGCGAGCGCAAGAAGGGCCGCAGGCTGGCGGTCGGTCTGCACGGAAAGGTCATGCCCCCGCGCGTGGCGCACTACTACGGCGGGCACCTGCGCCAGTACCACGGCGCCCAGGCGCTGACCGAGACCAAGGCTGTCCATGTGCTGGCCACCTGCGGCTTGATTTTCCATACCGACGACCTGCCGATCACGATCGCCGACTTCGCCGGCCCTCGCAACATGGCCGACATCCATTTTAGCATCGCTTGCCAACGCCACCAGGTGGGCTGTCTGGTGATCCCGCGGCCCGACCGATGGATCCGCATCCAGCCGATCCCGGCCGAGAACACGATCTGGGGCCAGTACCATCGCAACGACCGGGCTCAGACCGACCTTTTCAACTCGTGGCCTGATTGGCGGCTCTACGCGTGAGCAATGGACGATGGCAACCCTTGTCTCCTGCATCATGCCCACCCGTGGAAGGCCTGACTTTGTGCTGCAGTCAGTGCGCTATTTTTTGCGCCAGGACTATCCCGCGGCCGAGCTGATCATCGTCGACGATGACACCCAGGACCTGGCGGACCGGTTGCCCGGCGATCCGGCCATCCGCTACGTCCGTGTGCGGCCCGGCTTGAGCATCGGCGCCAAGCGCAACCTGGCCTGTGAGCTGGCAGCCGGAGAGATCATCGCCCAGTGGGACGACGACGACTGGTACGCGCCGCAGCGGCTGAGTACCCAGGTGGCGCCGCTGCTGGCCGGGGAGGCCGACATCACCGGCCTGGAAGCGGGGGTCTTCCTGGAGCTCGACCGCTGGGCTTTTTGGCGCTGCACGCCCAACCTGCACCGCCGGCTCTTCGTGGGCGATGTCCACGGGGGCACGCTGGTGTTCTGGCGGCGTCTATGGCAAGAGGTCGGCGGCTATCCTGATCGCTCGTTGGCCGAGGACGCGCTCTTTCTGCGCCAGGCGCAGCGCCGCGGTGGCCGGCTGCGCAAGCTGGAAAGCGATGGTCTGTACGTGTATGTGCGCCACGGCGACAATGCTTGGGCCTTCGCGTGTGGCCAATACCTCGACCCGACCGGCTGGCAGCGCGTGGACGAGCCGCCCTGCCTGGCCGCGGACCGCGCGTTCTACGCACTGCGCTCAATGGCGCTTGCCTCGGCTGCGTCGTCTCGCTCAGCCGCGGACGAGGAACCGGCTCAGCAGCGACAACCTGCTGCCGTCGCCCCTCCCTTCGACCGGTCGACCGGCGCCGTGGACGCTGCCGCAGCAGCGCCTTCTCCGCTCCTCTTTTCCCTCCCATTCCCCTCTTTCCTTCCACCCGCCCCTCTCGTCACCTGCATCATGCCCACGGCCAACCGACGTCGCTTCGTGGCTCAAGCCATTCGCTACTTCCAGCGCCAGGACTATCCGCACCGCGAGTTGCTGATCGCCGACGACGGCAGCGATCCGGTGGCCGATCTGGCCGGCGGCGATCCCGCCATCCGTTATTTGCGAGTGAGCGGCGGCATGACGCTGGGCGCCAAACGCAATCTGGCCTGTGAGCAGGCGCGCGGGGAGGTGATCGTACATTGGGATGACGACGACTGGCAGGCCGACTGGCGGCTGAGCTATCAGGTGCAGCAGCTGCTGGAGCAGCAGGCTGACGTGTGCGGCGTGGACAAGGTGTGGTATTACCAGCCGTCCACCGGCCGCGGTTGGCAGTACGTTTATCCGCCTGGGGGTCTGCCGTGGGTGGCAGGCAACAGTCTATGCTACCGCCGCGACCTGTGGCAGCGCAATCCCTTCCCGGCCGTCACAGTGGGTGAGGATAGCCGCTTCCTATGGAGCAGTCAACCGAAACGGCTGGTCGCGCTCCCCCACAACCGTTTCTTGGTGGGCCTGGTCCATCCCGGCAACACCAGCGTCAAGCGCACCACCGACCGGCGCTGGCAACCCTGCGCGGCGCAAGTCATTGCGGGGATCATGGGGGACGACTGGGGATTCTACCGCGCCTGAGCGGAGGATGTGATATAATAAGGCCTCAAAGACTGGGTGTAGAGACTGGCCCAGTCTGGCATGGCAATCATATGACCCACCAACCAACCTGGCGATTGATCATCACCCCCCCTGCCGACGGCGCATGGAACATGGCCGTGGACGAGGCTATCGCCGCCCACGCCGGCCGCGGCGAGGTTCCTCCCACCCTGCGCTTCTATCAGTGGCAGCCGGCCTGCGTCTCCCTCGGTCGCCATCAGCCGCTGGCCGACATCGACCTGGCGCGCTGCGCGGCGCTGGGCTACGATGTGGTGCGCCGGCCCACCGGCGGCCGCGCTATCCTCCACACCGACGAGCTGACCTACTCCGTAACCGGCCCGCAGGACCATCCCATCCTGGCCGGCGCGGTGCTGGACAGCTACCTGCGGCTGAGCCAGGGGCTGCTGGCCGGGCTGGCGCGACTGGGCCTGGCCGTCAGCAAAGCGCCGCCCACGAACCGCTCCGGGCAGGATGCCGGCCCCGTTTGCTTCGAGGTACCCAGCGCCTACGAGATCGTGGCCGACGGCAGGAAGTTGGTGGGTAGCGCCCAGAGTCGGCGGCAGAGCTGGGTTCTGCAGCACGGTGCACTGCCGCTGCTTGGCGATGTGACGCGCCTGGTTGACGTGATTTGTTTCGCCGACGAGGTCGAGCGCTCCGCACAGCGGCTGGCCCTGGCCGAGCGGGCGACCACCGTGGAGGCGGCGCTGGGCCGGGTAGTCACCTTCGAGGAGGCGGCTGAGGCCCTGGCCGCCGGCTTCGAGCAAGCGCTGGGCATTCAGCTGCACACCGGCGCTCTCTCCGCGTCCGAGCTGGCCGCGGCCGACGTCCTGCGCCGGGACGTGTACGGCAACGAGCAGTGGACGCAACGTTTTTAGGCGGTGTTCGTGATGTCCGCACCAAGTGAGATCGTTCTTTTCCGCGAGCAGCAGCGCTTTCGCCAATGGTGGGTTTGGCTGCTCCTTCTGGGCGTGGCCGGCTTGCAGTGGTGGGGCTTCGTTCAGCAGATCGTGTTCGGCCAGCCCTGGGGCAACAACCCTGCGCCCGACTGGATGATGGCGCTCTTCTGGCTCCTTTTCGGCATCGGCCTGCCTCTCTTCTTCTACTACCTGGCGTTGATCATCGAGGTCACCCCTGCGCAGGTCAACATTCGTTTTCATCCCCTCACCACGCGTGTTATCCCCTTGGCCGACATCGCCGGCGTCGAGGTGCGCACCTACCAGGCGCTGCGCGAGTACGGCGGCTACGGTTGGCGCGGCGCACGCGGCAACGTGGCCTACAACGTCAGCGGCAACCAGGGCGTGCAGTTGACGCTGGCGGACGGCCGCCGTGTGCTGATCGGCTCACAGCACGCCGGGGAACTGGCGCTGGCCATCGACGTCGCGCGCGGCAGGACGGACAGTGCTGGACGTGGCTAGAGGTGCCGGGCATTTGGATTCTAACCTGAAAATCGCTCGGGCCGGTCTCCGACCGTGCCCGCCGCGCTTTCATTGACGGTTGTGCGCCGAC
>DAOUBX010000244.1:0-4896 GCA_034432445.1 Anaerolineales bacterium
GCACTTAAGGCTGCGCTGGCCAGGGCGTCTGCAGAGCCGGCTCAAGCTGGAAACCGGTCGCAAGTGCCCGGCACCTGAATAGTTACGTCGCAGTCTCTTAGCTCAGGAGAGCAGCGCCTGGCCCCAGCGAGCCCTGTAAGGTCCACACCAACGCCAGCCCAACGACGATTGCGGCGGCGACTAAACACAGGATCACAAAGCAGCCTAGGCCGGCTGCGGTTGTCAGCAAAAGCTTGGTCTCGCGCTCGCGCGCTGCTTGGGGATCAATCGGTGGACTCATAGTCGTTCACTTTCGCGGTGTAGGCGGGGTCGCTCGCTGCGTCGGACAGCACGGGCTGGACCGGCGGCGTTGGCGGTGCAGCCAAGAGCAGCGGCGTCGGCTGTTCCGCGGTGCTGCCCTTGAACACACGTACAAGGCGTTGCAGCAGCTGCTCATCTACCCACTGCTCAATTTGCCGCTGGTAGCGGATGGCGATGAGAGCCAGGACGACTAGCAGGGCAACGATAGCTACTACCCAAGGCGAGTCGCGGCGGATGACGCCGGCGCCAATGGCAGAGGCCAGAATGATGGAAGGTGTGCGCACAAATGCGGCTACGGCGATGACCTTCCAAATGGCCAGCGAAGTCAGCCCGGCGATGTAGTAGGGGATGTCGCCGAAGGGCCCAAGCATCAGAATGAACCAGATGGGCAACGAGTTCAAATGAGCGATTTGTTCCCAGCGCATGAGCCGTTCGGCCCCTACCAGACCTTGCACCAACGGCCGGCCAAAGAAGCGCGCCAACAACATGGCCAGTGTGCCGCCGATGATCATGCCGATGGTGCCAACCAGCGCGCCCTGGAACCAGCCGAACAGATATCCGGCCACCACCTGCACCACCGGGCCCGGCACAAAGGCGACGACCACTTGCAGGGCGTTGAGCGCAATCAGGCCAAGCGGCCCCACCGGCCCTAGCTGTTCAACCCAGGCGCGCACCTGCTCCGGGTTGCTGGCCAGCTCGAGAATAGGGCGGCGGTAGACAAAGATCACGGCGCCGGCAGCAACCGTCGCTAGGATCACCAACGCCCAGCGCATCTGCTCGCGCCGGTTGTACCTGCGCCGACCCGCCCGTTGCGCGGAGCGCTCATGTCTTTCGGTCAACACCTGCTCCTTACGCCAGTGTGGCAATGGCGGCCCGCACCCTGGTCTTCTCCCGGGGGAGAGGGAGGGCGACTACTGCGGCTCTTCATCTAGGGTAACCGGCAGCTCGATGCGTTGGCCGTCGCGCCAAAGGGTCAGGGTGACGGTCTGTCCGACCTCCGTCCGCTCTTGCAAGTAAGCGTTGAGATCGTCCCACGTGCGCAGCGGCACGCCATCGATTGCTGTTAGCACGTCGCCGCCGATCAAGAGCCGGCGACGGCCATAGATGACCTCCCTGGTAGCGGTGCGGATGCCCGCGCGCAGGGCAGGGCTGTTGCGATAGGCCTGGGCAATCAGCAGACCTTCGGACACCGGCAGGTCGAGCGCTTCTGCCATCTGCGGGTAGAGTGCATAGCCCAGGCCTTCGATCCCCAGCCAGGGGTGCGGAAAGCGGCCCCGTTCGATCAACACCGGCACCACTCGTTTGAGCTTGTTCACGGGAATGGCCAACCCGACGCCGGCCGAGGTACCGGTAGGGGAAAAGATGGCCGTGTTCACGCCGATCAACCGGCCGCGGCTGTCCAGCAACGGCCCACCGGAGTTGCCGCGGTTGATCGAGGCGTCGGTCTGGATCACCCCGCGCAGGACGCGGTTGTTCTCCAGCGAGAGGGTGCGGTTGAGCGCGCTGATGACGCCCACGGTGAGGGTGCGCTCGAACTGGCCGAAGGGATTGCCGATGGCGACGGCGTATTGGCCCACTTGCAGCTCATCAGAGTCGCCAAGCTCGACGGGAGACACGCCTTCCGGCAGCGCGTCGACTTGCAGGACGGCCAGGTCGTTGGGTGGATCGACGCCAACGACACGGGCCGGCATCTCCATGCCTTCGCCAAAGCTCACGACGATCTGATTGGCGTCCTCCACCACGTGGTAGTTGGTGACAATGTGGCCGTCGCGGTCGTACACGAAGCCGGAGCCGCTCCCCTCTTCGGGGTACACGCCGTAGAAGAAGCTGGAACGCAGCACTTGCGTGGTGATGTTGACGACGGCCGGGCTGACGCGGCGATAGACCTCGATGATGCGGCGCTCGGACGTGTCGAGATCTGTGGGCGCCAGCTCAGGCAGCGCTGTGGGTTCAACGGCGGCGACGGTGGGTGTGGGCGTAGGGAGCGCAGTGGGTGTCGCAAAAGGCGGTTGAATGCCCAAACACCCTGTCACTAGCAAAGCCGTGAAGATGAGACCGTAGATCGTTTTCATAAGCATCGTCGCATGCTGCGAACGGGTCGTGCAAGCCGGGGTGCCATGGAAGCGGTTGTTGGCCGTTCTTGGGAGCTACGCCGTTGGCTGGTCGAGCAGGGCCGGTGGGTTCGATACGCCGGACTTGCCCACGCGCGAAGCCTGGCTTGACCGGCCACGCAACCCATCGGCCCAGATCGAGACCGCGACTGTATCGCTCCTACATTCTCTCAGGCGTCGCTAGCTTCTGCGTTGGCGGCCGCTATCGTCGTCCTTCCATCCGGTGCAGCCGCAGCGTCAGTGGACTCTGCGACTCGGGCTAACGCCGGGGGGTCGGCAGGCACGGCCAGCCGCGTTGCCAGGGCAATTAGGCCGAACAGGAGTGTGCCGACCAGAAAGGGAACCAGGAAGAGCGCCGCCAAGCCGACCAACTGGGCTTGCAGTTGGCCGGGCCAGTCAGCGTGCAGGCCCAAGCTTGCTAAGACGCCGGTGACCCCTTGGCCTGGAATGCCCAAATAGGTCGCTGCGCCGACGCTGTTCCAGCCCGCGCCGGCCAGGCCGTCGGCCAGCACACCGACTGCCACGATCCCCAGGGTCGCGCCCAGCAGGTGCACGGCAACCACGCTTGTGTCGTCGTCGATGCGCAGCACTTCGTTGACCAGGTAGGTGACCAGCGGGACGAGTAGACCGACCAGGATGCCTAACACCAGGGCGGCCCAGGGCGGTACAAAGGGGCCGACCGCAAGACCGGCGATAGAGGCCGCCGCCAGCCCTTTGGCGGTGAACAGGGGATCGCCGCGGCCGGCGACGAACCAGGTGTAGGCCATGGGCGCCAGCGCGCCGCCGGCTGCAGCCAATAGAGCGTTGGCCATGCCCCGCATCGGCTGGAGGGATGCCGGGTCGAGCAGCGGGTTGGCCCACTGCCAGCCCAGGCTGCCGGCCAGGATGAGGAGCGCGCCGGCGGCAGCCAGCAGGGGCAGATGCGCCGGCGGCAAGGGCGTTGGCTCGGCAGCGAGGGTCGGCGGCCGTAGACGCCGCGGCAGGAGCGTCAACAGGCCGGCCAGGGCCAACGCGCCGCCCACCAGATGCACAGCGCCTGCGCCGGCGAAATCCACCATCCCGTGGCCCAGGTTCAGGTTCAGGCCCAGGTTGGCCAGCCAGCCGCCGCCCCATAGCCAGTTGATCGCCAACGGGTAGAGCACGCCGCCGACCACTAAGCCGCCGACGAGGGAAACAGCTGCGGGCGTGCGGCCACGTAGGGCCAGCAGCGGCGTCAGCGCAGCGAGGGTGACCCACGGCAGGTTGGCGACAAAGAGCGCATAGGCGTCAGCGGTGGCTGCCGCGCCGGTGAGCGCCCAGCCGGTCAGCCCTGCCATGCCCCAGGTCGGGCCCCAGTCTGGCCCCAGCAAAGACCACTCCCACACCAGGTCAGCGTAGCCGGGAACGGCTGTGTGCGTCAAGCCGATGCCGCCGTAGGCCAGGCCAAAGCCGACCAGAAAGAAGGCCAGCACGGCCAGGCCGGCGCCGGCTACGCCGGCCAACGCCGTTTGCCAGCCGCGCGCCGGCGGCACGCTGGCAGCGGCGATCAAGGTGAAGCCGATAGGAACCAGCCAGGCCAAGCTGGCGGCTAACAAGGGCCAAAATGCATCGTCGGGCATAGGTCTTTTTCAGGTGGGCACGGCGGCAGACCGGCCGGGGCGAAGAGGTTGTGCTAGACGAGCGCCTCGCGACGCCAGACGCGCCACAGGCGCCATTGATGGGTGTTTGTGTGCCAGCGCAATTCGACGGTTGCGCCGCCGATAGTCTGCACCAGGAAGCAGCGCCACAGCCCGCTGTCGGTTTCGACCTCCCATTGGCGACCCCAGCCGGTTAGGGTATGGCTGCGTCCTTGCCAGGTGAAGGCCGTGGGGCGCACACCGCCGCCCGGCCGAAAGCGAGCCTGTACGGCAACCGGCTCGTCGATCAACTGTTCCGCCGCCGCGGCGACAGCGTCCGTGCCGTTTTTCAGGAAGTCGTCCAGCAGGCGCAGCACAGTCAAGGCCGAGCTCTCCTTGTTGGCCCGCCGGCTGCCGTTCCAATGCGCGTGATGGCCTCGCTCCACGCCCGGCGCCGACAGGTGGAAGAAGGTCAGGCCGACCGGCTTGTCCGCCGCGCCTCCGCTTGGGCCGGCAATGCCGGTGACGCTGACGGCTACATCGGCGCCCAGGGCGCGCCGCGCACCTTGGGCCATCTCGGCGGCGCACTCAGCGCTCACTGCGCCGAACGTTTGTAGTGTCTCGCTACGCACACCCAGAAGGGCTTGTTTGACGTTGTTGCTGTAGGCTATGATGGCGCCCAGAAAGTAGTCAGAGCTTCCTGGCACATCGGTAACGCAGTCGCTGACCAGCCCGCCGGTACACGACTCGGCCAGAGCCAGGGTCAACTGCCGGGCGCGCAAGCGGGCGCCAACTCGTTCTGCCAGGCCGTCTGTGTTCACGATGACCTCCATCCGCTGGGATTGGCTCACAGCATGTGACTATTCAGGTGCCGGGCACTTGCGACCGGT
>DAOUBX010000245.1:0-35896 GCA_034432445.1 Anaerolineales bacterium
GAAAGCGCGGCGGGCACGGTCGGAGACCGGCCCGAGCGATTTTCAGGTTAGAATCCAAATGCCCGGCACCTATGGCTGAGTAGTTACAAAACAACGAGGAAAGCATGCCCAAAGTACTCAAAGCCTTGCTGATCATCCTGCTCATTCTCCTGGTGATCGTTTTGGTTGGCCCGTTCTTGATCCCCGTGCCGCCGCTGGAGGGTCTTGTGCCGCCGGAGACGCTGGCCGACCCTGACAGCCAATTCACCGATGTCGACGGCATCACCGTGCACTACAAGGCGGCCGGTGAGGGCGACCCGGCCCTGTTGCTGTTGCACGGCTTTGCCGCCAGCACCTATTCCTGGCGCGAGGTTATGCCTGCGCTGGCCACAAGCCAACGCGTGGTGGCCTTCGACCGGCCGGCCTTCGGGCTGACCGAGCGCCCTTTGCCGGGCCAGTTCCCCAACGGCGTCAACCCCTACACGGCCGACGCCCAAGCCGACCTCACCGTGAGCCTGATGGACAAGCTAGGGATCGATCAGGCCGTGCTGGTGGGCAACTCCGCCGGCGGCACGATCGCCACCTACACCGCCTTGCGCCACCCTGAGCGGGTGCGGGCGCTGGTCCTGGTCGACGCAGCCATTTACAGCGGCGGCGGCTCGCCGGCTTTCGTGCGCCCCCTCCTGCAGACCCCGCAGATGCGCCACATCGGCCCGTTGATCGCCCGCGCCATCCAGAATTGGGGCTACCAGTTCGGCCAATCGGCCTGGCACGACCCATCGCGCTTCACCGACGAGATCTGGCAGAACTACACCAAACCGCTGCAGGCGGAGAACTGGGATCGCGCCCTGTGGGAGCTTACGGCGGCCAGCCGCCCCCTCGGACTCGATCAACGTTTGGACGAGTTGAGCGTACCCGTTTTGGTGATCACCGGGGACGACGACCGCATTGTGCCCACCGAGCAAAGCGTGCGGTTGGCAGCCGAGATCCCCGGCGCACAGCTAGTGGTCATCCCCAACTGCGGACATGTGCCGCAAGAGGAATGCCCGGCGCAGTTCCTCGACGCAGTCAACAGCTTCCTGGCCCAGCTACCGCAAGACAAGTGACGGCGGGCCGAGCCCATGGGCCGTGCTGACCAACAGGGACCGGCGCGGCAACAGTCGATATGCAGACGGCCGCGGTAACCGTCTTGAAAACAAGCGCTCGGGCCGGTCTCTGACCGAGCCCGTCGTGCTTTTATGGACGGTTGTACGCTCAAGGGCATGGACCACTCGGCCAAAGGTGCTGGGCACTCGACTTCCCCACTGCTCAAGGCGTCTACGCAGCGGATGCAAACCTGTCAAGCGGTCGCAAGGGCCGCCATCTGTCATGTTGTCAGCTCTGAATGGAAGACGCGCCACAGAGAAACCTTTGATGTTCAGGTATTGTCTAATATGTCGAAGTTTTGTAGAGATATAGCTGGACAGCCAGCCAAGTCGGACGTTTGAGTCTAAAGTTTGCAAACCAAAAGGAGATACCAGAGATGACCCGCTTGTTGACTGTTTCCCTGCTGCTGGTGTTAGCGCTCGTCGTTTCGGCCTGCGCACCGATCGTTTCCTCCCCGGCTCCCATGGCTACGCCTGAAATGCCCACTGCCATGCCCGCGGAAGCCCCCCAAGCTGCCATGCCTGACATCGTCGATACAGCCACTGCTGCCGGCCAGTTCACCACGCTGGTGACTGCACTGCAGGCTGCGGATCTGGTGAGCGCTCTGCGCGGTGCCGGCCCGTTCACCGTGTTTGCGCCCACCGATGCCGCCTTCGCTCAGCTGCCTGCCGGCGCCCTGGACGGGCTGCTGGCCGACACAGAGGCGTTGAGCAAAGTGCTGCTGTACCACGTCCTGCCGGGCAAGATCATGGCAGCCGACGTTGCGGATGGTGCACAAGCTGAGACTTTGGAAGGCTCGCCTGTGACCTTCAGCGTGATGGATGGCGTCGCCAAGATCAACGACGCGACGATCGTCACCACCGACATCGAGGCGGCCAACGGCGTGATTCACATCATCGACAGGGTGATCCTGCCCCCAGCGCAGGCGGCTGAAGCGCCGGCGCCTACGGCCGACATTGTGGACACCGCAGTGGCCGCCGGCCAGTTTACGACCTTGGTAACGGCTGTCCAGGCCGCGGGATTGGTTGATGCCCTGAAGGGCGCCGGCCCCTTCACCGTCTTCGCCCCCACCGATGAGGCGTTCGCCAAGCTGCCGGCCGGCACCATCGAGGCTCTGCTGGCGGATCCTGCCACGCTGCAGAGCATCTTGCTCTACCACGTCGTGCCGGGTAAAGTGATGGCTGCCGATGTGAGCGATGGCTTAACGGCCGATACGCTGCAGGCTGAACCTGTCACCTTCCGCGTTGCCGATGGGGTTGCAAAGATCAATGACGCGACGATTGTCGCTACCGACGTGGAAGCTAGCAACGGCGTGATCCATGTTATCGACTCGGTGATCTTGCCGCCCTCCTTGCAGAGCAGCAGCGCCGAGGCTCCGCCTGCGGCCGCCGCTGGCGACATCGTAGACACAGCCGCTGCTGCCGGCCAGTTCACTACACTGCTGGCGGCCGCAGAAGCTGCGGGCCTGGTTGACACGCTGAAGAGCGCCGGGCCGTTCACCGTCTTTGCGCCGTCCGACGCCGCCTTTGCCAAGCTACCGGCAGGCACGGTGGAGTCGCTGCTGCAAGAACCGGCCAAGCTCAAGGACATCTTGCTCTACCACGTTGTCTCTGGTCGCTACACCGGCGCCGAGCTTGTGGAGCGCGGGATTATCCCAACCGTGCTAGGGCGATCGCTGGCCGTCAACGCCGCTATGGGCGGCAAGGTGAAAGTTGGCAACGCTAACGTGGTGACGGCTGACATCGAAACGGCGAACGGCATCATCCACGTGATCGATACAGTGCTCTTGCCTTAAGAGCCGCAACAGTTGCGACTTGCGGGGCTCGTCCATGGCCATGGACGAGCCCTGCCGAGCTGCGGTCGGGGTGCACGGGTTGCCGTCGCCAACACACAAACCCAGTCTGTCTGTAACCAAGAGAAAACCAAAACATGGCAAAGCAATTGCAGGGCCTTACAGCCCCTGATTTCACGCTTGAGGACTACACCGGTCAGCCGTTTCGACTGTCCGCTTTTCAGGGACAAAAGCACGTTGTGCTGGTTTTCAACCGCGGCTTTGTTTGACCGTATTGCCGCTGGCATATGGCGCAGTTGCGTCAAGACTATCAACAGTTCGTGCAGCGGGGCGCTGAGATCGTGGTGGTGGGACCAGAAGATCGATCGGCCTTTGCCAGCTACTGGCGCAAGGAGCAGCTCCCCTTTGTGGGCCTGCCCGACCCCGACCACGTCGTGGCCAATCGCTATGGCCAGGAAGTCAAGCTGCTTAAGCTCGGCCGCATGCCGGCGCTGATGGTGATCGACAAACAAGGCCGCGTGCGTTTCCAGCACTACGCCGACAACATGCGTGACCATATCCCCAATGCCCAATTGCTGGCGTTGCTGGACGAACTTAACCAAGCAGACCAAGAGAAACGAGAGTAGAACGATGCAGACAGCGATGATTTGGGGCGCCAACGGCGGCATTGGCCGGGCGCTGACGACACAACTGCGCAGCCACGGCTGGACGGTAGTCGGCGTGGCGCGCCAGGCCGATCGCCTGCACGGCCTCGCCGACCTGGCCTTTGAGGCCGACGTGAGCAAGCCACACGAGGTACAACAGGCCGTGATGGCCGCCGGCCAGGAAATCGATGCCGTCAACCTGTGGGTCTACACCGCCGGCGACATTGCGTCAACGACCGTTGCCGAGATGACCCCTGATGTCTGGCAACGCATCATGGCCGCCAACCTGACCGGCGCGTTCCTGACAACCCACTACAGCCTGCCTTTGCTGGCCCCCGATGCGCACCTCTTCTTTGTGGGCGCGGTCAGTGAACGCATGCGCATGCCGGGGCTATCGGCCTATGCCGCGGCCAAGTCGGGCTTGGAGGCGTTCGCTGAGGCGCTGCGCAAAGAAGCGCGCAAGCAGAAGGTGACGGTGGTGCGGCCCGCGGCTGTCAATACCACCTTCTGGCAAAAGGTGCCCTTTCGCATGCCGGCCAACGCCTTGGCGCCCGAACTTGTAGCAGAGCGTATCCTGACGGCCTATCAAGAGGGCTTCAAGGGAACGCTCGACATCACAGCTTAGACTGAGAGGGGCCGCCATGCGACACCTTGCCCTGCCCTTGGCGCTGCTCGTCTTTCTGGCGGCGGCCCTGCCTGCGCTGGCGCACCAGCCCTATTTTGAGGAGCAAGACACGACCGCCAACAAGCCGTGGCGTATCAAGAATCCAACTGTCTCCACGGTGGTCTATGCTGCCCTTGAAGCGCCGGGCGACGTCGACTACTTCGCCTTCGACGGCAAAGCCGGGCAGCGCATCCTGCTCGAGATCACCATCCCGCAGATTGCCGGCCAAGCAGAGTTCGCCCCCACGATGGCGCTCTTAGGCCCGGGCTTGCCGCCCGCGGCCCTGCCTCGGTCTGTGCAACTCCCGCGCGGCTGGGGCGCACTGGAGCTGCCACCACCACCCGGCCCCGCCTCCACGTTCTTTGAGCCGTTCAGCCGCACTTCTTACTGGGAAAGGCAGTCCGAGCGGGTGACGCTGCCCGCCGACGGTCGTTACATCGTAGCCGTCTGGCACCCCACCGCGGCTGTGGGACGCTATGGCTTCGTGATCGGCGACCGCGAGCTGCCCGGTGGCGACCTGGCCTTTGGCCGCAAGCTGCGCGCCTATTGGACCCCCTTGGAAGTCACCTCGCCCACCCCTGAACCCCCTTATCCCGGCAAGGGCGGGCGGTCATGCAACGAATGGTGAACGGCTCCGGCTAACGGCGAGGATAGGTGTAAAAGCCGCTGCCGGTCTTGCGTCCCAAGCGACCGGCTGCCACCATCTGGCGCAGCAGCGGCGGCGCCTTGAAGCGCGGCTCGCCGTAGGCTGCATACAACACGTCGGCAATGGCCAGGGTCACATCCAGGCCGATCAAGTCGGCCAGGGCCAACGGGCCGAGGGGGTGGCCGCTGCCCAGGGTCATGCCGCTGTCGATAGTCTCAGCCGGGGCCCGACCGCGTTCGAACTCCGCAATTGCGTCGACGATGTAGGGGATCAACAGCCGATTGACGATGAAACCGGGACTGTCCGGCGCCGTGACGGTGACCTTCCCCAGCCAAGCGCCGACTTTGCGCACAATCGCCAGCGTCTCATCGCTGGTGTGGAGGCCGCGCACGAGCTCCAGCAGTTTCATCACCGGCACCGGGTTGAAAAAGTGCATGCCCAGCACCTTGTCGGGCCGGCGGGTGGCATCTGCAATCGCAGTGACGCTGAGCGACGAGGTGTTGGTCGCCAGGATAGCGCCGGGATGCACCAGGGCGTCCAGGCTGCGAAAGATACCCTGCTTGAGGGCCAGGTCCTCGGCCACGCACTCGATCACCAGCTCGCAGGGAGCCAGATCGGCCAGGTGCGCGGTGCCGCGCAAGCGGCGCAAGGCGGCCTCTGCTTCCGCCGCCGCCAGCTTGCCGCGGCTGACGGCGCGATCCAACGACGCCTTGACCCGCCCCCGACACGCAGGCATCACGTCCTCGTTGCGACCGTAGACAATCACCTGGTAGCCCGACACGGCACAGACTTCGGCGATGCCTGCACCCATCTGGCCACAGCCAACGATGCCGATGGTTTGCACGATCATCGATTAGCCTCCTCCTATCTTGCGTCGACCGCTAGAGAATGCGCCACCCAGTGGATGAGTTCGACCTGCTCTGGACGTTCAGCGTACGATCCGGCAGCCTGCACCGTCTGCTGCGCTGCGTCGGCAGACATGCCCAGGGCCACGAGCACGCTGGCTGCCACCAAACCGGTGCGACCGATGCCGGCGGCGCAGTGCAAGAGCACGTAGTCGCCGGCGCGCAGGCTCTGGGCGATCTGCAGGACAAAGGAGAGGAAGCGCTGCCTGCTGCTGGGCACGCCGAAATCGACGATGGGAAACATCACTTGGCGCCAGGGCATAGCGCCGTTGCTGAGCAGCCGGGCATAGGCAGGCGACTTCCCGCGGATTTCCTCCAGCGACGTCAGACAGATGACCTGGGCAATGCCGCGGCGTTGAATTTCGTCGACCGATGCTTGCAGTGGCTCGAAGCGACCGGGCATGCTGTGGAGATACAGCCGGCCTTTCACGTCTTCAGGGAGTGGTACATGACGGAACATGACAAAAGCCTTTCAGGCTGCGCGTCGGAGCACAGTCCGCTGATGCATTACCGAGGCCATTATACCACACGCACCCGCCCCGAAGACGAAGACCAAGGCAAAACACAACGGCGCAAGGCGCAACCGCCGAGTGCCAACTCAGCCATGGATAGTGGCGCTTGGGTCTATACTGGGAAACACACCCGCGGCGCAGTAGCCGGTTGACCAGAAGCGTCAACTATGATACTATCTGGATAGCCACCCCATTCGTCTTCAAGATGCTCCAATCGACCTCACTACTGCTGTGTCCTCACCTCGTGCAGCCGTGGAAGTAAGTTGGACACAGACCTCGTGGATGCCGGAAAGACAGATACCCCAATGAGCGACTACGATCTGTTTCCGCGGGCCATACAAGAACTTCTGGTTGACGTCGACCTTGATCGGCTGGGCGAGGAGGCCGTAGCGCGCGTGTCAAACCGCTTGGTGCGCAGCAATGTGGCGCCACAGGTGGTGGATGTTCCCTTGGCAAAGGTCTTGCCTGCCGTGCGCGTCGAGCTGCCCACCGAGCGAACGGACATCGCGTTGCCGTCTGAGCTGCCGGTGATTGTCGCTGCACGCTTCATGCAGCATCGTAACGCCGACACCGCTCTGGTCATCGTCGCAGACCAGAGGCATCTGGTCAGTCGGGACAAGCTGCTCGCCCTGATGGAGGAGATGGGATACACGTTCAGCAGCCGCGCGGCCAGAGCCATTCAGCACACCTTACAGCCCAAGGGTCCGGAGATTGCAACCTTCTTCCTGCACGTCTACAACCGCGCCGGCGACGCCGAATGCCGACGCCAGATCTGTTATCAGTGCGCCATTGATCCAACCCACGTCTTTCCAGGCGGCAAAGGCCGCATTGAGTGCGCCTATGGCGACTACTCCGGCCATGTGCATGCGCGCGTGCGCGCATTAGCCGACACAACGCCCTGCTGCGGGTGACGCAGATAGGCCACTGCCAGGAGGATCCTATGAGCACATTGCAGTCAATCGCCGATGCGGCTTCAGCGGCCCTGGCCGCCGTGACCAGCCAGCTCAAGACATATTTCGGCGAGGCAGGTCGGCTGCGCCGCGAGTTCATCTTTCCCACGCTGGCGTTCGTGCTGGGTTGCCTGGCAGTGCTGATGGCCGTCGCTGGACCAGGCCAGCCACGCACTTGGTGGGAGGGCCTCCCCAACGACCTGCGCTTGCTGCTCACCGGGCTGTTGCTCCTAGTTTTTGTGCTGTTGGTAGAGGTCAGCCGCAGCCTGGCCTTGACCGTCAAGCGCTTGTACAGCGGCGAATGGCCTGCAGCGCTTGACTGGCTATGGCGCAGTTTGCGTCGCGACAAGCTGGCGGAGTTCACCGCGCGTGACCGCGAGCAGCGCGCTCTAAACCGTGCCTACTCGCAGGTGCTGCAGGCGCAAAAGCGGCTGGGTGAGCTGGCTACACCGACACCCGTAGGCGCCGCCGCCAAGCCCATCCTGGCCGTGCCGGCGCATGCCCTGCCTGCGTATCAGGTCATCACGCCTGCTGACATCACGAGCAAAAGCGCCGAGACGGCCGGCGGCGAGGTGGCGAGCTCGCCTGCCCAACTGATCGGTCGCTATGCGTTGGCGCCCCTGGCCGCTGATCAACCCGTGCCGCTGGCCAGGCTGGCGCAAACACCTGAGCGCAAGTATTTAGATCCCGATGCCCGCGCTCTGGTGACGATCAAAGCCTATCCCAGCGAGATAGGATCACACATCACGCCAGGAACTTTGGCCACACTCTATCTGACGCCAGTTGCCGCCGGAGAACCCACCAGCAGCGTGCCAGATGTCATGATCGTCGACCGCCCTGATGAGAACACCCTTGTTCTGTCGCTGTGGCGCACGCGCGTGCATGACCTGTTGCACAAGCTGGCGCACAGCGATCTCGGCCTGGCGCGCAGCCCAATGCAACCGCCCAGCCGCTTGCGCGCCCGACCGGTGGCCAAGAGCGACCTGCGCCCCGGTCAGTTGCTACAACAAGAGCAGATCGACTGGGAGCTGGTGGAGAGCACGCCCGAAACCGGGGAGGTGACATCCGAGGCGACGCTGCTTGGCCGGGTGTACTGGCCGCCCAACCTCGACAAGACCAAGCATCCTTTGGAGCCTGTGCTGGCGCAAGGCAACCCGTTTCGCAGCGCCGATCTGCTAGACGCGCCGCCACAGGCAGAGTGGCTCACCTACGAGCGCAACAGCAAACGGCGTTACCGTTTGGGGTATGCGCTGGACCTGGCGCCGCCTCCCCGTGCTTCGGGCGAAGAGCGCAGTGTCCTTTGCTTCGACGCAGCTACCGGGCAATCGCGGCCGTTGGCAGCTATGAAGGCTGCGGGCACTCCTTACCCGATCTACGCCGGGGATCGACTGACCGTCAAGGTAGATGGAGAGGTGATCGACCGTTGGTGCTACGTCTACCATGTGGACCTGAAGCACTGTTGCCTGGCGGTCAAAGACCCTGACGACTTTCACCAGCGCGTACAGGCCGCCAAAGAGGTGCTGCTGACGCCGTTCTGCGAGGTGCCGGTGCTACGGGTGGCGCGCAGTCAGGGGCAATTGATCGACGCCAAGCACGTCACCACCATCTGGTTCCACGCCAACGCGCCCGAGGTACAGAACGTCTACACCGACAAGGCTGATGTGGTAGACCATGCCGTAGTCAGCCCCACGCCGATCTTGCCGAACACGCCGATCCTGCGGGGCAGCCTGAAGCCGATGGCGCCACCCGGCTATACGCCTTGGTCGCTGCGCCTGACGGAGGGCGCGAAACTGGCGGTCAAGCCTAACGCCGAGGCGCTGCGCCGCGGTGTGCTGGTGACACTCGACCTGGCGCTGGGCCCGGAAAAAGAGAGCATCCATCAGGTCAAGGTACCAGTGCTGGAGGTTGCCGGCGCCCCCCCTCAGTTCGAAAGGATCAAGGTTGCGCTGCCCAAGCTAGAACAGGAGCGCGCCGAGCGGTTGTGGCAAGCGTGCGCCGCGCTGACGCTGACGGTCACCCACAGCGACGAGGAGCCGCCGCGCCAACTGGATGAGATGGAAAAGGAACTGCAGCGTCTGGCTGATCCCAAGACACTCAGCCATGCCTTGTCGGCGCGTGATCCTGACGAGAACGCTCTGGAAAAGATCGCAGCCGACCTGAAGAAGAGCACCGACCAACTTCTGGGCCTGCGCCGGCAAATCGATGACAGACCGTGGACAGAGGCGGAAGACCCGCTCGCAGGCCACAGCCTGCCGGCAATCGAGAAGCGCTTCTGGCGGGTGGAAGGACAACTGAAAGAAGCGCTGGAATCCTGGAAAAACGCATTGGTGCGGATCGAGGCCAACCGTGATCGCAGCGCACACCTGACGTTGCCGGCCAATCTGGTCGCGGTCCGGCCGACACGTCTAGGCAACGTGCTGGCGGCAGCGGCCGACTATCCCGACACGGCCTATGGCATCGACACCACCAGCGTGCTGCCGCGACTACTGGAAGCGCTTGACCCCGACGATAAGAGCCTGAAGCGACTGGTGGAAGCGGAAGCCTCGCTGACCATGGTGTTGCTGTTCTCGTTCTGGTCGATTGTCTGGACGGCGTTGGGCGGGCTGACTTTGTTGGCCTTTAAGGGGCCTTGGTGGGTGTACCTGTTGGTGGTATTGGGTGGGCCGTTGCTGGCATGGGTGACGCAGCAGGCGGCGGTGTCCCAGGCCTTTGTCTACGGCGATGCGCTCAAGTCGGTGGTCGATCTACAGCGCCGTAAGCTGTGGACCGCACTGGGCCTGGTTCCGCCCAAAGCCGAGTTGACACCGGAGGAGGAGAGGCCTTACTGGCGACATCTGTATCATCTCTTCGCTTCCGGCCAAACAGAGGGTTTCCCGGCGCTCAAGACACCGGGCGAGGCCAAAGGAGGGTAGGTCAATGACCATGCGACGCATTGTGTTGCTAGCAGTCATCCTCATAACGGCAGTGGCCGGCAGCTTCTACCTCAATCCCCAGGCGGGCCAAGAGGCTAGAAGCTTTGCTGCAACGGTTGTCGCACCCGTGCGGCCGGCCGCCACACCGACCTCTACACCGGCCTACGTTGCCGCACGGGCCTTGCCCGCCTTCCAGGTCCTGGATTCTAACAGCTACAAGTGCAACCAAAAGGCGCCGAACGGCTGCGCTGACCTTGCCAGCCCCGCGGATAAGCTTCTCTTGACATCTCTGGCAGCCAACGCGCCGATCAAATCCGCAGAGGTCATTCCCGCAGCCTCGATCGGCGACATCGTCACCATCTCCGTCAGCGGCGCCCGCGGCCTGGCGGGTCAACTGCAGCCGGGCGACACCGTCGACCTCTACGTCGGCCCGCGGCTGGTCACCAACGCGGCGGGGAAGGCCGCCGTCTTGCCGCCTGCGTCCGACTTACCCCCAGGCGCGCTGGCCACCGCTGCCCGCGTTTTGAAAGTAGCGGCGGCCGACACCGGCTATCAAGTGACGCTAGGACTGGCGAAGGCGCAGCGCGACGCAGCAGCCAACATCGCGCGTCTCGCCGACATCGGTGAGTTTTACCTGACGCTGCGCCCGCGCCAGTAGTCCGGCATGGCAAACCTTGCCACCTCATCACCCCGACGCAGCCTGGCCGCGCAGTTGATGCTCAGCTTGGCCGGGTTGGCTTTGCTGTCCGTGCTGGTTGTAGGGCTGCCGGCCGCGTGGCTGGTGCGCAATCAACTGCAGAGCCAGGCCTGGGCGCAGGTGCAGCGGGGCGTGCAGGCGACGCAGGCGCTGTACGAGGCGCAGCAAAACGAGCTGGCCGGCCTGGCCACGCTGACGGCCGAGCGACCTACCTTGGCCGCCCTGCTCGGCGCGGCTGACCAAACTGCGCTGCTGGCCTATCTCGACGTCCTGCGCGCGGGCGCCGACGTGGACCTGATCGTGGTCTGCGCGGGCGGCCGGCCGGTGGCCCAGACGGCGCAAACGAACGACGCGGCCCTGCTGCCCCCCTGGTGTGATCTGCCGGTGGGCCACGCCGTGTTGACCACCCAGCCGGCCGGCGTGCCGCCGCAGGTCTGGCTGGCCGGTGTGCAGCGCCTGACCGCGGCCAGTGCAGCCGAGCCGGCCGCGGTAATCGTGGCCCGCCGGCTCGACTCGGCGCAGATGCAAACGCTGCGTGAACAAACCGGGCTGGAGCAGACGCTGTTGATCGGCGACCTGCCGGCCGCGACCAGCCTAAGCGGGGACGCCGCCAAGCTGCGGCGACAAGAGCCGGCCAGCAACGGCGATCGCGTCCGCTTCACCTGGGATGGCCGGCCGTTCTACGCCGCGCGGCTGACGCTGGCGACCCCGGCCGACGCCCCCCCGATCTACGCCGAGGCAGCGCTCTCGGTGGCGGAGATGCGAGCGGCCCAGCAGCGGCTGCTGCGCCTGTTGCTGGGCAGCATGGCCCTGGCCACGGTGCTGGGCCTCGTCCTGGCTTTCCTGCTGGCGCAGCGCATCAGCCGGCCGCTGGCCGAGCTGACACGCGCCGCAACGGCCATGCGCAGCGGCGATCTGTCCACGCCCATCGCTGCCGACGCCGCAGTGCACGAGGTGGCGCTGGTGGGCCAGGCGCTGGAGGGGGCGCGCGCCGATCTGCAGCGCACCCTGGCCGACCTGCGCCGCGAGAAAGCGTTGACCGAGCACTTCCTGGCCAACGTCTCGCACGAATTCCGCACGCCGCTCACGGCTGTGGCGGCTTCGGTGGAGCTGCTGATCGACCAGGCCGACGCGCTGAACCCCGACGAGCTGCGCGAGCTGCTGGCCACGCTGCATCTGGGCGTGCTCAACCTGCAAAAGCTGGTGGACAACCTGCTGGAGAGCGCCAACATCGAGGCCGGCCGTTTTCGCGTGCGGCCGCGGCCCTGCAGCCTGGCCGAGATCATCGCCGAGGCCACGGCCACCATGCAGCCGCTGCTCGACCGGCACGGTCAACGGCTGGTGGTCGAGCTGCCGGCCGCCATCCCGGTGGTGTTGGCCGACCTGCGACGCGTGGTGCAGGTGCTGGTCAACCTGCTCTCCAACGCCAGCAACGCGCAGCGCGGCCTGGCCGACAGCGAGATCACGATCGGCGCCGCTGTTGAGGGCGACGTCGTGCGGGTGCTGGTGGCCGACCAGGGACCGGGTATCGCGCCGGAGCAGCGGGCCGCGCTGCTGCGCGGCCAACGCTTTGCCGCGCCGCCGGCCGGCGATGCCCCTGATGCAGCCGGCGGTTTCGGGCTAGGGCTTTCCGTGGTCAAGGCCATCGTCGAAGGCCATGGCGGCCAGCTCGGCATCGACGACCGGCCGGGCGGCGGCGCGGTGGTCTGGTTCACGTTGATGAAGGCATAAAAGCACCGCATGAAAGCACTGATTGTAGACGACGACCGCGTGCTGGCCGACGTGCTGGCGTTCACCCTGCGCCGCGAGGGCTTCGAGATCATCCTGGCCCACGACGGCGCGACCGCGTTGCAGCGCTTTGCCGAGGACGCGCCTGACCTGGTGGTGCTGGACGTGAACCTGCCACGGCTGGACGGCTTCACCGTCTGCCGGCAGATGCGCACTCAGGCCGACACGCCGATCATCTTGCTGACCGTGCGCGGCGACGAAGACGACATCGTGCGCGGCCTGGCGTGGGGCGCGGACGACTACATGACCAAGCCGTTCAGCCCCCGCCAATTGGTGGCGCGGGCCCACGCCGTCTTGCGCCGTAGCAGGACAGGGCAACACCAACCGCTGAGCATCCAACGCGTCGGCAGCCTGATGCTGAATGTCAGCCGCCGCGAGATTCGCCTGGTGCGTGGGGAGGGCGAGCAAGAGCTGACCGGCGAGCCGGTCAGCCTGACGGCGCTGGAGAGCCGCCTGCTGAGCTACCTGATGCTCAACGCCGGCCACGTGCTAACCGCCGATGCCATCATCGATCACGTGTGGGGGAGCGGCGGGGCGGATCGGGACATGCTGCGCCAGCTCGTGCGCCGGCTGCGCGGCAAGATCAAAGAGCTGGGCGATGGCGACGGTGAACCGGCCGGCGTGCCCCTCATCGAGACGATTCCCGGCGTTGGCTATGGCTTGACGCGGGCGTGATGGGCTGCGCGACGCCCGCCTGGGGGTCTATCACGGCTTTGTCACGAGCCTATCACGCCGCCTATCATCGCTATGGGCTACAATGGGGGACGATCTACACGGAGGTTTTTTTGCTGTGTCTGACATGGAGCCTGCCGGCTTCTTGAGCTTGAGTGATCTGGCGCCCGATCCGCAGGCGGCGCGTCTCTTGCCGCCGGCCGTGGCCAGGCGCTGCCGGGCGCTGCCCATTGCCCTGGACGGCGGCTGCATCACCGTGGCCATGGCCGATCCCTCGGATCGCGCAGCGCGCGCGGCGGTGATGGCGGCCTTGCGGGCGCAATCAGCCGACGCGTCGGCGCAGCCGCCGCAGGTCTATCTGGTGCAGGGCGATCCGGCGTTGATCGACGCGTGGCTGGCCGATCCGACGCTGGAGCAGGGGGAACCAGCCGGCGCTGCGGGGGCTGACCTGCCTCCTGCTGTCTGGTTGCGCGAGCCGTTGTTTGCAGATCAAGCGGTGGTTGTCGCTTACGCGCAGCAACTCGCGGCCTTGCTGGCTGCGCCGTTGCATCGGTTCGATCCGCTGGCTGCCGATGCGGACGGGCCTCCCGCCGACCTGCAGCGGGCCCGGCGGCTGATGATTTTGTCCTGCCTGGACTATAACCTGGCCGGGGCGTTGCTAGATGGCGGAGACGCCGCGGCGACGTTGTTTGCCTGCCGGCCGCGCTGGCCGCTGCGCCGGCTGCTGCTGATCGTGCGCGGCGATCCGGTGGACGACGCCGCGCTGGCCTGGGCCACGCGCCTGGCGCGCGCCAGCCAGGCAGCGATGACAGCGCTGATGGTGGCGCCGCACGCCTCCACAACGCCTGGGCCGACGGCCCGCGACAACATCGCCAACCTTTTGTCGCCCCAAGACAGCACGGGACACAAGATGCAGCGCGCGGCGCACGTCCTGGCCGCAGCGCACCTAAACGCCGTGCTGCACCTGCGCCAGGGCGCGCCGGAAACGGTAATCCGCAAGGAGCTGGCCTCGACCCCCTACGACCTGGCGATTACGGGCATTGCCGTGCACGGCGCAGAAGCCCAGTGGCGGCTGAGGCCGCTGCTGCACAGGCTGCTGCCAGACTTGCCGTGCCCGCTGCTGATTACCGGTATGCGATGAACAGTCAACGGTGAACAGCGCCTGCTTACCGTTCACCGTTTACTGTTCACCGTTCACCGTCTCCCCTCCTCCCGACGTCGCAACAGCTCCGTCCCCAAGACCAGTAACAGAGAGAACAGCCCCAGCGCCAGGGCGGCGCTGTAGGCGCTGACGTACTGCCGTTCGTCCAGGGCGCGGTAGATGTAGAGGGTAGCCGTTTCGGTGCGGCCCTGGACACCGCCGCCGATCACCAGCACCGCGCCGAACTCACCCAGCGCGCGGGCCAGGGTCAGCGTCACGCCGTAAATAAAGCCCCAGCGCAGCGCCGGCAAGGTGATGCGCCAGAAGGTGGTCCAGCCGCTGGCGCCCAGCGTGGCCGCGGCCTGCTCCTGCTGCACGCCGAATGCCTGCAAAATGGGCACCAGCTCGCGGATCATGAAGGGCAGCGTGACGAAGAGGGTGGCCAGCACCATGCCCGGCACAGCAAAGGCGACGCGAATGTCCAGCGCTTGCAGCAGCGGCGCAAACAATCCCTGCCGGCCAAAGAGCAACAGCAGCATGTAGCCCACCACCACCGGCGACACGGCAAAGGGCAGATCGATCAAGCCGTTGATCAAGCGCTTGCCCGGAAAGTCGTCGCGCACCAGCATCCAGGCCACGGCCGTGCCAAAGAGCGCCTGAATGACCACCACCACCAGGCTGATCTGCAAGGTGAGGCCAAAGGCGCGTTGCACTTGCCGGTTCTGGAACGTCGCCAGCACCGGCCCCAGTCCATCGGCGAAGGCGCCGACTAACAGGGCAACGATGGGTGCGATGATCAGGAAGCCCGCGTAGGCCAGCGCCGCGGTGACCAGCAGGCGACGCAGCCAACGCCGGCGCCAGTCGACCGGCATAGACGCAGCGGCGGTGGGAGGGGTGGTCATCGGGCCTCCTTTTGCTGGCGACTTTGCGAGTCGGCCTGGCGCGATTGGATCAAATCGACCACGATGATCAAGGTGAAGGCGATGGCCAGCAGCGCCACCGAGACCGCGCTGGCGCCGAAGCGATTGGCCGACTCGACCTCGCCCCAGACGTAGACCGCGGCCGTCTGCGAGCGCAGTGGGATGTTGCCGGCCACGATGATGATGGAGCCGAACTCGCCGACGGCGCGGGCGAAGCTGAGCAGCGCGCCGCTGGTCAAGGGCAGGATCAGGGGCGGCAGCGTCACGCGGCGAAAGATGGTCCAGGGCCCGGCGCCCAGGGTGGCAGCCGCGTCCTCCACGGCCCGATCCAGGCCCAGCAACACCGGCTGTACGGCGCGCACCACAAAGGGAAAGGTGACGAAGAGCAGCGCCAGGACGATGCCCGGCGGCGCAAAGATGATGCGCCAGCCCAGCGTGCGCTCCAGCCAGGCGCCGATGGGCTGCTGCGGGCCGTAAAGGATCACCAGCATGACGCCGGTGACCAGGGTGGGGATGGCCAGAGGCAGGTCCACCACGGCGTTGAGCAGCGACTTGCCGGGGAACTCGTAGCGCACCAGCACGTAGGCCGTCAGCGTGCCCATGACGGTGTTGATCAGCACCATGATGGCCGCCGTGCGCAGGGTCAGCAGCAGCGCAGCCTTGGCCACAGGGTGGGTTACGGCCGTCCACAGCCCCGCCAGCCCCTGGCTCAGCCCGTCCTGGAAGATGACCAGCAGCGGGATGATCAGCATCAGGGCCAGGTAGCTCAGCGCGGCCGCGCGCACGCTCCACCGTCCCCACGGGCGACGGCGGGCAGCGAGTGCGGTCTTGGGAAGTGGCTGGGCTTGAAGTTGGGCCATGAATAGCAATCCGCTCAGCTCAACTGCTCGGGCCGGTCTTTGGCCGCATCCGTGTGCGTGGCTCGGTCAGAGACCGGCCACTGCAGGGCAAGGTCATCGGCTTTGCACTTCCAGCAGCGCCTTGCTGAACACGCCGTCGTCGCCGAAGATGGCCGGCGTGGCCGCATTCCAGCCGCCGAAGTACTCGATGGTGAACAGGTCTTCCACCGGCGGATACTTGTCTGCCGTGGCCTGGGCGACCTCAGGATCAACTGAACGCAGCCCGTGTTCGGCAAAGATCTCCTGCGCTTGCCGGCTGAGCAGGAACTGCACGAAAGCCTCGGCCACGGCGCGGACGCCGTGCTTGTCCGCGTAGGCATCTACCACCGCAATCGGGTTCTCGATCAGGATCGTCGAGCGGGGGATAACCAGGTCGTAGTCCTCGCCCTGCATCTGCGCCACCAGCACCTCGTTCTCGTAGGTGATGGCCACGTCGCCCACGCCCTTCTCGAAGTTGGTGATGCTCTCCCGCGCGCCCTTGTCCATTACGGTCACGTTGCGCAGCACGGCCTTGAGAAACTCCTGGGCGGCGGCCTCGTCGTTGGCCGGCACCCCCTCCACGTAGCCGCGCAGGGCCGCGCCGTACAGCGCCAGCACATTCCACATCGCGCCGCCGCTGGTCTTGGGGTTGGGCGTCAGGATTTGCACGCCCGGCTTGGCCAGGTCGGCCCAGTCACGGATGTCCTTGGGGTTGCCCTTGCGCACGGCGAAGACGACGATGGAGTTGCTGACCATGCCCTTGGTGGGGGTGTCTTTCCAGTCGTGGGTGATCAGGCCGGCCTGCTGGATGCGGGTGATGTCGGCCTCCAGCGACAGGGCAGCCACGTCGGCCTCGAAGCCCTCGACGATGGCGCGCGACTGCGCGCCCGAGCCCAGGTAGGACTCCTCGAAGTTGACGTCCTGTCCCGTCTGCTCTTTCCACTGCTGGCGAAAGATGGGGATGAGCTTGCCGTAAGCCTCGCGCGGGGTGGTGTAGGCGCCGAGGATGACGGTAGCCGGCCCTTGGTTGCCAGACGCGCCACCAGCGGTTGCGGCCGGCTGGGCGGCGTTGCCGCCGCAGGCGCCGGCGATCAGACTCAACACGAGGACAAAGGCGAGCAAAACTCTGTTGCGTTGGATCATGTCAGGTCTCCGGATTAGACATTCATGCGCTGGGCGCACAACCATCGATGAAAATGGGGGGCACGGTCAGGAGACCGGCCCGAGCAGCTATTTTCAGGTTAGATGCGCACCGTGTCGATCACCACCGGCTCGCGATAGGCGTACTCTCGGGCGCGCACCAGCAGGATGGCGCAGGTCGCCGTCTCGCCGATCACCTGCTCGACGACGCCCTTGAGAGAAATGTGGCCCTCCAAATCGGCCAGCGGCGTGCCCAGCACCAGCAAGTCATAGCCGTTGGCGGTCAGTTCCTGGGCGATGGTCTTGCTCACCGGGCCGGTGCGCACAGCCGTCTGCGCGGGCACGCCCAAGATCTCGAGTGAGCGCATGCCGCCGGCCAGGAAGCGCTCAGAGCGCTCGCGCGCTGCGGCGTCGGCGCCGTCCTCCAACACCGAGATAAGCGTCGCCTCTGCGCCGACATGGCGCAGCAGGCGGCCGGCAAAGAGCACGTCGTCCTTGCCCGGCTCGCCGGTGGTGGCGGCGATCAAGGCGCGCGTGGGCACGTCCTGCGGCCGCGGCGTCAGCAACAGGTTGTGCTCGCCGGCTTGCAGGATGCCTTCGGCCAGGTCGAGGCCGCTGCTCTGATCAAAGCCCAGGATGACCAGATCGAAGGGCTGGCGCTCGCTCTCACGGCGCACGGCCTGCGCCGCCGGCTCGTTCGTGCTGCGCATCTCCAGCGCGGCCAGGCCGCTGCCCAGCGTCTCCTTGGCCTGCTGCAAGTGGCGCTGCATGGCCTCGTCGTCCTTGAGGCCGTAGCCCAGCACCACGGTGCGGGCATGGGCGAGCTGCGCCAGGCGCCCTCCCAACCGCAGGGCAGCCTGCGCCTTGGGCGAGCCGTCGGTCAGCAGCAAGAAGCGCAAGCCGGGGTGCTCCAGGGCGTGAACGTGGCGCACCCCCACCCAGACGCGATCCCCCTCGTGCAGCGGCAACGCGTCCACCTGATCCTGCTGGCGCGTCGCCTCGATCAGGATCGTGTCATCGCCGAAGGCCACGGGCGGCGCAATAGGGCGCACGCCGGGCAGCGGCGGCAGCCGCAGCCGCAGCCGCTCGAAGGCGCCGGAAAACACCACCTGCTCGACGACGCCCTGGCCCAGGCGCGGCGCGGTCAAGTGCGCAGGATCGACGGCCAGAGAGACGTCTTCGGGGCGAAACAGCACCTGCACCCGCTTTTCTGGCGGCGTCGAACCGTTAGCCGGCAGAGGAATGCGAATCGGCCCAAGCTGCACGGCGTTGTCCAGCTTCTGGCCGAGCAGCAAGTTGGCCGTTCCCAAGAAGCTGGCGACGAACTCGGTTTGCGGGTGGCGATAGAGCCGCTGCGGTTGGTCCACCTCCAACAGGCGGCCAAAGCTCATGACGCCGATGCGATCGGCCACCTCGAAGGCTTCTTCCTGGTCGTGGGTGACGAAAATCGTGGTGACGCCCAGCTCGCGCTGGATTTTGCGCAGGGCGCGGCGCAGCTCGACGCGGATTTTGGCGTCCAGCGCGCCCAGCGGCTCGTCCAGGAGCAGCACGTCGGGCTTGATGGCCAGGGCGCGGGCCAGGGCGACGCGCTGCTGCTGGCCGCCCGAGAGCTGGCGCGGCATGCGTTTGCCCAGCCCCACCAGGCCCACCAGCTCGAGCAACTCATCGCGCCAGCGACGGCGCTCGGCCGCAGGCATCTTGTGCAGCCGCATGCCGAACTCGATGTTGTCGGCTACCGACATGTGCTGAAAGAGGGCGTAGTGTTGGAAGACAAAGCCGACGCGCCGCTCTTGCGTGGGCAGGCCGGTGACGTCCCGACCGTGCAGCCAGATGCGCCCTTGATCGACGCCGGTCAACCCCGCCACCATGTTCAGCACCGTGGTCTTGCCGCTGCCGCTGGAGCCGAGCAGCACGAAGAACTCGCCGTCGGCGATCTCCAGCGAGACATCGTTGACGACCGGGTGGCCGCCGTAGCGCTTGGTGAGGTGTTCGAGGACAATAGACATGGCGCCTCCAAAGGTCGCCACATCGTTGCCAACTCTCCAAAAGTTGGCAGCTATGTGGCCTTTCCTCGCATCACCTTACCAGCGAGCGATGACAAGGGCTGTGACGCGGGCATGACAAAGCTGTGACAGGGTGATCGGATTGTCGCGCGCGCAGCTTGCTGTTCCACCCCTTTCGATGTACCATGCCTCATCACCCGGTTGCCCTATCACTCTGTCATCTGAAGGAGCTCCCATGAAACTAGACGTCGCCATCATGAGCAACACGCTGCGCGAGGCGGTCGATTTGGCGCAGGCGGCCGAGGCCATCGGCTTCGACACGCTGTGGACCAGCGAGACGCAGCACGATCCTTTCCTGCCGCTGGCTGTGGCCGCGCTGCACACCGAGCGCATCGGCCTGGGCACGGCCATCGCAGTGGCCTTCGCCCGCAACCCCACCTCCGTGGCGCACCTGGCCTGGGACCTGCGCGAGGCGTCGCGGGGTCGCTTCATCCTGGGCCTGGGCACGCAGGTGCAGGCGCATATCGAGCGGCGCTTCGGCATGCCGTGGGGGCCGCCCGCGGCCCGGCTGCGCGAGTTCATCCTGGCCATGCGCGCGGTCTGGGAGGCTTGGCAGACAGGCGGCCGGCTCAACTTCCGCGGCGAGCACTACAAGCTGACGCTGATGGCGCCCTTTTTCAGCCCCGGCCCCAGCCAGTATCCCCCAGTGCCCGTCTACATCGCGGCGGTCAACGCGCAGATGTGTCAGTTGGCCGGCGAGCTGTGCCAGGGGCTGCACGTCCACCCCTTCCACACCACCCGCTACCTGCGCGAGGTGATCCTGCCCAACGTGCAGCAGGGGCTGAGCCAAGCCGGCCGGCGGCGGGGGGACATCGCCCTCTCCAGCAGCGTCTTCGTGGTCACCGGCGAGACGGCCACGGAGATGGCCCAGGCGCGCGAGCAGGTGCGCAGCCAAGTCGCCTTCTACGCCTCCACGCCCAGCTACAGCAAGGTGATGGAGCTGCACGGCTGGGGCGAGGTGCGGGAGCGCCTGAGCAGCCTGGCCGTGCGCCAGCGCTGGGAGGAGATGGCTGCGCTGATCAGCGACGACATGCTGGCCCAGTTCGCCGTCGAGGGCCGGCCGGAGGAGATCCCCTACCTGGTCAAGATGCGCTACGTGGGGCTGCTGGAGCGGGTGACGTTCTATCTGCCGTTCGATCCGGGGCGGGGACGGCTATGGAAAGCTTGGGTGGAGGCGTTCAATTAGCGACGCGGTTTCATGCCAGCAGCAGCACTGGCCGCTCGACCAACTGCGTAACCCGCTGCAAGAAGCGCGCAGCCAGACCGCCGTCCACCAGCCGGTGGTCGAAGGTCAGGCTGAGCCACACCAGCGGCCGGACGACGACCTGACCGGCCAGCGCTGCGGGACGTTCCCTGATGCGGCCCACACCCAGGATAGCCGTTTCCGGCAGGTTGATGATGGGGGTGAAGGCGTCGACGCCGAACATACCCAGGTTGGTGAGGGTGAAGGTGCTGCCGCGCAGCTCGTCCGGCGTGATCTGGCCGCGGCGCGCGCGCTCGGCCAGGTCCTTGGTCTCGGCGGCCAGCTGCGCCAAGCCCTTCTGGTCGGCGTTGCGCACCACGGGCACCAACAGGCCACGGTCGGTGTCCACGGCCAGGCCGATGTCGATGCGCCGCCACAGTTTGATCGTATCGCCCTCTTGCGAGGCGTTCAGCCGCGGGTGCTCACGCAGGGCGCGGGCCAAAACGGCGATCAACAGGTCGTTGTACGACACAGGGATGCCTTGCTCGGCCAGCCTGCGCCGCAGCTCGACCAGCTCGGCGGCATCTGCCTCACTGGTCAGGGTCACGGCTGCGGTTTCGCGCTGGCTGCGCGCCATGCGCTCGGCGATGAGGCGGCGCACGCCGGTCAGTGGGATGGTGTCGAGGAGATCGGGGGGCGAGCTGAGGGGGGTTGGGCGAACTGGAGGAGCTGGGGGAACTGAGGCGAGCGCAGCCTCGACGTCTTGGCGGGTGATTTGGCCGCGTGGGCCGCTGCCTCGCAAGCTGCGCCAGTCCAGACCTGCCTCATCCGCTAGCCGCCGCGCCACCGGTGTGATGATTGGTTCCCTTGATTCTTGCAGCGTTGCGCTATCCTTGCCATCTCCGACGTCTGTCCGCTGTGTGCTGCCCGCCAGCTGCTCAGCCGCTGCGCGCACATCCCGCTCCACAATGGCGCCCTGCGGGCCGGTGCCGGACAGGTCGGCCAGCACCACGCCCATCTCCGCGGCCAACCGCCGCGCGCGCGGAGAGGCGAAGAGGCGGGGAGAGGAGCTGGGAGGAGCTGAGGAGGAACTGGAAGAGCTTGAGGAGGAACTGGGAGGAACTGGGAGGGACTCTGGAGAAGCCGCTCGCGCCGTCGCATCCGCCGCCAGCGCCCCTGAGTTCCCTTGAGTTCCCCCGAATTCCTCCAAGTTCCTCTCAGTTCCCCTCAGTTCCCCTGAGATCCTCCGCGTTCCCTCCCCGCCCACCTCGTCCATCGCCACGATCACCGCAATCGGCCGCAGCGTTTGTACTTCGTCGCCGGGCCTGGCCGTGACTTGCTGCAGCACGCCGCTGGCCGGGGCTTCCACGTCCAAGGTCGCCTTGTCGGTTTCGACCACGAACAGCGGCTCGCCCTGCTGCACAGCTTCGCCTTCCTGCTTGTACCAGCTTACGAAGGTCAGGGTATCGACGGTTTGGCCTAATGGGGGAATGAGGACGGGTGTGGGCATGGTCTTCCTAGCTCGGCTGAGGTAGACAAGTAGACAGGTAGACAAGGGAAAGGAGGGACAGGGCGGAAAAGAGGGAAACAGGGAAGGACCGTAGCAATCTCCTGTTTCCTTGTTCCCGTGTCCACTCGTTTCCTTGTCTACTTGTTTCCTTGTCTACTTCTCTCAAAACAACGCCTTCACCGCCTCCACCACCCGCTCGACGGAGGGCACGTAGAACTGCTCCATCACCGGCGCAAAGGGGGGAGGAACGTCGGGGGCGGAGACGCGCTTGACCGGCGCGTCCAGGTACCAGAAGGCTTCGTCGGCGACGATGGCGGCCAGCTCGCCGGCCCAGCCGCCGGTCAGGTTGTCCTCCTCGACAATGACCAGCCGGCCGGTCTTGCGCACCGATTCGAGGATCAGCTCCTTGTCGAGCGGCACCAGCGTGCGCGGGTCGATGACCTCGGCGTCGATGCCCTCTTGCGCCAGCACATCGGCCGCGGCCAGGGCGCGGTACATGGTGAGCAGCTTGCCGACGATGGTGACGTCCTTGCCCTCGCGGCGGACGATGCCCTGGCCGATGGGCACGATGTAGTCGTGCGAAGCATCGGGCACCTCGCCGACCGGGCTGAGCGCGCCCTTCTCGGCGCGCGCGCCCTTGCTGCCGTAGAGCAGCTTGTGCTCGAAGACGATTACCGGGTTGTCGTCGCGCACTGCAGCTTTGAGCAGGCCCTTGGCGTCGTAGGCCGTGGCCGGCGCAACCACCTTGAGGCCCGGCACGTGGCAGAAAAACGCCTCCAGGCTCTGCGCGTGCTGCGAGCCGCGGGCCGTCGCGCCCACCGGCGCGCGCATCACCAGCGGCACCTTGACCGTGCCGCCCGACATGTAGGTCATCTTGGCAGCCTGGTTGGCTAGTTGATCCATCGCCAGAAAGAGGAAGTCGGCGTATTGCACGTCAGCAATCGGCCGCAGGCCAGCCATGGCTGCGCCGACGGCAATGCCGGTCAGCCCTAGCTCGGAGATGGGCGTGTCCAGGATGCGCTCGTGGCCGAACTCCTCCGACAGACCCAGCGTGACGGTGAACGCGCCGCCGAAGCCGCCGGGGATGCCGATGTCCTCGCCGATGCAGATCACGGTGGGGTCGCGGCGCATCTCCTCGCGAATGGCCTGGCGCAGGGCTTCGGCAATGCTCATTTGCGGCATTTCAGCATCTCCTCTCCGGCGGCGCGGGTAAACTCGCGCTTGACTTGACAACTCGCGTGTTGCACTGTATCTTTGTCGTTGTACGCGCTATGCCCTTCAAGATGTGCCATGATATCGTAATCGATTCTTATTCCGACAACTGGAGGTCAACAAGAGCTGCCATGAGGACCACGCAAATCACCTACTGGAAGGACGGAGAGTTTTTCATCGGCTACCTGAATGACTATCCCGACTATCGGACGCAAGGATTCTCGAAGGAAGAACTCGTCGCAAACCTTCGAGAGCTGCTGCAAGACATCGAAACCGGCCAGATCCCTTATATTCGCAAGGTCGAAGAGATGGTAGTGGCCTAGTATGAAACGACGGGATCTGATTCGGATTCTGGAGGAGATGGGCTGCGTATTGGTACGCCACGGGGGCAGCCACGACTGGTATACGAATCCTCAAACCAAACAGTCACAACCGGTGCCGCGCCATGCGGAGATCAACGAAAACCTAGCCAAGCACATCATCAAGAAGCTCAGCTTCGGCGACTGAGTAAGGCAATGGGCGGGCAAGTTCACAAGGAAACAAGTAGACAAGTACACAAGGAAACGCGGGAAACCAGGAGGCGCAACCCTCTCTCCCCTCGTTCCTATCTTTCCCTTCTTTCCCTCCTTTCCCTTCTTGCCCTTCCTGCTGTCCCTCGCCTACGCCTGCCAAAACACATGCCGCAGCGCGTCTTCCGGCTGCGGAGAGGGGCTGGCCTCGGCAAAGGCGACGGCGTCGTCGATCGCGGCGAGCACCTGCTGCTCGATCTCGGCCAGGGCAGCCTCGGTCGCCAGCCCGGCGGCGATGAGCTGCTGGGCCAGGCGGGGGATCGGGTCGAGCTTGGCCCACTCGGCCTCCTCTTCCTTTGAGCGATAGGTGCGGGGGTCGCTGCGCGAGTGGCCGACCAGGCGATAGGTCTTGCACTCCAGCAGCGTGGGCCCGCCGCCGGATCGCGCCCGCTCGACGGCGCGGCCCGCCGCTTCATACACCGCCAGCACGTCGTTGCCGTCCACGATCTCGCCCGGCAGGCCGTAGGCCGCGGCCCGGTCGGCCACGTTTTCTACCTTGAAGGCCCACGACACGGGGGTCGAGGCGGCGTAGAGGTTGTTCTCGCAGACAAAGACCACGGGTAGCCGCCAGATCGCGGCCATGTTCAGCGCCTCGTGGAACGCGCCCTCGTTGGCGGCGCCTTCGCCGAAGAAGCTGACGGCCACGCGGTTGGCGGCAGGCGCGGCACGATCCTCCAACGCTTCGCCACTAGATCGGCGTTGGGCGTCGAGCTGCTTGAAGGCCAGCGCCGCGCCGGCGGCGATAGGAATGCCGGCGCCGACAATGGCGATGGCCGGCGGCATGCCCACGCGGATGTCACCGACGTGCATCGAGCCGCCCTTGCCGCGGCAACAGCCGGTGTCCTTGGCGTACAGCTCGGACATGATCGCGCGCAGCGCCACACCTTTGGCGATCGCATGGCCGTGCGGCCGATGTGTGCTGGTGACCCAATCGGCCGCGCTCAAGTGCGCGCACACACCGACCGCCACCGCCTCCTGACCGATGTACAGGTGCAGCGTCGAGGGGATCTTGCCCTGCATATACAGGGCGTTGCAGCGCTCCTCGAAGCGCCGGATGGTGAGCATCTGGCGGTGCAACGCGAGTTGAGTTTGTTGATCAGGGTGCGGAGCTGGCATAGGTGCTTCCCAGAGGGGGTAGACAAGTACACAAGTAGGCAAGTACACAAGTGGGCAGGTAGGCAAGGAGCCGTAGCCGCATGTCTTGTCTACCTGTTTCCTTGTCTACTTCCCTACAGATTCTTCGGCCCGAACTTGGGGTGGAATTCCCGGTTGAGGTAGCCCCAGCGCGTGTGCGGGCGCTTGCGATAGCCCCAGGTCTCCAAGGCCGCGCGCAGCTCAGGAAGCTCCTTGGCGGCGACGGGCAAGGGCACACCGGCCAGCGCCGCGTCGATGGCCTGGCGAAAGGCCCGTGCGCCGGCCGTGTAGCCCATGGGGTGGCCCAACATGCCGCCGCCGGCCATGAAGATCATGTCGATGCCGTGCTCGGCCAGCATGGGCTCCACCGCGCCCGGGTGCACGCCCGCGCCGGGCATGGGCCAGATCGGCTTGATGTGGTAGAAGGGCGCCAGCATGGTCTGCGCGGTGCGGTAGCACTCCTCCATCGAGGCCACCGGGATGCTCGACCAGATGCCGGGCGTGAGCATCATGTCCGCGCCGCACAGCCGGCAGATCTTGGCCAGCACGGGGAAGTTGATGGTCGGCAGCAAGGCCAGCATGTGCGACACATGCAGCAGCACCGGCGCGGTCACATCCTTGTCCTCGGCCACCACGCGCAGCATCGACGGCCCGGCGGAGTAGGCCAGCAGCAGGCCGGAGGCGCCGTCGCGGCAGGCGCGCCGCGCCTTCTCCAGCACGCGGTCCACCTCGTCGGTGATGCTGATCATGTACAGCATCTTGCGGCCGGTCTTCTGCTGCGCGGCGTCGATGGCGCGCAGCACCGCCTCCAGCCGCTTGTCGAAAGGACAGATGTCCAACTCGCTGCACATCTCGTCGTCCTTGCACAGGTCCGCGCCGCCCAGCGCAGTCTGGTAGACCTGGGCCGCGGTCTCCTCTGGGGTCATGCCCATCTTGGGCTTGATGATGTGCAGCACCAGCGGCCGGTCGTAGACGCCCAGCAGCTCACGCACGCCTGGCACGCCGAACTTCGGCCCCTGGAACTTCTCGGCCAACTTCTTGGGGATGTAGATGTCCAACAGGCGCATCTGGCTGGGAAAGGCGAAGCAGTTGCCGGCGATCGACAGCAGCAGCATCGGCACGTTGGTGTTGACGTCCCAGGCCGCCGTGGAAAAGCCGAGCTGGATCACCGCCTTCTTGGTGCCGTGCGGCGCCGGGACCTCGTAGTAGCCCAACACCTTGCTGCTCAGCCGCTCGCGCAGCTCCGGCGTCTCCTCGCTTACCTCCATCCAACTGGCAGTCGAGCCTTCCAGCGCCAGCCGCTGCACCTGCTCCAGGTGGTCGATGAAGTCCGCGTCCACGGCGTCGACCGTGTCCTCGATGTAGTACGTGCCGATGATGAAGTTATCGTCGGGCACGACGCTCTCCCACATGTAGTTGAACATGTGCGGGTCGTAGAGTTGTTTGACCATGAGGTACTCCAGAAGTTGGGGATACGGGAATGGTGAACGGTATTCGGTGAGCGGTAAACAGTGAACGGTGAACGGTTTTCGGTGATCGGACCGGGTGGTGTCGCGTTGTAACTGGTCACCGCTCACCGTCAACCGGTTACCGCTTACCGATCACCGATGACCGATCACCGACTACCCCAGCAGCGCCTGGCGCAGCATCGCCGACGCGTCCATCGCATCGCCGGCGCTGATCACCTCCGCAATGCGTGCGCGGCCGATCTTGTCCAGCAGGCCGTGCAGGCCCTGGATCCAGGCGATGCTCTCGCTGGCGGCGCGGATGCCGTTCTCGCGGTAGGGGAAGATGTCGAGGGCATACCAGCCGCTGTAGTTAAGGCGATCGAGCCAGTAGAGCAGCTCCAGCATCTCGATCGTGTGCACCGAGCCGACGGTCATGTCGTCGTCCCACAGCCGCCAGTTGTCGTTGAAGTGCATGTAGAAGAGCTTGTTGCCGAAGTACTGCAACAACGCAGCGGACTCGGCGGCGTTCTCGTAGGCCATCAGGGCATGGCCGACGTCGATCATGGCGCCGACGTTGGGCTTGTTGACCTTTTCGAGGAAAAGCAGTGTCTTGCCGACTGTGGCAATGAAGCAGTGGGTGCGCGGCTCCTTGGGCTTGTACTCGATCACCAGGTTGACCTCCGGCACGTGCTCGGCGCACTCGATCGTGCCCTCGATCATCCGATCCCAGGCGGCCAGGTAGTCGGCCTGGAAGGGGTAGTCGAAGCCGTCCTGGCCGAACCACAGGTCGACCACCTGGCAGTTGAGCTGCTTGGCCCACTCCATCGACTTCTTGACCTCGTGGATGGCGTCGCGGCGCACCTGCGGATCGTTGGCGCTGAAGGAGCCCCAGCCCCACTTGCCGGAGGCCCAGATGTCGGGTGTGACGCAGGTGACCTCGAAGCCGGCATCGGTGATCTGGCGACGAATCTGCTCGACGTTGCTGTCGTTGACGTGCCACAGGCCCACCACCTCCACGCCGGTCAGGCCGGGCACCTGCGTGGCGGCCTCAATTAGTTGATCGGTGGTCAACCGCGGGCCATAGCCCGCCAGCACATAGCGGTCGGCGCAGGCGTTGAAGGTGTTGATGTTGGCAGAGAAGCGGGGTTGGCTCATGGAGTGCTCCTTTCCAGGGGTGATCGTCGCCGATTTTTTCCCAGTTCCTCATAGCTCCCCTCACGTGGGAATGGCTAACAGGAACTGTCCAGGCCCTGGGCGACCCTCAACCGGCGGGCCGCGTCAGCGCGACCTTGAAATCGTAGCGGTCGCCGCGCCAAACGGCCTCCAGATATTCGACGGCGCGGCCGTCGGCGCCGTAGGTCACGCGTTCGGCGTACATCACGGCCGCGCCGGCCGGCATGTCTAGAAGTTCGGCTTCCTCGGCCGTGGCCGCGCGCGCTCGCAAGGTCTCGCGGCCGGTCCACAGGGTCAGGCCATAGCGGCCTTCGAGCAGTTGATAGAGGGAGCCGCTGAGGTTGTTTTCAGGTAAGTTGGGGCAGAGCGCCGCCGGCAGGTAGACCGTCTGCACGCTCAGCGGCGTCTGGTCTACCACGCGCAGCCGGCGCAGCTTGTACACGGGCTCATCCTCGGGCAGTTCCAGCGCGTCGGCCACGTGCGCCGGAGCAGGCAGCAGCACGACCTCCAACACCTTGGTTACCAACGACCAGCCGCGGCGGCGCATATCGGCTGTGGTGGAGACCAGCGCGGTCACGTCTTGCTCCACACGGCGCACAGGGGCGAAGGAACCAACGCCTTTCTGAGTGTAGATCCAGCCTTCTCGCGCCAGCTCGTCGAGCGCATGGCGCGCGGTGGCGCGGCTGAGGCCATAGCGCTCGGCCAGCTCGTTCTCGGAGGGAAGCCGGTACACCTCGCCAGCGGCCTGTCGCGCGCTGATCTCCTTGCGCAGCAGGTCGGCGAGCTGTTGATAGTAAGGGACGTAGCTGGTCTTGTCGATGTAGGCCATGACCGGGATGGGGCTGGCAGTGCTGCTTGTATACTTGTGTATACAAGTTACCACATCGTAGACAGTTTGTCAATTCTCCCTCGCTCACGCCCAAGTTCCCCCTTGACAATCAGCAAAATGGATGTACAATTACATCTAGTCATCTAGACAACTATATGACCTTCGCCCAAGGCGCACACACCTGCGTTGCGTCACAGCCCACTTACCTATCCGCAAAGGAGGAAATCCGCCATGAATCGCAGACTGTTGACCGTTCTATCGCTGGTCTTGGTGCTGGCTTTTGCCCTGTCAGCCTGCGCCCAGCCCACCCCTGCCGAGCCCCAGATTGTGGAGAAGACGGTGGTGGTTACTGAGGAAGTCGTCGTCGAGAAGACCGTCGAGGTCGTCAAGGAAGTCGAGAAGGTTGTCGAGAAGGTCGTCACGCCCACGCCCGGCCCCAACCCTGAGGCGACAATCCCGGACGTCGAGGAAGGCGCCGAGATCACCTTCTGGACCTTCTACCTCTCCCCCACCTTCGACCAGTACATCAAGGACACCATCGCCCGCTTCAACGAAGCCTATCCCGGCGTCAAGGTCAATTGGGAGGACCGCCAAGCGACGCTGCAGGAGGAGTATCGCAACAGCCTGGCCGCCGGCAACGCGCCGGACGTGGTCAACCTCAGCACCAGCTGGGTGGTTGAGTTCGCCAGCAAGGACCAGCTGCTGAACCTGACCGATAACTTGCCCCAAGTGGTCATCGATCAGTACTTCCCCGGCCTGTTCAACCAGGTGAACGTGGGCGGCAAGAGCTATCAGGTGCCGTGGTACCAGGCCATCGACATCTACCTGGTCAACAAGGACCTCTTGACCAAGGCCGGCCTGACCATGGAGGACATGCCCAAGGACTTCGACCAGCTCATGCAGGTCTGCAAGACCATCAAGGAACAGACGGGTATCCCTTGTGGCCTGCGCATGCGCGCCGACAACCTGCTGATGGACATGGCCTATCAGGGCGGCGTCAAGGTCATGAACGACGACGGCACAGCTTTCACCTTCGACTCGCCTGAGGCCGTTGAGTGGCTCAACTACTGGGCCGAGATGATCAAGAACGACTGGACCGCGCGTGACATCCTGTTGGCCGACGACCGTACCGGCCTGGAGCGCTTCAGCACCGGCCAAATGCCCTTCTACGTCACCGGCCCGCAGCTCATCCGCGTGGTGCGCGAGAACAACCCCGGCCTGTACGGCTATCTGGACATCGCGCCCCAGGCCATCGGCAAGTCGGGCGCGCTGCCGCCGGTTTCGATGTCGCTGGTGGTGACCGGCGCCACGAAGTACCCCAAGGCCGCCATGGCCCTGGCCACCTTCTTCACCAACCCGCGCAGCCAGCTCGAGTTCTCCAAGATCGTCAGCATCTATCCCTCGTCGCCGGAGTCCTACAAGGATCCCTTCTTCACCCAGAAGCCGGTGGCGATCGAGGAGCTGGCGCGGCCGCTGGCCGAGGGCATCATCTCCCAGCAGACCAACATCATGCCCGAGATCCCCAAGCCGGCCGATGTCAACGAGATCGTGCGCGCGGCCTTCGAGCAGGTTGTTTTCGGCGGCGCTGACGCGCAGACTGCGCTGACCGAGGCCGTGCAGCAGGCCAACGCCTTGCTGCAGTAACCACCTCCTTTCTCCCTGCGTTGCTTGCGCCGGTCCTGCGATCTTGCTGGCTGGCGCAAGCAACGCCAACACCGCTGTGCTGCCCATTCAGCAGCCGTTTGTAGTGCGCACTTTTGAAGATTAACGAAATAATCCGGCTATCGAGCGAACCATGCGCAGCGCGTGTTGGCGGGAGCCGCCAGGGGCTCAAGACCCCCGGCTGGCAAACGGCGCCCCGGCAACGGGGCTTGCTGAGACGCCACAAAGCCGGATTGATCGGGCGCTGTTCTTAAGTCGGCGGGATTCATCCCCCGGTGCCCCTCGCTGGCAAGCCGATCACATCTCAACCAAGGTATCCGGGATAATTCGTTAATCTCCAGCAGTGCGTCGAAGCGGATAGTACGAGCCAAATCGTGAACGACCGAATGAGACTTGCAAGCAGCGGAAGTCTACTGCAGCCGGGTTTGACGCTTAGCGCTGGCCAGAGCCTTCACCCCACGTCATAACCAGACCAACGCCGACTTGCACCGACTCCTGCCTCGCCGTGGAACAGAGGGGTTCCACTTGACCACACCACACCCGACCGGAGGCGCCTGGCCATGCGTTCCAAGCTCACGCCGTACCTGTTTCTCTCCCCGGCCCTACTGCTCACGCTGATCTTCACCGTCTATCCGATCATCGCTGTGGCCTACTTCAGCTTCACCGAGTACGACATCCTGCGGCCGCCGCAGTTCATCGGCCTGGCCAACTTCGAGCAGCTACTCAAAGATGACGTGTTTTGGAAGGCGCTGCGCAACTCCTTCATCTACCTGTTGGCGACGCCGATCATCATGGTCCTCTCCATCTCTCTGGCCATCGCTTTGAATCGTCGCCTGCCCGGCATTGGCGGCTTTCGCGCGCTGTACTACGTCCCGGTGATCACCGGCAGCGTCACGGTGGGCATCGCCTGGAAGTGGCTTTTCGACGGCACCGGCGGCCTGGTCAACGGCGCCTTGCTGGCGTTGGGCATTCTGGACAAGCCGATCGTCTGGCTCAGCGAGCCGCGCTTTATTCTGCCGCTCGCGATGTTGATGACCATCTGGATGGGCGTGGGCTACTACATGGTGGTCTTTCTGGCCGGTTTGCAGTCGATCCCCGAGGAGCTGTACGACGCGGCGCTGATCGACGGCTGCAACAATATCCAGAAGCACTGGCACGTCAGCCTGCCCGGCCTGCGACCCTCGATCGTCTTCGTGGCCGTGATCAGCAGCCTGGCCGCGCTCAAGGTCTTCGACGAGATCTACGTCTTGACCGACGCCACCGGCGGCATCTTGAACAGCGGCGTGACCATGGTCTTCTACCTGTGGAAGCAAGCCTTCCGTCTGCAGCACGTGGGCTACGCCTCGGCTGTGGCTGTGGTCCTTTTGATCATCACCCTGACTCTCTCGATCTTCAACGTGCGCATCCTGGAACGCGGAACGGAGCCTGAACGATGACCACTGCCACCACTCCCAAAGACAGTCGGCGCGGCCGGCGCTGGGCCGAGAACCTATTTTGGTACGGTGTGCTGATCCTGGCCAGCCTGATCACCGTGATCCCCTTCTTCTGGTTGCTGGTGACCTCCTTCAAGGGGCCGAACGACGCCGTCTTCTCCATGCCACCTCAGCTCATCCCCCAAGACCCCACCCTCAACAACTACGTCAAGGTCTGGAACCAATTGCCGGTCTGGCGCTTCTTCCTCAACAGTTTGATCGTGACCGGCTCCGTGGTGGCGCTGAACGTGCTGATCACCTCGTTGGCGGCCTATCCGCTGGCCAAGATGCGCTTTCCCGGCCGTGACCTGATCTTCTACTTGCTGCTGGCTACGCTGATCGTGCCGGTCGAGCTGACCTACATCCCCAGCTTTATCCTGGCGGTGAAGGTGTTCAAGTACATCGACACGCTCTACAGCCTGATCTTTCCCAACATCGCCACTGCCTTCAACATCTTTCTGCTCCGCCAGGCCTTCCAGACCATACCGAATGACCTGATCGACGCCGGCCGCATCGACGGCGCCAGCGAGCTGCGCATTTGGTGGCAGATCTTGTTGCCCACCATCCGGCCATCGCTGGCCACCGCCGCCATCTTCACCGCCGCGGCCAACTGGAACTCCCTGCTCTGGCCCTCGATCATGCTGCGCAATCGCGACCTCTACACCATGCCGGTCGGCCTGAACGCGCTGCGCGGCATGTTCTCGTCGGACTTCCGCTCCATTGCCGCCGGCGCAATCATGACCATCATCCCGATTTTGATCTTCTTCTTGTTGCTGCAGCGCCATTTCGTGCGCGGCTTGACCGGCGCCGTCAAGGGTTGATGTTCCATGCCAAACTCGCTAACGCAGTTTCCCGATGACCTTGCCTCCGCGATCGATCCCAACAGCCCGCTGCCGCTGTACCACCAGATCAAGGAGCACCTGCTCAAGCTGATCCAGACCGGCGCTCTACAGCCCAACGACCCCCTGCCGGCCGAGACGCAGCTGGCCGCCGGCTACGGCGTCAACCGCCTCACCGTGCGCCAGGCCATTAGCGAGCTGGTAAACGAGGGGCTGTTGGTGCGCCGCCAAGGGGTGGGCACCTTCGTCGCCGAGCCCAAGTTGCATCCCAGCCACGCGCGCCTGCTGAGCTTCAGCCAGCGCATGGCGCAACTCGGGCGCAAGGCTTCAAGCGAGGTGCTGGAGGCCGAGACCCTGCCGGCACCCTTCGATATCGCCCAGCATCTGGGCTTGGCCGAGGGGACGCCGGTGCACAAGCTGGTGCGCCTGCGCCTGGCCGACGGCCAGCCGCTGATGATCGAGACGGCCTACCTGCCCGCCGCCATCGCCCCCGACCTGCTCAGCCAGGATCTCAGCGGCTCGCTCTATCGCGTCCTCACCGAGGTATACGGCGTCACTCCCAAAGAGGCCGATCAGTTCATCGAGCCGGTGCTGGTGCGGGAGTGGGAGGCGAACATCCTGGACGTCGCTACGGGCCAGCCGGCGCTGATGATCGACACCACCGTGCACGGGGCCGACGGTCGCATCATCGAGTTCAGCCGGGCCATCATGCGCGGCAAGCTTGCCCGCCTCTACTTTCACGTCAGCCGCTCCGAGGGCGAGTCATGAACCAACCATCTTTGCAACCCAAGCTCAGCCTGCAGGCCTTCGTGGCCCAGGTGCGCGGCCAACTGATTGTCTCCTGCCAGGCTCTGCCCGATGAGCCGTTGTACGGCGCCGAGATCATGGCGCGCATGGCCATCGCGGCGCGCGTGGGCGGCGGCCGCGCCATCCGCGCCAACACTCCGGTCGACATCGCCGCTATCCGCGCCGCCGTCGATCTGCCGATCATCGGCCTGTACAAGGATCACCTGCCCGGCTACGACGTGTACATCACGCCCACCCTGGCCCACGCGCAGGCCGTGGCCGCCGCCGGCGCCGACGTGATCGCCATCGACGCCACCGCACGGCCGCGGCCCCAGCCCGGCAGCCTGGCCGACTACATCGCCGCCATCCACCAAACCACCGGCTGCCTCGTCCTGGCCGACATCGCCACCGCGTCTGAGGCCCTGGCCGCTGAGGCCGCCGGCGCTGATCTGGTCTCCACCACCCTCTCCGGCTACACCCCCCACAGCCCCAAGCTACCCGGGCCAGACCTGGAGCTGGTGCGGGCGCTGGCCGGCCGGCTGCGCGTGCCGTTGCTGGCCGAGGGGCGCTACCACACGCCGGAGCAGGCGCGGCAGGCGCTGGACTACGGCGCGCTGGCCGTGATCGTCGGCGGAGCCATCACCCGGCCGCAGGAGATCACCCGCCGCTTCGTCGCTGCGCTGCAAGGCGCGGCCTAAACGCGCCATCGAGCCTTGGTAGTGACGACTGATGAAGGTTAAGAAAATGATCCGGTAATAGATGCTTGCGGCGAGTCGTCCCTCATGCGAGCTCGCGGGGGAACTTCATTCCCCCGCGAGCTCGCACCTGGACGCGCTTCGCTCTGTTGCCGAAGTATTATCTTAAGGTTCATCAGCCGTCTCCGCCGTTCGGAACGACTGAAGTCGTAACTACGAAGCAAAGTAACTGTCGCCATGTCTAGCCGTTGCATCGCCATCCTCCCTCTGGACGACCGCGCCGTCAACTACGAGTGTCTGGACTTACTGGGCCAGGCGGCCGGACTGACCGTGCTGTTGCCCCCCAAGGACTGGCTGGGCACCCCGTGGCGCGTGGGCGAGATGGCGCGGCTGGCCGGCTGGCTGGCCGATGCCGCGCGCCGGGCCGACGCCCTGATCGTCGCCATCGACACCCTGGGCTTTGGCGGGCTGGTCAACGCCCGCCGCTCGGCCGACAGCCTGGCGACCGTGCTGGGGCGCCTGGAGCTGTTGCGTGAGCTCAAGCGCCGGCGCCCAGAGTTGACCATCCTTGCCTACTCCGTGCTCATGCGCGTCAACCGCGACAACCACGCCGAGGAGGAGAAGGCCTACTGGGCCAACTACGGCGCGCGGCTCTTTCGCCTGTCGGTGCTGGAGGATCGCCAGGCCATGGCTGTGGCCACCGCCGCCGAGGAAGCCGAGCTGGCCCGCCTGCGCGGCGAGCTGCCGGCTGCAGTCGTCGCCGACTACCGCGGCGGCCGGGCGCGCAACCACGCCGTCAACCGCGCCATGGTCGAGTGGACGGCCGAGGGGATCTTCGACTACCTGATCGTGCCGCAGGACGACACGGTGGACTACGGCTGGAACATCGCCGAGGCGCGGGCGCTGCGCCGGCTGGTGCAGGAGCGCGGACTGTCTCACCGCGTCTCGGTCTACCCCGGCGCCGACGAGACCGATATGCTGTTGCTGGCGCGCTACGCCGCGCAGCAGGCCGGCTTCCGGCCGCGCGTCTGGTTGCGCTTCAGCGGCGCCGACCCGGTGGTCACCGCCTACGAGGACCGGCCCATGGCCGAGCTGGTCAAGGCGCACCTGGGGCCGCTGGGCGGCGTGTTGGCCGGCAGCCCGGAGAGCGCCGACCTGCTGCTCTACGTCAACGCGCCGGCCGAGGTGCAGGGCAATGGGCCAGACCAGTACGCCCTGCTGTTGAGCGACGACCAGATCGCCGCCCTGCCCGAGCCGGCGCGCCAGGCCGTGCTGGCCTACCGCCGTCAGCCTCACATCGCCGCCACCCTGCGTGAGCTGTACACCCCGCGGCGCAACCTACCCGAGTTCGTGCGCAGCCTGGCGCAGGACGTGGCCGCCGGCCGCACCTGCGCCGTGGTGGACGTGGCCTTCGTCAACGCCGGAGACGCGGCCCTGGGTGACCTGCTCTGCGCCGAAGTGGAGCTCAGCCAACTGGCGGCCTACGCCGGCTGGAACACCGCCGGCAACAGCCTGGGCAGCGCGCTGGCGCAGGCCGTGGTCCGCCGCCTCCAGCAGCAACACGGCGCAGCGGCCGACGCGCTGGCCGCCCACGTGCGCCTGCTCTTCCTGCGCCTAGTCGAGGACCTGTTGTTCATGGCCCGGTTGCGCACTCAGATCATGCTGCAGGAATTGCCACGGCTGGGCGCGCCGGCCACCCTGGCGCACCTGGGGCCGTTGGCCGAGCCGGCGCGGCAGTTGGCAGAAGCGCGGTTGGCCGCGGCCGGTCGTGAGCTGTCGGATCGCCGCTTCGTCGGCCGCACGGTGAGCGCGGGCGACGCCCAGATTACCATCGGCTCCCTCCGCGTGGCCGGTGTCGTCCTGCCCTGGCAGCGCCTGTTCGACATTACCCTGGACGTGCAGCTTGAGCGCCAACACTAACCCCTCCCCCGTGCT